>JAJDDM010000007.1 GCA_029260315.1 Phycisphaerales bacterium | reverse complement strand
CAGTCCTGCTGCGCACGATCGTGGGCGGGTCCGGGTCTGGGATTGCGGGTGGGGTGCCGTGGTCTGTGTTGGCTCTGCGACGAAGGCCACGCCGGGGGTGCAACCGCGTGGCCTTCGCTCGAAGACTCGCTGAGACCACGGCACCGTCTGGCCCGCCCTTTCTCGTGCGCGGATACACTGGGCGCGATGTCGCTCTCAAGTCTCTGTCGTCGGGTGGTGATGACTCTGGGCGCGGGGTTCGTGCTCGCCGGCGGCTTTGCGCTGGGCTCGTGCGCCTCGACGCCCTCGGTCGGCGCGGGCGACGCCGTGCCGGGCGATCTGGCGATCAGCGTCACGGTCTACTCCGAGTACGACGACCAGGAGCTGATCGCCCGCCTGGAACGCTGGCGCAGGCCGGGGCGCTACATCGTGGAGCCGGACTGGCTGCTGCGCTCGGCAGGTGGAGCGGGCGTGGAGGAGAGCGAGTTCCCGCCGGGGATCCGCCAACTCGATCGGGCCCAGGTCGAGCGGCTGTGGCGGGCGATCGCCCAGAGCGGGCTGCTGCGCGAGGGGCATCCCGACGCGATCGCCAGCGAGCAGACGGCAACGCCCCCGGCGATCGGCACCACCGCCATCGTCGCGATCTCGCACAACGGGACGACCGACGCCCGGCGGGTCGCGCTGGACGCGGGCAATGCCGATGCTCAGGCGGTCGCCGGGCTCGTCGATCAGCTCGCGGCGTTGAGCTGGATCCGCGAGTAGGCGTTCGGCAAGCGGCATTTGGCAATCGGCCGAATGCCGATCTTGAGCCGCTGGCGCTGGCGCGCCTTGGCCTATCGTGCAGCATGGGCGGACCCATCGTCGGCATCGATCTCGGCACGACCAACAGCCTGGTCGCGTATTGCGACGCCAAGGGGCCGCGCGTGCTGGAGAGCGAGGGGCGGAGGATCGTGCCGAGCGTCGTGCGGTATGAGCCCGATGGCGCGGGCGGATGGCGGACGATCGTGGGCGGCATCGCGAGCGAGGGGGCGATCCAGCGCCCGCTGCACACCGTCTCCAGCGCCAAGCGATTGATGGGTCGCTCGCTCGAAGACGCCCGGGAGGACCTCGCGTACCTGAGCTATCGGGTCGTCGAGGGCGAGAACGGGCAGGCGCGGATCGCGATTCCTGCCGGCGATCCGCCCAGCGCGGATGCGAGGCTCGTCACGCCGCAGGAGGTGAGTGCCGAGATCCTGCGCGAGCTGCGCCGGATCGCGCGCGATGTGCTGGGCGAGGAAGTCTCGCGGTCGGTCGTCACGGTGCCGGCGTATTTCGACGACGCCCAGCGCCAGGCGACGCGCGACGCCGGGCGCTTGGCGGGGCTCGAGGTCGTGCGTGTGGTGAACGAGCCGACCGCCGCGGCTCTCGCCTACGGGCTCGGGCTCGATCCGGCGCGGGGCCCTCAGACGGTCGCGGTCTACGACTTCGGCGGCGGAACCTTCGATGTCTCCATCCTCAAGATCATTCCCAGCGAGGCGGAGGGCGAGCCCGCGATCTACCAGGTGCTCGCGACCGCGGGCGACACGCACCTGGGCGGCGACGACATCGACTACGAGATCGTGCGACTGTTCGCCGAGGATATCTCCGAGATCCGCAGGCGGGCGGGATTGGAAGCGGTCGAACTGATGGATCTTGCGCCGCAGACGCGCCGGGCTCTGGTCGGCTTTGCGCGCCTGGTGAAACACCGGCTGAGCGAGGAGCAGACGGCGCGGGTCGAGATCATCGTGGACGAGCATCTGCGCTACGAGCGCGAGATCTCGCGCGAGGAACTCGAGTCGATCATGGCGCCGATCGTCGAGCGGACACTGCGGGCGTGCGAGCGGGCGAGGCGTGACGCCGAGCGCAAAGGCGCGGCGAAGATCGACGCCGCGGTCCTGGTGGGCGGGTCGACGCGGATCCCGCTCATCCGCCGGCGCGTGGGCGAGGCGTTCGGCGTCGAGGCGTACACGGCGCTGGATCCGGACGAGGTCGTCGCGCTCGGCGCGGGCGTGCAGGCGTCGATCCTCGCGGGCACCGGCGACGAATCAAGGGCCTCGCTGCTGCTGGATGTCATCCCGCTGAGCCTCGGGATCGAGACGGTGGGGGGGGCGGTCGCCAAGCTCATCACCCGCAACAGCGCTGTGCCGGCCCGCGCGACCGAGATGTTCTCGACCAGCGTCGACGGGCAGGGCGAGATCAAACTGCATGTCGTGCAGGGCGAGCGCGAGATGGTGAGCGACTGCCGCAGTCTTGGCGTGTTCATTCTGAAGGTGCCGCCGATGCCCGCGGGGGTGCCGCAGATCGAGGTTGAGTTCATGGTCGACGCCAACGGCGTGCTGAACGTCAGCGCGATCGAGCGGCGTTCGCAGCGTCAGGCCCAGATGCAGGTGGTCCCCAACCACGGCCTGACGCGCGACGAGGTCGAGCGCATCGAGAGCGAGAGCCTCGAGCACGCCCGCGAGGACATGGCCCGCCATCGCGTGGTCGATCTGATCGCCAACAGCCGGCTGGATTGCAAGTGGATCGGCGAGCGGCTGGAACGGTTCGCGACGGAACTCGATCCGCCCTACGCGAGCGAGCTGCGGGTCAAGCTCGACGCCCTGATCAGGCTGGTCGCCGCCGCGCAGAGCGATTGGCGATCGATCGATCCGGATCTATTCTATCGGACCAAGCAGGAGCTGGACGAGCTGAGCGTTCGGCTCCAGGAAATCGCCATTTCCAGCACGCTGCGCGAGGGCCAGGGGTAGCCACCGGCGCGGGTCGTGCGGGCTGTTTGCCCTATTTTTGCTGCCGTTTGGCGGCCCGAGGGCGGTCGGCGCGATCCACCCATAAGATTGGTCCGAAGCATGGGGGGGAGGAATCTTGATGTTCATCCGAAGAGTCGGCGTCGTCCTTGCGCTATCGCTCGCAACCATCGCGGCCCGCGCCGACCAGATCGTGGTCCAGGCCGATCGCGACAACACGATGTACCAGGAGGACGGCCTGAGCAACGGCGCCGGCGATTACTTCTTCGCGGGCGTGACCAACGCGGGGTTCTCGCGCCGTGGGCTATTGCGGTTCGATGTCGCCGGGTCCATCCCGCCCGGGTCGTCGATCAACAGCGTGACGCTCCGACTGTTCATGTCGCGGTCACGGGCGTTCGAGAAGGATGTGGCGCTGCACGCGGCGTTGCGCGACTGGGGCGAGGGCGCCTCCGACGCCAGCGGCGAAGAGGGAGGCGGCGCGCTCGCGACGCCGGGCGATGCAACCTGGACCTACAACTTTTTCGACACCGACGCGTGGAACGCGATCGGCGGCGACTTCGTCGGCACGCCCAGCGCCGTCGCGACGATCGGCATCGACGAGCAGTTCTACGAGTGGACGAGCGTTACGATGGCCGCGGATGTGCAGCTCTGGCTCGACGCGCCCTCGACCAACTACGGCTGGGTGCTGGTGGGCGATGAGACCGGGGGGAACTCCACGAAGCGATTCGAGTCACGCGATAACGGCGAGGTCGATCGCCGCCCGCAGCTCGTCGTCGATTTCACGCCGCCGGCGAATACCGGCGCGTGCTGCTTCGCCGACGGCAGCTGCGTCGTCGCCAGCCAGGCCGAGTGCGATGCGCTCAACGGGACCTACCAGGGCGACGGCGTGAGCTGCGATCCGAACCCGTGCCCGAGCAGCGGGGCGTGCTGTTTCGACGACGGCACCTGCCTCCAGCTCAGCGAGGTCGAGTGCCTCGCCCAGAGTGGTATCTACCAGGGCGTCGGGACCGACTGCTCGACCGCCGACTGCTCGGTGCTCTTCCTCGAGCCGTTCGTCGATCCGATGCCCGTCCCGCCGATCGCCCAGCCCGTGAACGGGCAGGTCGGGGGCGAGGCGGACTATGAGATCGCGGTGCGCAGGGTCACGCGCAGGCTGCACCGCGACCTGCCCGACACGCTGGTGTATGCCTACGGCGGCGTCTTCCCGGGCCCGACGATCGAAGCCGCGGCGGGCGAGACCGTGACCGTCCGCTGGCAGAACGACCTGCGCGACGACAACGGCGATCTTCTTCTCTCGCACGACCTCGAGATCGACACATGCATGCACGGGCCGAACCATACCGGCGACACCCCGATCGTGGTCACCCACCTGCACGGTGCCCATACCTTCGAGGACTCCGACGGCTATCCCGAGGACGCCTACCCGCCGGGCGAGAACCTGCTGTTCACATATCCCAACTTCCAGCTGCCCTCGACGCTGTGGTATCACGACCACGCGCTGGGCATCACCCGCCTGAACATCTACATGGGCCTGGCTGGTTTCTATCTCATCCGCGACGACTTCGAGCAGGGCCTGGACCTGCCCACCGGCGAGTTCGAGGTGCCCATGGCCATCATGGACCGCAGGTTCGATAAGGACGGCAGCCTGCGATACCCCGCGGCGTGGCAGGAGGTCTTCTACGGCAACTTCCCGGTTATCAACGGCGTCGTCTCGCCCTACTTCGAGGTCAAGCAGGGGCGCTACCGCTTCCGCTGGCTCAACGCCTCCGGCTCGCGGAGCTACACGCTCAAGCTCTCGAACAACATGCCGATCCACATCATCGGCAGCGATGGCGGGCTGCTGCCCCAGACGGTGACGGTCAGCGAGATATCGATCGCCCCCGCCGAGCGCGTGGACGTGATCCTCGATTTCTCGAACATCGCGCCGGGCACGGAGATCGTGCTGGAGAACTCGGCGCCGAACCCGGTGGCGCTGCCCGAGCTGATGCAGTTCCGGGTGCTGAGCGAGGTGGGCGATCAGAACCCCGTGCCGACGGAGCTGCGCCCGATCGACCTGATCGACGAATCCCGCTCGATCCAATCGCGGGACTTCATCCTCCGGCGTGACAGCGTGAACAACCCCGACTGCGCTGACCCGTGGTGGCTCATCAACGGACTGACATGGAACGACATCGTCGAGTTCCCGCGCCTCGGCACGGTCGAGACGTGGAACTGGATCAACGACTCGGGCATGATGCACCCGATGCACATGCACCTGGTGATGTTCCAGGTGCTCGACCGCCAGGACTTCATCATCGACAACGGCGAGATCATCCCGATCGGTAGCCCCGTGCCCCCACCGCCGGAAGAAGCCGGCTGGAAGGACACGGTGCAGGCCCATCCGGGCCAGATCACCCGCGTGATCGCCCGGTTCGAGGACTACAACGGGCTGTTCGCGTATCACTGCCACATCGCAGAGCACGAGGACCACGAGATGATGCGCCAGTTCCGCGCGACCTGCCCGGCGGACTTCACGGGCTCGGGCAATCCCAACGACCCGAGCTACGGCGTGCCCAACGACGCCGTCGACGCCGACGACTTCTTCTTCTACCTCGATCTGTTCGCCGGCGGCGACGAGGGCGCGGACCTGACCGGCTCGGGCAATCCCAACGATCCCGCCTACGGCATCCCCGACGGCGTGATCGACGCGGACGACTTCTTCTTCTTCCTCGATCTGTTCGTGCAGGGGTGCCCGTTGGAGTAGCTTGCCGCCGGGCTCCGATCGCGAAGGCTCAGCTTTGCTTACGAATATGCCGCGGGCCCTCCTTGCCCGCGGTTTTTTCGTAGCTGCCGTCGCCCTGGCGCTTGTACTTGGTCATCCCGAGCTTCTCGAGGTTCTTGTTGCTGAGCTTGGTCTTCTCTTTCAGCGGCGACATGCTGCCGGCGATCGCGGGGGCCTGCGGCACGCGCCGCACGGGCGCGCCCGTCTCGGGGTGCTCTCGCAGGGGCTCGGCACTCATGGGCTGGACGTGCTCAAACGTCTCGCCCGTGCCTTCACCGTCGGCGTCGAGGATCTCGTAGACGTATGTGGGCATGGACCATCGTAGGATTCGGTGCTTTGCGAAGGCCGGGAGACTTTCGGATTCGTGCTTGTCGCTGGTCTCGCAATGTGTGCGGCTCGGCGCGACATGCGTGGGGGTCGGGCGATGGGCGCTCGGCGTCAGCCTGGGGAGGGCGCTCATGCATCGCAGAGTCCTAGTCGTTTTTGTCTGTGCAATCGCCGCAACTGTCGGAGCTCAGGAGCGAGACTGGATCAGTACCGGCGGGCCGGACGGTGGCGAGATCGTCTCCTTCGGTGCCGTCGATGGCGTTGTCCTCGCCGGCGGCGCGGCGGGCATGGCCCGATCGCTCGACGGCGGGCTCTCGTGGGAGTTGGTCGATGATCTCGGCGGGCTGCCCGCAGTTACCTCGTTCGCGACCATTGGCGGACGCGTACTCGCGGCGGATGTGAATGGCGGGCTGTTCGCTTCCGATGACGCCGGCGAGACGTGGATCGAGCTGGACGCGCCCGCGCCGGGCGAGTCCGGCGTCGAGATGCGCAGCAATAGCGCGCACGCGTATCTCATCAGCGTGGATCTCAGCACCCAGACGGAGGGGCGGCTCTGGACCTCCGACGATGCGGGCGAATCGTGGGTCGAGATTCTCCTGCCGACCACGCCCGACGGAAGGTACGGCGCGATCTCGATGCACGCCGCGGGAGAGCGCCTGCTCGTGAGCACGACCGAGCCGGGAAGCAACGGCTTTCTTGACGCCGTGCTTCGCTCGCCGAATCGTGGTGAGAGCTGGGAGGTGATCACCGAGGGCGTGCCCGTGTTCGCCGCGGGCGTTCGACCGATCGAGGATCTCGGCGACACACTCTTCGCGGGCACCGGCAACGCCGGCGCGCTGCGCTCTGACGACGACGGGCGGAGCTGGCGTCTGACTGAGGGTGTCGGCGGCCACCCGGCCCCGCCGTCGGTCAACGATCTCATCACCCTCGACGGCAGCGTCTACTTCGTCGGCACCAAGCTCGACGGTGGGCAGGACGACGTCGGACCGGGCCTCTGGCGGAGCGACGACCTGGGCCAGACCTGGCAGCACCGCGACGCGGGCCTACCGGGACGCGGCTCGAGCACCAACGACCTGTTCGCGGCTGGCGGGACACTCCTCATCGGCACGCGTTTCCACTCGCTGTGGATGTCCGAAGATGAGGGCGCGACTTGGAGCAAGTCGGTCGAGGGGATCGCGCTGGCCGATGTCTTCGCGCTCGCCGCCGGCGGGGAGACACTCTTCGCGACGCCCACCGCGACCCAGGAGGTCTGGCGAAATGACGGCGACGGGTGGATGTTCGGCCAGACACCGTCCACCCCGGGCGATGCCTTCGGACAGGTGCTCGAACTGCACACCGATGGTAGCTCGATCGTGTTTGCCGGCACCCAGGGCGACGGGATCTACCGCTCGCTCGACGGCGGAGAGACGTTCGAGACCGTCAACGCCGGCGTGCCGCAGTACAACGGCACCGCCGGGCTTCAGTTCCGCGAGATCGAGGCCTTCGACGGCTCCGGGCAGACGATCTTCGCGGGGTCGGGCGTCGGCATCGAGTTCGCCGGGGGCAGATTCCTGTTCTCCGGTGGCGGTGCGCTGCGCAGCGACGACGGCGGACAGAGCTGGCGGTCGATCAACAGCGGGCTGCCGATCATCGGCAGGAACAACTTCTTCGACCCGATCTTCGATCCGATTCTCGCGATCCATCAGACCGACGACGCGGTCTTCGCGGGCCACTTTCTCGGCTCGGGCATCTTCCGGTCGGTCAACGGCGGGCAGTCCTGGTCGCCGGCCAACACGGGGCTGCCGGCGTTCCCAGAGATCCGGGATATCGAGTCGTTCGCTGGTTCGGTGTTCGCGGCGGGCGTGATCGGCAACACGACTGTCTGGCGATCGGACGACGGCGGGGACTCCTGGGCGTCCGCGTCGCAGGGATTGCCCTTCGGGCGGCGAGCCCGGTCGCTGACGGTCGCGGGCGACGTGCTCTATGTGGGAATCGAGGACCCGGGATTCGGTGCCGGGGTGTACGAGTCGGTCGATGGCGCGACGTGGACGCGGGTGGGCGAGGCGCTCGATGGTGTGTCGATCCGCCGGCTCGCCGCGCGCGACGACGGGACGGTCGCCGCGGGCACGTTCGATCGCAGCGTCTGGATCCTCACGAGCGCGTGCGACGCGGATATCGACGGCGACGGAGACACCGACGCCGAGGACTTCTTCGGGTACTTGGATCTGTTCGCGGCGGGGGATGATCGCGCCGACATCGATGGTGATGGCGACCTGGATGGCGAGGACTTCTTTGGATACCTGGACCTGTTCGCCGCGGGCTGCTGAGCCGGACTCAGTCGCGTTGAGGCCGGGCCCGGGCCAGAGTCACTCCTCCCGGGCCCGCCTTGCGCGCTGTTTTCCCAGCCCGATCGGATCAGCCGAAAACCTGCCCGCTCTCGGGATCGGTGATCCGCCACGCCGAGGCCTTGCACAGACGCCAGAGCACCATAAACGCGTAGTCCTGCTCCTTGAGCGTTACCATCGCCTGGTTGATCGTCTCGCCGAAGGTCGGGATCTCGACGACCATGCCCGGCCCGTGGAGCACGACCATGCCGTTGCGCCGGGGCGACCCGTCCTCGGCGGTGTTGTATTTCGCGAACGCCTCGAGCACCTCCTCGAGGCTTCCCAGCGCGGGCAACTCAACGCTGTCCTCGTCGGTCGCGCGCGTCAGAACCACCTGCCGATCAGCCACGAGCCACTCCCTCAGCCACGCCCGAGCAGCTCCGCGGCGCTGCGGATCAGGGCATCCAGCGGCACCGGCTTATAGAGGTACATGTCCGCGCCCAGGCTCTCGGCATACGCCTTGTGGCGCTTGCCCTCGTTGGCTGTCACCATGATGACGATCGGGCTGTCCTCGCGCCCCTTGATCCGCTCCAGCGCCAGGAAGCCGCTGCGCCCGGGGAGCATCGCGTCCAAGATCACCAGCTCGGGCAGGTCCTCCAGGCACTGGTCGATCGCGTCATTGCCGTCGGTGGCGAGGTTCGTCAGGGCCCCCTCGGCCCGGAACGCCACGTCGATCGACTGCAGGACATCCGGATCGTCGTCGACGATCAGCACGCGGGCCCCCTGCAATCGCTTGTTGTTCTCGACCATCGGCATCCTCCGTATCCCCCGACCATTCAAGGCTCGCACATGCCCTCGGGCCAGCGCCGCCCGTCCTACGGCAGCTTGCTCACGCCGAGCTCTTTCAAGGTGGCCCGATCCCGGTCGCTCTGCTCGATCAACCCCTCGACCTGCGCCTCATCCATCCACGGCAGCTCCAGCAGCTTGGCCCGCAGCGTCTCCGGAAACGGCTTGTCGTCGCGCTCGTGGCGCGGGCGGCTCCGCCAGGAGCGGTGCATCCAGAAATAGTCCTCCGGGCGCTTGCGGACCATCCGTTCGATCCCCCGCCGATACCGGGCGGTCAGGTAGAACAGCGGGTCGGGCTGGCTGAAATAGTCGCTCGGCGGGATGATGTCCTCGATATCCACCACGAACCGGAACCCATCGCAATCGTCGTAGAACCTCTGGCGCTCGGCGCCCGCCATGTCCTCGGGATGCACACGCTTTGCCTGCCCGACGATCACGTTGGCGCGCGTCTGCATCGCAAGCAAGCCCACCGACTTGTAGGCCGACGCCAGGCGGTTGAAGAACGGGACGAACATCCCGCGATCGCCCCCGTTCTGGTCGGCGACGAACGCGATGCGCTGGCCGTCCTCGACCAGCCCCGGCAGGCGCTGCACGGCGCCGAACTTGTCCACCAGCCCCAGCCCCCGGTTCTCGCGCGTCTCGCGGACCCAGCGATCCAGAGGCTTGAGATCGAGCGGGCGGTAGAGCGCCTGGATCGGGATGCCCAGGATGCCCAGCGTGAAGCCCAGCACCTCCCAGTTGCCGCAGTGCCCGGTGATCAATATCAGCGGGCGCGTGTCGAGCAGCGTCTGGAGGGCCTTCTCGGCGTTGACGAACCGGATGTGCCGCGACCAGCCGTCGCGCGTCAGCAGGCGCGGGCTGAGCAGCACCTCGCCGGCAAGCGAGGTCAGGTGCTCGTAGCAGCCGATCGCGGTGCGTTCGCGCCACTCCTGCGTCGCGTCGGGATACGCGACCTCCAGGTGGCGCATCGCCCGCCCCATGTGCTTGCGCCCGATGCGTGAGCGGGCCACGCGATTGCCGATCGTGCGCGCGTGGCGCAGCACCGTCGTCGGCGAGCCCAGCATCGGCGTCGTCAGGGCAGCGCGGAACGCCCAGTACAACGCGTGCTGGGCCGGGATGGGCAGGTGATGGACCTTCAAGCCCGCGACGATAGCAAGCGAGCCGGGGTCGGGCCCCGGCTCGCGCTCGGTTCAAGATATCCACGGGCTCAGAGCCCCAGCAGCGTCCGCAGGCGGCGCTCGTTCAGGATCGGGATGCTCGTCGCCTCGGCCCGGCGCTGGAGATCGTCGTAGCGGTCGACCACCTGGCTCAGGCGGATCCACGCGAGTTGCACCTCGACCGGCGCGTCCGAGCGGGGCTTGGGCGGCAGCAGTGGGCGGCTGCCCAGGACCAGGAAGTCCAGGTCGCCGACGAGCTCGTCGACGATGATCCCGCCCCAGTCGCGGATCTGGGTCTCCACGCCATCGCGTTCGATATCGCTGGGAGAGCCGTCGCCGTTGGTGTCGAAGTTGCCGAAGACCAGCATCTTGTAAGTCTTGTCGGGGTCGTAGATCGGGTTGGCGATCGCGTCGCCTCGCACGACCGGGTTGCCGCGGGTCTCGCGGAGGATCCGGCAGGTGCTGGAGTTCTGGTCCACGCGGATGATCGCGAGCACGGCCTTGGGGGCCGGGAAGTTGCCCGCCGCGTCGGGGCGGATCGTCGAGCCGTCGGAGTACACGCCGAAGGTCATACCCAGCACGACCTTGCTGTTGCGTCCGCGGTCGATGTTGGCGGTGCCCTCGGCGGCGTTGACCGAGAGGATCGTGCCATCAACCAGCGAGAACTCGGGCTGAGCCAGCAGCAGCGCGCCAACATTCTCCTGGCGCAGCGACTGGACCTGACCCTCCAGCACCAGCATCCGCTCGTCCTTGGCGCTGATCTCGCTCTCGAGCTGGGCGACCTTCGTGTCGCGCTCGGCGATGACCTCCTCGACCCGCTTGTTCATCGAGGCCTCTGTGGTGTCCAGACGCTCGTGGTAATCGCGCGTGCCGGACTCGAGCTGGTCGATCGTCGCCTGCATCTGGGCCTGTTCCTGGGCCCACTGCTCGCGGAGCTGGTCGACCGCGGCCTTCTGCTGGTTCAGCGTGTTGATCGCCCCGGTCAGCTCCTGGCCCATCTGGGCGATCTGGTCGTTCAGCCGGTCGATCTCGCCCTCCTGCTGCTCGACGAGCTGGAGCAGCGGCGTGTCGCTCTCCAGCTTGTTGATGCGGCTCTGGATCTGCTCGAACGTCGCGTTCGATGAACCGCTGATGAGCGCCATCGTCCGGGTGAGCTGGTCGTCCATGTGCCCGAACACAGTTGTGCTCCGACCGTTCGCCTGCGCAACCTGCTTGATCTGCTCGGCCCGGTCCTGCTCACTGCCGCTGACGAACGCGGCGAGGTCCTCTTTGGCGGTCGTCGTCTGAGCCTTCAGCCCGTTGACCTGCCCGTAGAAGAACAGCGTGAGCACGAAGAAGACCAGCCAGAGCACGCCCAGGAAGACGGCAAAGGCGATCGCACCGCCGCCACTCGATCGAGAAGCCATGTTGGGACTCCGCTAAGGAAAGAATGCTGAGAAAGGACCACGAACGCAGAATCAGGGGATCCGGACTCCGCCGACGCCCCGACAGAAGAACATCCGCCGGCGACATCCAGACCGGCCCCCCGCCAGCGGTACGCGACCGAAACCGCCCCGGTTCCGACCCCCGCCCGCGCCCGCGGGAGGGGAAGTGTCGGGGGCGGGGCCCCCCGGGTCAAGCGCCGCGGCCTGCGAACTGGCCCGAATCAGCCCCCCGAGCCCTGGGGATTGCCCTGATTCTTGAGGCGAGACACGACACGGTCGTGATCCAGGTCGAAGCTCGCCGGGTCGATCTCCTCGAGCCGCTCGCCCAGAAGATCCGCGATAATCGTCGCGCCGGCGATCTGGCCCTCGGGCGACGGGTGAAGCTTATCCGTGATGACGAACGTCGCCGCCTGCTTGCCCGTCCACTGCCGATTCCCCATCGCCAGGCCGTTGCCCTCGCCGATCTGGCGGACCATGGCCGCCAGCGGCATCACGATGACCTCGGGCCGCTCGCTCGCCCAATCCTGCAATCGTTCGTTCAGGGCGACGAGCGTCTCGGGTTTGGGCACCTGCTGGCGGGCGAGCATCAGGCCGATCGCGGCGGACATATCTGGAAAATCGCCCACGACGATCGGCCCGTCGAAGCGATCAAGCTGTTGGAGCCCGAACTCCAGCATCTCCAGGCGCTGGGCCTCGCCGCGGACGGGCCTGCCCAGGTGGTCGAGGTGCCCGTAGCCGAACCAGAAGAGATAGTCGATGCCGATGAGCAGCGTCGGCTCGCGCTCGAGCGCCTGGTCCATGAAGCCCGGGCCGAACTCGCGGGCGTTGTTGAAGAACATCGCCGATGCGAAGCCGAAGACCTCGCTGTCGTTGGGCTGCGCGAGGATCGCGCCGAACGCGCGATCGAAGCTCACCGGCAGGTGATGGTCGGGGAACAGGCAGAGGAAGCCCGCGCTCGCTGAGGCGCCGACGACAGCGACGCGATCGAGCACGCGGGGCTGTTCGATCCACACTTCGGCGGGCTGCCGCTCGATCGCCCGCGGTCTTTCCTGCGCGTCCGCGTGATCCGTCGGCGGACTCTGAGCGCACGCGCCCGCCGCCAGGCTCGAGAGCAGCGCCGGCAGCGCCCTGCAACGCAAACGATCTCTCATGGGTGATCCCTACTATCTGGCAATCTCTGAGGGCCGTGACGAGTTGGCCAATGATAGTGGGCGTCATCGGTGCGGCCTGCGCCGGATGGTGCGACTGACGGGGTGCCGGATGGGTGATCTCTCGCTGTGGGACATGCTGCTGCGGAGCGGGCTGGCGGTCATTCTCGGCGCGCTCATCGGCTGGGACCGAGAGCGCCACGACAAGGCCGCGGGCATCCGCACCATGGCCTTGGTCTCGCTCGGAGCCGCGGCGGTCATGATGGTCGCCAGCGAGATCAGCGCCGCGTACTCGACCGAACAGGTCCCGCTGGACCCGATCCGCGTGATCAGCGGCGTCGTCGGCGGCGTCGGGTTCCTCGGCGCGGGCTCGATCATCCAATCCGGCGCGACCGTCAAGGGCATGACGACCGCCGCGACCATCTGGGTCAGCGCGGGCATCGGCGTCGCCTGCGGCGTCGGGCTCTTCGAGCTCGCGATCGTCATCGCGGCCTTCGTGCTCCTCGTGCTCATCACGCTCATCGGTGTGAAAAAGAAGATGCGCGTCGAGCAGAAGAGCGCCTGAGACACCCGCCGCACGCGACCCAGCAGCCGAGCATCACTCAGGTTGCACGCGCAACACGCACGACGCCCGCAGATACTGCTGGTACCCCTTCCAGTCGCTCTCGAACCGCTCGTCGGTCCAATCCAGCGTCGTGCAATACAGCATCGGCACGACGCCCTCGCCCCGGCAGCCCTCGACGAAATCCAGGATCAGATCCCGCCCCGCCGGCGTGTGCGTGACGCCGCGCGTGCTGAGTCCTCGCGTGTCGTAGAGGCTGAACCCGTCGTGATGGCGGCTGGTGAGCGTGACGTACCGCATCTCCGCGCGCTTCGCGACCCGCGCCAGCTCGCGCCCCGAGAACTCGTCCGCGGTGAACGTGTCCATGAGCTTCATGTACTCATCGGTCGGGATGCCCTGCATGTGCTTGGCCCACTCGCCGCGACCGATCTGGGAATACAGGCCCCAGTGGACGAACATGCCGAAGGCGAGGCGCTCGAAGCGGGCGATGCGGGGTTCCGGCGTCGGCAAATCGCCGGGATTCCTTTCTGGCTGGGCCACGGGCTGGATTGACCCGTGCTCGCGGCCTGCGCTGACCCGGATCGCAGACGATCCAAGAGCGGCGGCAGCGGAGAGCTTCATAACATCTCGTCGTGTGGGCATGGGGCCAAGGCTACCGGCCCGCTGCCTCCGACGCCCGAGTAGACTCCACGAACCGATGAACGAGGAAACGCCCCAGATCGAGCCGGCAGAAGCAGCAATGCTGCTTGAGCGATTCGTCGTGGAGAATGATGCGCTCACAGATCTCGAACGCGAGATCGGGCGATTCAATATCTTTGATTCACTACGCATCGTCGATCAGGAGATCCGCCACTCCAACTTTCTGGCGTGGCTGCTCAACCCTGCCGAGAGCCACGGGTTGGGGCAGCTATTTCTGCGAGCGGTACTCATGGACATTCTGCGAGAGGCACCGCGCGACAATCGCCCGATGAGCCCGGTCGATCTGGACGGGACAGATCTCGGTGGCGTCCGGGTCGAAAGAGAATGGCGAAACATCGATCTGCTCATCGTCGCCGACGACCCAAAGATCGTGATCGCGATCGAGAACAAGGTGCATAGCGGCGAGCATTCCAGACAGTTAGAACGATATGAGGAAACCGTTGGGCGTAAGTTTCCGCAACACCGCAAGATGTTCGTTTTTCTCACCCGCGAGGGCGATGAGCCCAGCAGACGGATTTGGACGTCCTACTCGTACCGCCAGCTCCACGCCGCGCTTGATCGCTGCCGAAAGCTGAACGGCGATGCCATCGGCGGGGACACCGGCGTGTTCTTGGACCATTACCTTCGGATTGTTCGGAGCCGATTCATGGACGACGAGGAAATCAACGAGTTGTGCGAGAGAATCTATCGCAATCACCGCCAGGCGCTGGATCTGATCTTCGAGAAGCGGGGTGATCCACGACAACGACTTGTGACTGCTTTCTGCGATGCGATCCACACCGACAGCACCTATTGGGCCCTGCATCGCGCCTCGCTGAGTTGCGAGTATGCTCCGTTACAGTGGCAGGAGCTTCTCCCACCGATTGCTTTGTCCGGCAAACTTGAGCCGAAGCCCGTAATTCGGTGCGGCCTCTGGGTTGGCCAGCAAGGCGCAACCGCCTATGTCCATATGACGCCGAGCTCTGACTCTGAGGAGCGAACGCGCATCGTCGATGCCATCAAGGGGGCTGATCGCCGATTCGGCTTTCGATTGTCGCGACAAAAGACTGGAGAGGAATGGACGACTGTGTACAACTACCGCATCATCCGAAACAAGGACGGGCTCGTGGATGACGATGAGACAATCGAGAAGTTTCGAGACGCCGCCGCGCACATGCGGGAGCGCACTGAGAAAATGACCCCCTTTCTGGAATCACTATTCCGCTGAATCCCTCCGGATAAATATCCGCCAGAGCATCTTCTCCGTGGCCCTCCCGTGGCCCTCCGTGTTTCAACTCCACGATCTCTGCGGTAAAGTTTCCTACACCCACGGCTCACTCTCACCCAGCCGCTCCAACTCGTCCTTGTACCGCTCCCGCAGCGGCTCGACGACCTCGTGAATGAATCGCTCGGTCTGCTCGACGCTCCGGCCGACGTACTTCATCGGGTCCATCAGATCGTCCCAGTCGAGCTTGCGATCGAGCGCGCCTCTCCCGCCCTTGCTCTGAAACGCCGGGTCGCTCTTCAGTCGATCCAGCAGATCGTTGTCCAGCCCCTCGTGCTTCACCCGATGCCCCGCGGCCTGGGCATGCACCCGGATCTTCTCGTGCAGGTCCTGGCGATCCCCCCCGGCCTTCACCGCCGCCATCAGGATGTTCTCCGTCGCCAGGAACGGCAGCTCGGCCATCAGATTCCGCTCGACCATCTTCTCGTGCACCACCAGCCCGCTGGCGACGTTGTGCATGAGATCGAGCGCACCGTCCAGCGCGAGGAACGACTCGGGCAGGCTGAGCCGTCGATTCGACGAATCATCCAGCGTCCGCTCCAGCCACTGCGTCGCGGCGGTGTCGTACCCATTGCCCACCAGATTCATCACGAAGCGAGTCAAGCCGCAGATCCGCTCGCAGCGCATCGGGTTGCGCTTGTAGGGCATCGCCGAGGATCCGATCTGCTTGTCGCCGAAGGGCTCGTCGATCTCCTTGCGATTGGACAGCAGGCGGATGTCGGTGGCGATTTTGTGGAGGACGGAGGCTATGGAGGCGAGATCCGCAAGCACGAACGTATCAACGACGCGCGGGTATGTCTGAGTAGTGATATCAAAGCTGTTTCCACGATTCGGCTTCGACATCATTGACGGGGGGTAGGGCGGCAGGCTCTCGTTCGGGTGATCTTTGATGTCGAACGGATCGCTGTCAGTCAGCTTGTCGAAGAACGCTGCCTCGAGTTTCCGAGGATCGGCCTTGTCACCAAGCAGTTTGCAAAACGACGCTTGTGTTCCGGTCGCACCGCGCAATCCTCTATAGCGCAACTGCCACCAGGTGGAGTTCAGCCGGCGTTCGCAAATCTCGGCGTCGGCAGCCCAGTTCGCGATTCGCCGGCCGACTGTGACTGGCTGGGCGGGTTGATAGTGTGTAAACCCGAGTGTCGGCGCGCTTTGATGGGCAGCAGCTTGTCTGCCCAGCGAAACAGTTACCCGAGCGATCTTGATCCTCACTAGCCGAACGGCCTGCCCGAGCGATTGCAAGTCAGCATTGCACACCACATCCTGACTCGTACACCCAAGATGAATAATCGGCTTCGCCTTCGGACACTGCTCGCCGAGGCAATGCACATGCGCCATCACATCGTGCCGCAGCTCGCGCTCCAACTCACTCGCCCGCGCGATCTCCTCGTCGCTGATCCCCCGCTCGACGACCGCCCTGAGCTCTGCGACTTGTTCCTCGGTGACCAGAGGGCCCGACGCGTTTGGGCTTGACGAGTCCGACGCGCCGGCGAGGGTCTTTGCACCCTTCTCCTCGCTTGCGCTTCGGGCTCGTTCGGACCCCCAGTCCTTGCTCACCTCGTGCGTCGCCTCGGCGACCGCCAGCCAGACCCGCCGCCACGTCTGGAACTTGTGGCGAGGCGACCAGATCCGCAGCATCTCTTCGGACGCGTTGCGCGTCGCCAGCGGGCTCGTGTAGGTGTCATTGGGATTCGTCATCGAGCGCAAGCCCGAGCAAAGACACCAGACTCACCACAGAGTTGCACGGAGTCACACAGAAACGAGACGAGAAGACGAGAATCCAACCTGCCCGATCCCCACTCTGTGGAACTCCGTGCTACTCCGTGGTTCATACTTCCTCATCCTCCAGCACCAGCTCGATCGCCTCCCGGATGTTCGCAAGCGCCTCCTCGACCGATTCCCCCTGGCTGTAACAGCCCTCCAGCGTCGGGCACTGCACGAAATAGCCGCCGCCATCCTGGGGAATCAGCACGACCGGGAAGGAGTGAGCCATGGGAACATCGTAGATGGTCTAACCGCGACCCGGCCCCGCAGCCCTGGATCATCCCTCCCGCCCCCAACGTACCCATCCCTAAGACCCGATACCATTCTTTCCGGGATCGCCTTGCGAAACGCCAGCACCAACCCAGACGACGCCCAGCGCGACCTCGCGCTGGTCGATCGCATCCGCGCCGGCGACGCCGACGCCTGGGCCGAACTGCTGAGCACCTATCAGGACCGCCTCTACACCATCTGCGTCCGCATGGTCCACGACCGAGAACTCGCCCGCGACCTCACCCAGGACGCCATGGTCAAGATCATCCAGGGCCTCGAGGGCTTCGACGCCCGCGCCAAGCTCAGCACCTGGATGATCCGGGTCACCATGAACGTCTGCCTGAGCAAGCTCAGGTCCGAGAAGCTCCGTCGCCACGCCAGCCTGGAGCAGATGCGGGCCGGCCCGGATTCGGGCGATGGTCGGTCCCGGGCGGTGGTCGAGAGCAGGGAACAAACCTCGGCCAGCCGCGTCGGACTCATTGAGGGCCGGGCATTGCTCAACCAGGCCCTCCAGGGGGTCTCCGATGAGCATCGGGCAATCCTGATTCTCAGGGACGCCAGGGGGCTGGATTACGAGCAGATCGCCGAGATCCTCGGCGTGGCAGTCGGCACGGTCAAAAGCCGTCTCTTCCGGGCAAGAACAGCCCTGCGAGACACGATCGAGAGCTTGGAGCAGGGTGAGAGCGGACAGGGCGGACTGGATCAAGGCAGAGAACAGATCTGAGATGGCGACGAATCCCATCCAACTCGACGACGGCGTGCTGCTGGCATGGATCGAGGGCGAACTCGCCCCCGACCGCCATCGCCTGGTCACCCGCGCCCTGAGCGAGAATCCCGCACTCCAGACCCGGGCCGACGCGATGCGCCTGGACCGCTTCACCCTCTCGGCCTTGGGCGATGAGAAAGCCCCGGCGGACCTGCTTGAGGGCGTCGCCGACCTGCTCGAACGCGAGTTGCTCGTGGGCGGCGCACCGAGCTTCGATGCCTTTGACCAAGTCGAAGACCTGCCCGAGCACGTCGAGGTCACGCCCGTGCTTGCGGGAGCCGTCGCCGGGCGGATCGGCCCGGCACGCCGGGTCAGCGACTACCAACTCGCCATGGCCGCGGGCCTGCTGCTGGTCGTCGGCGCGAGCGCCTGGTTCGGCGGCATGATGTTCGCCGGCCGCGGCGGGCCGCTGCCAAACCCGAACACCGGCCCGATCGCGCACTCGCCCACCGACCCGCCGTCGATCGACGGCACGGAGTTGGCCACGCGAACACCCGATCGCGCCGAAACGACGCTCGCCGATGCCGACGATCAAGATCCGACGCCCGCCGCCGCCGAACTGATCGGCGAACGGGCCTTCGCGTCGAGCGAGCCGATCACGTCTCAGCGGGCCGTCGAGTTGCTGAGCGAGGGACGCCTGGTCGTTCGTGTCCGCATGGCCGACCTCTCGGGCCTCGCCTGGATCGAGGGCGTCGAGACCGAGCGCGGCGTGCACATCGAGCGCGACATCCCCGCCGCCCTCGCCGCGGCACTCGAGCCCGAAACCCCGGCCCCGTTCGAGCGACGCAGCGATGCGCCGCTGCTGGCGATGAACCCCGACTCGTTCGTCGGCCCGCCGGCGGATCTGCGGATCGAGGAATCGGATCTGCCCGAGCGCGTCGTCGCGTCCATCGTGCGCGTCGAGATGGCCGCCGATGCCCGGACGCTCGACGCGGCTCTGCGCGGCTTGCGGACACAAGAAGGCATCGTCTCCGCGGAGTTCGAGGACGCCGGCGAGCCGCTGCCGCTGCAAGTCGAGCGACCGACCGCCGAGTCGATCCTTTGGTGGCGTCAGCCGCCGAGGGATTGGACGCCGCGAGCGAAGGTGCCGGTGGTGTTCGAGGTGCTGCGGTAGGTTCACCAAACCGACGCGATGAGTAGAGGCCCTGGCGCAAGAGCCATTTGCGTCGTTTGTCACAAGCGCTTCGTGGCAGGATGCTTGCGCGCGTGTCTCGCGTCGTGCCACCAACCGCTGCTTTGAGCGGTTGGTGTTTCATGGCGCTCTCCCGGAAGCACCAGCCGTGCAGAGCTGTTCCGACCGGGGACATGGTTGACACCCGTTCGGAGACATCGCTGACACATGTTAGTGCGGCTG
>JAJDDM010000060.1 GCA_029260315.1 Phycisphaerales bacterium | reverse complement strand
ACCGCTCAGAGCAGCGGTCGGTGGCACGGGGAGAGGTCGATGCGGTAGGGCGCTGGTGGGCGAGCCACCGGTGGCACAGGTAGAAAGCATGGTTCGGAGATAGGACGTGCGTGCGATCATGACAGAACAGATCGAATCGGTTGGGGCATGGCCGCGCACGGATGCGGCTTCGGACGAGGCGGCGATCGCGGGGCTGGTGCGGCTGGTCGAGATTCGCAGCCATTCGGGCGAGGAGCGCGAGGCGTCGCTGGCGTTCGTGCGGATCGCTCAGTCGCTTGGGTTCCAGTGTGAGATTGATGAGGCGGGCAATGCGATCGCGCGCCGGGGCGAGGTTGGTGAGGGGCCGCATGTGGTGATGCTGGGGCATATCGACACGGTGGCGGGGGAGATTCCGGTGCGGGTGGAGGATGGGGTGTTGCATGGTCGGGGGAGTGTGGACGCGAAGGGGCCGCTGATGGCGCATCTGTTCGCCGGGGCGCGCGCGGAGTTGGCGCCGGGGGCGTGTGTCGAGGTGATCGCGGCTGTTGGGGAGGAGGCGGCGGGGTCGCCGGGGGCGCGGTATCTGATGCATCAGCGCAGGCCGGACGCGTGCTTCATTGGCGAGCCGAGCCATTGGGAGGGCGTGACGCTGGGGTACAAGGGGCGATTGCTGATCGAGGCGACGTGCGAGCGCGAGGTGGCGCACACGGCAAGCAAGGAAGAGACGCCTTCGGACACGGTCGTGCGGTTCTGGCAGCGGTTCGGGGAGCGCTGCCGGGAGCTGGAGCCGGGGACGAGCCCGTTCGAGTGCGTGCAGACGACGATCCGCGAGATGTCCAGCGGGGATGACGGGATCATGGCGCGGGCGCGGCTGGAGGGGGGGATGCGGCTGCCGGTGGGGGTGACGCCGGGGGCTATCGAGCGGGTGGGGCAGGAGGTCGCGGCGGAGGTGGGCGTGGAGGTTGCGTTCGACGGGCCGGAGGTGGCGCATCGGTCGGAGCGGAGCGACGCGGTGGGGCGGGCGCTGAGCGTGGGGATTCGCGCGCTGGGCGGGCGGCCGCAGCCGAAGGTGAAGACCGGGACGAGCGATATGAACGTGGTTGCGCCGCTTTGGGAGTGTCCGATCGCGGCGTACGGGCCGGGGGATTCGTCGCTGGATCACACGCCCTGGGAGCGGCTGGAGCTGGAGGAGTATCTGCGGGCGATCGGGGTGTTGCGGGTGGCGGTGGAGAGCCTGGTCGGTGAGCTTTGTGGGTCTGATGAGGATGTTCACCACGGAGACACGGAGAGGGGAACTCGAGAAGGTTGAACCACGGAGTTGCACGGAGTGTCACGGAGTCCGCCACTCGTGGGCCACCTCACACCTCACAGACAAGGAACTCATCCTCCTTCGCCCAGTTCCTAACTCCGTGACACTCCGTGCAACTCCGTGGTGAGAGTCTTCTGTTCGCCGGTTTGTGTCTTTCTCTGTGTGCTCTGTGCCCTCTGGGGTGAGATCCTTTTCTTCGGCAGCGGCGCGCGATGCGCGGCTCGCGTGTTGGAGGATTGCGGTCATTCAAGGGTGAGCAGGGCCTCTTCGCATTGGAGGAAGCGCGGGTGCGGGGGTGAGATCTGGCGGCTGATGATCTGGAAGCCGCAGCGCTCGAGGACTTTGATCGAGCCGATGTTGTGGATCGCGGCGCGGGCGTGGAGGGGGCGGGTGGGGACCTCTTGGAGGAGCAGGGCGAGGGCGCGGGTGGCGATGCCGCGGCTCCAGTGGGGGCGGGCGACGGCGTAGCCGACCGAGCCGAGGCCGTCCATCTTGAAGCAGGAGATGCTGCCGACGAGTTCGTCGCTTGCGAAGATGGCGCGCAGCGTGACGGTGGGGTCGGCGAGAACCTTTCCCATGTGCTCGTTAAAGGCTTGCTTCTCGCGCGGCAGGACGGCGGAGAGCTCGTTGGCGATGGGGTCGTTCTGGAGGTCGAAGAGGAAGGGGAGGTCGGCGCGGGTGACGGGGCGGAGACTGACTTCAGGGGGGATGCGGTCGGTCACGGAGCGATGGTACGGGCTTGCGTTGATTCGGGGGAGTTCTCACCACAGAGCGGCTGTGTTCGATGTCAAGCGAGATTCTGGACGATCTTGAGTTAAGACCACTCGACGCGGTCGTGGATCATGGCGTTGAGGATGACCAGGAGCTTGCGCATCGCGGCGACGATGACGACCTTGGTCGGCTTGCCCGCGGCTTTCAGCCGCTCGGCGAACGCCCGGATCACCGGGTTGCATCGCATCACCGTCACCGCGGCCATGGACAACATCGATCGTGCGATCGGGGGCTTGATCAGACCGGTATGCGATCCAGCCTCGCTCGCGCTTCGGGCTCGTATGCGCGATTGAGCGGGGGCTCGCGTCAATCCCAGGGGTAGTGCTCGACCCAGTCCGCTCGGGGCAGGAACGAGTATCCAGTTGTCTCGTGCGCGTCCTCGCCGCGTGCGTTCAGCACCGCGAGGGCCGACTCGGCGTGGAGGTCCAGGAACAGCGCGTTGCCGCGGATCTCGTTGTCGCCCCACCAGAGCATCCGGCGATCCGAATCGTCGTCGAAGTTGTACAGCGTGTGCGTGGCGAGGGCGACGGTCTTCGTTGTGTCGATGACCTCGGGCATGCGCCCGCCGTCGGGCGGGACCAGCGTCGACCAGGTGTCCTCGGTCGGGTCCAGATCCGGCGCGTGGTCGTTGAGCGTGTAGCTGGAGCCGACCAGGTCGTACATCGAGTCGGTCTCGTCGAAGCCGTCGATCGGGATGCCGGTGTTGCGGGCGCCAGCATCCAGCGGCGAGCGGAACGCCTCGAGCTCATAGACCATCTCGATCGAGTCGCTCGGCACCGCCCGGTCGATCACATAGGCGTTCAGCGGGCGGCGCTCGGCCCCGATCTCGTTGATCCCGAAGAACGGCAGTTGTCCCTTCTTGCCGGCGAAGAGCGCGCCGATGATAGTCGGCGTGCCGTCGAACGCCGGGCCGGTCGCCTGGGGCAGGGTGCGGTCGAAGTCGTGGAAGTAGAGCTCGACACCGACGCCGAGCTGCTTGAGGCGGCTGGTGCAGGTGAGCACCTTAGCGTTGAAGCGCGCCCCGGCGAGCGCGGGCAGGAGGATGGCGATAAGCACCGCGATGATCGCGATGACCACGAGCAGCTCGATCAGCGTGAAGGCGCGTCGCATTGCCACACCATAGCGGGTCGGCGCGGGGCGGTTGCCGACACGCCGGGCGTGTGCGCCAAGGAAGTCCCTGGTTGTGGACGGTGCGTGCCGTTCAGGCCTTGCCCGCGGCGCTCGTCTGGCGCACGCTCGCGGGGATGATCGCGCCGACGACATCCCGCAGCACCTCCAGCGGTGTCTGCAACGCGTCGACCTCGTGGATCACGTCGCGCCGATAGCACGCGAGCACCGGCTTGGTCTCCTCGGCATAGACCTCCAGACGCCGGCGGATCACGTCCTCGTTGGCGTCGTCCGGACGCCCCTGCTCGATCGCGCGGTTGCGCAGTCGCGCGACCATGGCGCCGGGATTCTTGGCGACCAGGTGGATGATCGCCCGAACGTCGAGGTGGTCGCTGAGCAGCTCGGCCTGCTCGCGGTTGCGGGGGATGCCGTCAAGGATCAGCAGGTCGGGCTGGGGCTCGAGTGTGTCGTAGCGCCGGGCCATGTAGTCCTTCCAGAGCTCGACCGTGAGATCGTCGGGGACCAAGAGGCCCT
Source organism: Phycisphaerales bacterium (assembly GCA_029260315.1). GTDB lineage: Bacteria > Planctomycetota > Phycisphaerae > Phycisphaerales > UBA1924 > S146-42. The sequence continues at coordinate 28,100 of JAJDDM010000060.1, read as the reverse complement.
TGGTCGAATAGCTCAGGAATGTCTTGCCCAGCTCGCTGGAGGTGTCCAGGGACCGGAACATGTCGCCGCTGGACAAATGGAAGCAGCCGGGGAGCTTTCCGAGGACCGCGCCCTGGGTTCCCTTGCCCGACCCGGGCGAGCCAAAGAGCAGCACTGTGGGGTAGTTGCTGGCCATCGCGCTTCTCCGGCGCAGGGCGCCGTCAGCGTCGCGAACGCCCCCGCCTCGCGTGCATCGTATCCCTCGTGCGGCGACATGAGGCGGGTTGCCGTTCCGGAGACCCGAGCCGGTCCGAGAATCGCAGGGATTGGTCGTCGACGCGTCTGAGAACCGGGTGCCGTGGTCGGAGAAGGCTTTGCGACGAAGGCCACGCTGTTGCTCATATGTCTGAGGAACGGCGCGAACCACGCAACCGACGTGGCCTTCGCTCGAAGACTCGCTCAGACCACGGCACCGTTGGTCGCGACCTATCCGGCCTGGAGCACGGCCTCTGCGAGGCTGGAGGGCATCGGGCGATATTCGAGGAACTCCATGCTGCTGGCGGCGCGTCCCTGGCTCATGCCGCGCAGCGTGGTGGTGTAGCCGAACATCTCGCTGAGGGGGACCTCGGCGGTGACGGCCTTGACGTGCCCGCGGTCTTCGGTCTCGGAGATCATGCCGCGACGGCTGGCGAGGTCGCCGGTGATATTGCCCAGGTAGTCCTCGGGGGTGAGGATGACGACCTTCATCATGGGCTCGAGCAGGACGCTGCCGGCCTTCATGACCGCCTCGCGCAGGGCGAGCCTCGCGGCCTGCTCGAAGGCGACCTGTGAGCTATCGACGGTGTGGCTGGAGCCGTCGACGAGCTCGGCGCGGATGTTGATCATGGGATAGCCCGCCGAGACGCCTCCGACAGCGGTCTGGCGGATACCGGCCTCGACGCTGGGGATGAAGTCCTTGGGCACGGAACCGCCGACGATCTTGTTCTGGAAAGCGATGCTGTCGTTGAACTTGATCCCCAACTCCTCGGCCTCGCTGGCGGTGCAGGGGTGGAGGTTGATGGTGACGTCGCCGAACTGCCCGCGACCGCCGGTCTGCTTCTTGAACAGGCCCCGGACGTTGAGGGCGCTGCCTCGGATGGTCTCGCGGTAGCTGACGCGAGGCTTGCCGACCTCGACGCCGATCTTCATGTCGCGGACGAGCTTGTTCTTGATGATCTCCAGATGCAACTCACCCATGCCGGCGATGATGGTCTGGCCGGTCTCATCGTCGAAGTGGCTGCGGAAGCTGGGATCCTCGCGCCGGATGACGGTGAGCGCCTCGGAGAGCTTGCGCTTGTCGTCGGCGGTGTGCGGCTCGATCGACATGCTGATCACGGGCTCCGGGAACGTCATGCGCTCGAGGACGATCGGGTTGTCGGCGTCGCAGAGCGTGTCGCCGGTGATCGAGTCCTTGATGCCGACGACCGCGACGATGCTGCCGGCCTCTGCGACCTCCAGCGGGATGCGGTCCTTGGCGTGCATCTCGAAGATGCGGCTGACGTTCTCCTTCTTGCGGTTGACCGGGTTGAGGATGCGCGAGCCCTTCTTGAGCTGGCCCGAGTAGATGCGGACGTAGGTGAGATCGCCGTGGCTGTCGGAGACGACCTTGAAGACCAGGGCGCTCATCGGCGCGTCGCTGGAGGTCACTCGGGTGAGCTTCTTCTCCTCATCGTTGGGATCCAGGCCGACGATCGGGGGCACCTCGGTGGGGTTTGGCAGGTAGTCGATGACGCCGTCGAGCAGGCGCTGCACGCCGATGTTCCGCAGGGCGGCGCCGCAGAAGGTCGGGTTGCACGCCAGGGCGATGGTGCCCTTGCGCAGGGCCCGGCGGATCTCGGTGTCGGTCACGTCCTCGTCGGAGAGATACTTCTCCATGAGATCGTCGTCGAGCTCGACGGCCTTCTCGATCAGGTCGTGACGCCACTTCCTGGCGGTGTCCATCAGCGAGTCGGGGATGTCCTTCTCGGTGATGATCGCGCCCTGCTCGTCGGCGTCGAAGTAGTACGCTCGCAGGGTGAGCAGGTCGATGATGCCCTCGAGGCTGTTGCCCGCGCCGATGGGGTACTGCACGGCGATCGGGTTCGCGCCCAAGCGTTTCTGGATCGTCCTGAAGCTGAACTCGAAGTCCGCGCCGAGCTTATCCATCTTGTTGATGAAGCACAGGCGGGGGACCTTGTAGCGGTCGGCCTGACGCCAGACGGTTTCGCTTTGGGCCTCGACGCCCTCCTTGCCGTCGAAGACCGCGACCGCGCCGTCGAGCACGCGCATCGAGCGTTCGACCTCGATCGTGAAGTCTACATGCCCGGGCGTGTCGATCAGGTTGACCTTGTAGTCCTTGCCGTTGCGGACCCACGGGCAGGTGGTGGCGGCGGACTGGATGGTGATGCCGCGCTCCTGCTCCTCGGCGAGGAAGTCCATCGTCGCGGTGCCCTCGTGGACCTCGCCCATCTTGTAGTTCTTGCCCGTGTAGAACAGCACGCGCTCGGTGACGGTGGTCTTGCCGGCGTCGATGTGGGCGCAGATGCCGATGTTGCGGACAAAGGTGAGATCCTGGGACATGGGACTGATCCTTCAAGCCTGGCGGGCGGGCCGCCTCTTTACTGAGCGCCCGGGCCGGCGTGCCCGGGGGGGCGAAATCTCTCACACCGATCCCGCATCGGCGGGATCACGAGGGATTCGATCTCCATGGGCCTCGCCACGCCGGGCTCGGCATTGGGATCGCAACAAGTTCTTGCAAAGGGGCTGAGATTCGGAGCAGAAACCGATGGCCGAAGACTCAGTCGCCCTCGCTGGGTGCAGTGTTCTCGTCCATCGTCACAACTCCAAATCCGAATAATCGCCGGCGGAACGGGTAGGGAGGCGTTCGTAGCACAACCTCCGGCCAAACCGCCATCAGAACAGAAGAATGCTATCCCAGAGCCCCGCAGAATCAAGACGCTCAGGGGTTGCGGGCGATCCGCTCGGCTCGGGCCCTCGTTCGCTCGTCGAGTTGGCGGAGGGGGTCCAGGCGCATGTTTTGGCTGATGGCCAGGGCCCGGGTCGCCCAGACTGCCGCGCTGGGGCGGTCGTCGAGTTGTTCTGAGACCTCCATGAGGCGGATAGCGGTGCCGAGGGAGTGGGGATCGAGTTGCATCTCGCGTTCCCAAGCTTCGCGGGCTCGGAGCAGGTTCTGGCGTTGGTCCGAGAACGTCGCCAGCTCGCTGTGGACCAGGCCGAGCAGGCTCCAGGAGCCGGCGAGATCGGGTTGCTCACCGGCCAGGCGATCGGCCCGGGACAGGGCTCGGGTGAGCAGGGCGTGGCTCGTCGCGGGGTCATCCATCTCACTCGCGAGTCTTCGGAGCAGGCGGGTCTGGGCTCGCAACGTTGGGGGGTGGACGCCGCCGAGGGCGTCGTGGGCGGTGTCGAGCAGTTCCTCTGTCTGCTCGCCTCGCGTCAGCGCAATGTTGCTCAGGGCATCGGCGATGGCGCTGGGTGTGGGGGCGACCGGCTCGCTGAGGTCTTGTGACACGCGATCTGCGAGCGCCGCCATTGCGGGTCGGCGTTGGGCGGGAGGGAATCGCACGAGGGCGCGCAGCTCGGTGCGGGCCTCGCCGACGGGTGCCGCGATGCGGGCGGCGTTGGCGAGGCGGGACTCCCAGGCGACGACGCTGGGGAGCGCGGCGGTGAGTGTGAGGACTCCGAGGACCAGCGGGAGGACGCCCGTCCAACGAGCGAGCGAGTTGACTTGGCCCACGGTCAATGAGGTTTCGGGGGAGTCGTTCACGGGCGCCGCTTGAGTCGCGTCGCGACCGGTCCCCGCCGCGATGGCGAGCCAGACTCCGAGGAGGGCCGCCGAGGATGGCTGGATGGGCGTCATCTCGATCTGGGCGTGGATGGCGATGGTGAGTGCGCCGGCGGCGACGGCGCTGAGCGCCGCCCGCTGAGACTCGAACATCGCCCACAGGCGTTCTGCGAGCAGGATCCAGAGGGCGCAGAGTCCGAGGGTGAGGATGAGGCCCACGAGGATCGCCACCATCGAGACCGGCTCGACGGGCGTGAGTGCCGAGGCGAGGACCAGGGGCATCGACGCGCCGCGCTCCAGCCAGAGGGCGAGGAAGAACGCCGAGGCGGCGATCGCCGCGACGGCGTACAGACGATGTCGGGTGATCGGCGGACGATCGAGTGTGTTGCTGTCGCTTGCGTACGCGAGCGTCGCGCCGAGTCGCCAGACGGCCAGCAGAAAGAGCGCGATCAGCGCGAAGCCGAAGAGCCCGAGGGTCGCGAGATAGTCGAAGGCGATCGAGTGTGGGCTGGTGACGTCCTCGGGGCTGATCGCGGGTTTTTGGAGGCTGTAGGCGCTCTGGAAGCCCGCGGGGCCGACGCCGGTGAGAGGCTCGGCGGCGAAGATGCGCGTTGCGCCCTGCATATAGAACCAGCGGAAGAGGGTGCTCAGCTCGCCGAGGCGTTCGCCGAGCAGGCCGCGCAGGGCGATGGCGAGGATGGTGATCGCGATCGCGGCGCACGCGCCGAGGCCCAGCCATCGCGGCGTTGGCTTGGCGGATGGGCATCGCTTAGGAAGGAGCCAGAGCAGGACGAGCACGACGACGCCGGCGAGGCCCGCCGCGCCGACGCCTCCCTTGGAGCCGGACATGACGAGCGTCGCAAGGGCGGCGATCGCGAGGGCGATGAGGGGCCAGGCGTGCTTGTCCGTGCGGGCTTGCCTGGGCAGGCGTGCCAGCATCATCGCCAGCGCCACGAGTGCCGCGCCGGCGAAGCTCGCGAGGACATTGGCAAGCCCGAACCAGCCCGTGGCCTCGCGCTGGCGCAAGCGTCGTTCGTAGGCCTGGGCGTTGGAGGACTCCGGCGCCCAGCCCTTGCTCTCGAAGAACGCCCGCTTGTCGGCCTCGAACGACGCGACCGTGCGCGGGTGTTCGATCAGGATCTGGATGAGGCCCTTGGCGGCGAGGACGATGATGAACGCGAGCAGCACGCCGGCGAGGAGGGCGCGGGCTCGGCGATCGGCGCAGACGCACCAGAGTCCGATTGCGCCCCAGATGGCAGCTAACCAGGAAATGCCGATCCGAGCGTGTTCGAGGCTCATGCCCCCGTGGCGGGTCGCGTGGATCGCGACGCCGATCGAGCCGAGCAGGGCGAGACCGGACACGATCATGCGCGCACGCCCGTCCGTGCGCGGCGCGGCCCACATCGCGACGCCCGCCGCGAGCAGCGTGAGCGCGTCCAGCAGGATGGACCACGTCGGCGTGAGGCCGAGCAGGGAGGCTTGCAGCACGCTCAGCAGGCCCGTGCCACTCTCGCCGGCGATCGGCGTGTAGACCGTCAGCGGGTCGGTGTCCCAGTAGGGCAGGGGCGACTGGACTGCCATCGCGCGCACGAGAGCGAGGGCGAGGATGACGCCGGCGGCGACGCGCGCGACGCGCGAGTGACGACCGTGCGAGCCGTGAGGGGGCGTCTGGTGCGCGTCATCCATCGGCGCGCTCCGCGGTCGGAGCGAGCCTTGTGGCGCTCGCGCGCTCGAGCAGCGCGAGGACGAGCAGCAGGATGACGGTCTGGATCGCCAGCAGGATCGCGCCCCACGCCGGCAACCAGGGCAGGACGACGCCCGCGAGGCCGGTCGCGCCGGTGAGAGCCGCGATGACCGCCGCGGTCTGGCGGACGCTCAGGCCGCGCCGGGTCAGGCGGTGGGAGAAGTGCTGGAGATCGCCCTTGAACGGGCTCTTGCCCTGGGCGATCCGCACGAGGGTCACGCTGGTGAAGTCGTAGAGTGGGACGGCGAGGATGAGCAGGGGGACGAAGACGGCGTGCGCACCCGCGACGTGCGTGGCGAGGTCGGGGGCGTAGTACGTCGCGCGGGTCGTGAGGAACGCCAGGAGGAAGCCAATGACGAGCGAGCCGCCGTCGCCCATGAACACGCGGGCCGGGTGGAGGTTGAAGACGAGGAAGCCGAGGATCGCGCCGAGCAGCAGGGCGAGTGCGCCGGCGACGAACCAGTGCCCGGTGAGCAGCATCGCGGCGAGGAGGCAGCCGGAGGCGATCGCGCCCGCGCCGCCGGCGACGCCGTCCATGTTGTCCATGAAGTTCATGGCGTTGGTGACGACGCCGAACCAGAGGATGGTGATGGCGATCGAGGCCCACGTCCCGCCGGCGGGCTCATCGAGCAGTTCGAGCAGGCGGGTGTCGGTGAGCACGACGACCCCGGCGCTCACGGCGAGGATGACCGCAAGCTTGACCGGCGCCCCCATCGGACGGCGGTCGTCCAGCAGCCCGAGCACATGGATGCACACGACGCCCGCGAGCAGCCAGAGGGCGCTGGGGATCTCGCGTCGAAGCCCCTCGGTGAGTTCCGGATCCAGGGGTGCGAGTTGTTCTGAGAGCGCGTCGCCGAAGAATCCGAAGGCCGCGAGCCCGGCGAGCAGCGGCAGGCAGAACGCGAGGGTGATCGCGACGCCGCCGGTGTTGGGAACCTGTCGGCGGGCCATCTTGGTCTGGCCGTCGATCGGGGCGGTGTCGAGGACGCCGAGGCGGTGGCTCACGCGGATGACGCCCCACGTCGCGGGCAGGGCGACGCAGAAGGCGACGGGGATGAGCAGGAGGCAGAGCCAGATCATGGACGCCAAGTGTACGAGGCGACGTGAGACCGGATTTTCCGCGTTGCGATGAGGAGTCGCGTCGCGCGAGACCCGGTCGCCTAGGCAAAAAAGAACCGGCCGCCAGCGTGCAAGGGGCGAGTGTTACCTCCAGACACTCACCACGCAAGCACAGGCCGGCGGGCCGGTGGATTCAGCGCTCCGAAAACACAGGAGCGGTGACAGATCGGGAGCATCGTGCGGTGTTTGCCGACGCCACGGATTCCCTGCGGCGTCGGGTTGGTTCCTCGGTCTCCCCTCCCGGGGCGATCGCCCCAAGATCCAGCAAAAACTATCAGGAGCGGCGAGGGCGTGCAACAGGATTCACACCTATTTTGCGGACTTTGTTGGTCTCTTGATATTTGGGCCTAGAGGATGGTTCACCCCCTACACGAGCCAGCTCTCGGCCTCGAGCTTCTGGGGCACATAGGTCTCGGTCACATAGCTGATGTCCTTGGTGATCAGCGACTCGACCTCCATCTTGAAGCCGTTGTCGAGAAGCTGCTTGATCTCCCGCTGCCAGCCCCTGTGGTCCTTGAACCACGGGTAGTTCATGATCTGCCTGGCGCGGGAGATGTCCCGCTCGTTGAGGTCGATCTGGACGTCGTCGGAGAGGTCGTGCTCCTCGTAATCCCGCGCCCGCAGGCCGAGGTACTTGGCGTCGGGGATCGCCAGGCGTTCGGACTCGAAGGCTAATGAGATCGAGCCCTGCTTGATGACGCTGTAGATGTAGTGCCCCCAGGGGTCGCAATCGAGCAGGCAGTAGACGGGCAGGTTCAACTCGTTGTGCAGGCGATGGAGCAGTCGGCGGACGCCGCGCGGGGGCTGGCCGCCGCCTTCTGTCAAAATGCAGTTGTGCGTCTTCCAGAACTTGTCCTCGTTGAAGCGGCTCCACACGGTGTTCTTCTCGACGTGGAGGATGAACTCGGCCTCGCAGTCCTTGAACTGGATCACATCGGGCTCGACGATCGACGGGATGGCGTAGCCGCCCGAGCCCATGCGTCGGCAGTCGATCTCGTCGCCGGAGTCGATGATCGTGATGTTGCCGACCATGGTGCCGGCCTTCTTGGCGAAGATGTGGAGTTCTTCTCTGAGCGAACCGAGCGAGACTTCGAGGTCTTCGAGGATGGTGTCGGACTCGGACTGCTCGTCGAAGGTCTTCTCGCTCTTGGCGCCCTGGATGGTGTGCAGGCCCTTGTAGAACATGCCGCGAAGGCTGAGCGTCTTGTCGGCCTCGAGCAGGTCCTTGACGCTCGCCGAGTGCAGCATGGTCTGCATGAAGCGTTTGGCCTGGTTGAGGTTGAAGAGCTGGCGTTCTTGTTGGGCGGCGCCCATCTGGAGGATGCCGCGGGATTTGTTCCACTTGGTGTTGCTGAGGGCTCGTGTGGGGACGCCGATGGTGGGCTCGCGGCCTGCCATGGAGGACTTGACGACGCTCTCGGCGAGGGCCTCGATCTTGGAGGTGGTGTCGGCGGCGCGGGCCTTGGCAGCGCCGGCCTTAGTGCGCTTTGGCGGCTTCTTGGCGATCTTCTTGCTGGAGACATTGCCGCCGGTTCTCTGTGTGGATTTTTTAGCCATTTTTGCTCGCATTTCGCTTGAGATACGCTAAGTTAGTGATTACTAACTAAATCGACTTGTTGCAGCAAATGTGTGGCCACAGTCCCAGAACACGCGTTTCTTGGATACATGTGGGAAGTCAGAGCGAGAATCTTGGGTTTGTGTCCTTGCATGGTCGATCTGAACTCTGTATCGTAATCGTGGATCTGAACCCCAGGCAGTCTGGGTAGTAGGATCCCCCAGGGCCTTCGGGCCCCATTTTTTTTGCTCCGAACAGGCTCAAAGCCGCACGATTCCAAGCGGGTCAAAATTCGATGCGTGCGTGCAGAGCACGGGCTTCAATCTCGTGTTGAGATAGGCATTGGCCCCATGTTTCTTCATGTAGGCATTGGGCTGAAGGTGCTGCTTGAACAGGAAGACAGCACAGTCTGCCGCCTGAATGAAGTACGAGTGACGAGAATCTCGGCAAACAGGATCTTCAATCAGCAGACGGATAGGCTCGTCCGTTGCCGTCCGGCTTCCATCTGGACGCTTGGAATAGAGTAGATTACGAACTCGCATGTCCTCAAGATGCGACTTGAGACGTATCGCGTCTGTGCGATCGGGAAAGACGATGCCACGTTCATGGTCGTTCGCTGGTCCAGGAAAGTTCCGGTGCAGTATCGTGTTTTCGAATCTTTGGAAGAGTGCATACCACGCTCGGCGAAAGACCTTGTTCGAGTCCGCGTCTTTTTGCAGGGTCTTGTCGATGCAAACGTTGATGAGACGTATGTCAGTGAGTCGAGCCAGTTGGTCCGCATGGTGGCGGAGGATCGCGAGCCGCTGGTGTTTTCTTAGCCGTTGCAGCGACTTGGGTAGCGTTCGTGCTTTAGTGATCAACTCGGCTGAGTGTAGCTCGTCGTCAAGGTAGACTCGGTACTTCCACTTGAGCCAGTGACGAAACTGCACGAGCTCCTTGAGCGTCTCTACCCATCGCAGTTCATGCACGACGAGGCCGGTAAGGCAAAACAAACTTGTTGGAGACCGTCCCTTGGGAGGACAGAGCCCCGTATCACCGCTCTCATCCACATACATCAAATACATACGTTAGTTATCCGTGCCTGCATTCCCTGGCAGATCGTAGCATTCGACAAGCTCTTGAGCGCAGATGGCAACGCTGGGCATTCATGAGAAAAGTGAGTTCTTGGGGCTTCCGTTGGCTTTCTTTGAGACGCTGCTTGTAGGCGAGCGACGAGAGCGTTTGGCGGAGTTCTTGCGCAGAGGCTTCGGCCTCCTTGCTCGCACATCGAGTTCGTTGGGAGATAGGGCGTTGGCGGGGGTTTGCGTGGGGTCGTCGTCGGGGTTGATGATGATTACGCCGTCGTCGCGGTCGAGCTTGCCGTTGCCGTTGGAGCCGTTGCCTTCCTTGATGACCTTGCCGTCCTCATCGAGCACGGAGTCGGCGATCTCGGTTCGGCGCTTGGCCTGTTGCAGGAGCGCCTCGTACAACTCCTTGGCGTCCACGCCGATGAGATGCTCGCAGCTCTTGGAGATCTCGCCGATGTAGCGTTCGAAGACGTCTCGGCGTTGGCCCTCGCGGCGCATCTTCTGACGCTTGCGCAGGTACGTTCCCAGCTTGCGCCCGCACTCCTGGAGGGCAAGTCTCATCTCCTTGCGGATCTCGTCGTAGTCGGCGATGGCCTCCTTGGACTCGCTGGTGAACGGCACCCAGACGCTGGCCATGTGGATCATGATGACCAGCGGGCCGACGGGCGCGGCCCCCCGCGGCTGGCTCAGGCCGTAGTTCCGCCAGCCCGCGTCCACCACGCTCTTGAATGCGCTGCAGGCCGACTGCTGATAGAGCAGCGGCACGCGGTTGGCGAACCGAATCACGCGCGCGGGCTCATCGCCGGGCAGGTCGCCGCCGAAGGCGATCGCGGCCTCGATCTGGAAGGGGTTGCCGCGGTAGACGGCGGGGTTGCGGGTGCTCGCCGCGTAAAACTCGGCCTTGACGCCCTTGAGCAGCCCGGCGAGCATCTGGCGGACGCCGATAGGGCTGAGGCAGTCGGTGGGGGGGCTGCGGAGCTTGGCGTTCTGAAGGGCCTTGTAGATCCGCTCGCCGGCGGCGTGATCGATGCGGCTGAGATACGTCTGTCCGGTGATGGTCGAACTCTTGGTGCTCGCCTCACTCGTAACCTGCTTGATGATCGCCGGGGGGACTCGGCAGAACTCGTTCTTGAGAAACCCCGCGAGCTGGGTCTCCTTGGTCTGCTTGAGCTTGGTGAGGAAGGTGCCGAGCTCGACGCCGTAGGGATGCGGCTTGATCTCCTTGGGCTCATCCGGCAGCTCGTCGACGGTGCGGGGGTAGACGATGCGGTCGGCGTCTTCGATCGTTTGAAGAGGAGGGGAAGAAGATTTCACCACAGAGGGCACAGAGTTCACAGAGGAAGACTCGGATTGGGTTTCCAATCCCGCTTTCGCGGGATCATCAACGACCTGCTTGCCTTTTCCTGACCCCAACTCCCCCTCTGTGCTCTCTGTGCCCTCTGTGGTGAGTTCCTTCTTCGGAGGATAAAACGTGATCTGCGCGTGCGGGTTGGCGATGGCGGTTTGTTCGAGATACGCCTCGACCGAGGCCTTGCCGCGGACGTACTTGGCCTCGAGTTCGATGGCGACCTGGGTGCCGGTGCCGGTGGAGGTCCTGGGAAAATCGTCGGTCTCGATATCGACGCTGACCTCGGGCTTGTTCTTGGCGGTGTCCATCGCCAGCTCAATGTGGTGGGCCGGCTTGCGCTTCGATGGCTTGGTGTGGATGACCATGGGCTTGCCGGTGGTCATGAGCCCGTACATACCCGCGGCGGAGATGCCGATCCCCTGCTGGCCGCGGGACATCTTGAGGCGATGGAACTTGGAGCCATACAGCAGCTTGCCGAAGATGTTGTCGACCTGCTGGCGGACGATGCCCGGCCCGTTGTCGGCGACGGTGAGGCGGTACTTGCTGGACTTGGCCGCCGAGCGCTCGGGTTCGAGGCTCTCGATTCTGACGCCGAGATCGGGGAGAATTCCTGCCTCCTCGCAGGCGTCGAGGGCGTTGTCGATCGCCTCCTTGACGCTGGTGAGCAGGGCCTTGCGGGGGTTGTCGAAGCCGAGCAGGTGGCGGTTCTTGGCGAAGAATTCGCTGACCGAGATCTCGCGCTGGCCCTTGGCCATGGTCTCGGCGTTGGCCCGGCGCGGGGCGTTTTTCGTGGATGGGGACTTCTTGCTCGGTCCCTGGGGCTCATTCTTGGGCATTACCACCCTCCGTGGTGGGGAACGGAATCCTGACGGAGAATAGCGGGGCCAAGGCGGGCTGGTCGAGGTCGATCGCTAGTGAGCCGGGGGAGGGTGGCATGGCCGCTGCTCTGAGCGGCTATGCGATTGGGCATAAAGCAAGCAGCGCGCCAATCCCCAGCAATAACTCGCTAATCTGGTCGTGGAGCCCGGCCCGCATCGTCTCTATCTCTTGCCGCGGCGGGTGGCGTGGCTATCGCTTGGAGCGCCCGTCCGATTCGGGCGTAGAGCCATGGCCACCCAAGGCGGTGGCCATGGCACGCGCCGGATCACTCCTTCGATTTACTGGGCCGAACGCCCTATCCTTGCCGCCCCATCATCAGGCGAGAGAAGGAGCCCATCATGGAGACGACCCTCATCATCCTCAAGCCCGACGCCGTGCAGCGCGGCCTGTGCGGCAGGATCATCAGCCGATTCGAGGACAAGGGCCTGCAGATCGTGGGGATGAAGCTGCTGCGGATCTCGAACGAGCTCGCCGCGGACCACTACGGCGTGCACAAGGAAAAGCCGTTCTACAACAGCCTCGTGAGCTTCATGACCAGCTCGCCGGTGGTGGTGATGGCGGTGAAGGGGAACAACGCGATCGCGATCTGCCGGAAGATGATGGGGGCGACGTTCGGGTCCAACGCCGAGGCCGGGACGATCCGCGGCGACTTCGGGGTCTCCAACAGCTTCAACCTGATCCACGGCTCGGACGGGCCAGAGACGGCGAAGGAAGAGCTGGCGCGGTTCTTCACGCCCGAGGAGATCGTCGAGCAGGATCGCGCGATCGACACATGGGTCTATGACATGTCGGGCGATGAGCCGGAGTGAGCGCGGGTCACGCGCCGCGGACAACTCACACATGAGGACGAGCCCGACGCGCAAGCGAGGTGGGCGCGCCGTCGGCGATCAACCCTTCATGTGCGAGAGTCGTCGGCGCGTGCGGACAAGGTGGTTCCTCCTCGCTCGCGCTTCGGGCTCACAGATCGTGGAATCTGGAGAATCTGGCTTGTTACTGCGCGCCGGCGCTGCGCCCGGGCTCGATCCTGCCGACGACATCCGCCTTCTCTTTGATGATCTGATCGGCGACCTCGCGCCGGTGGATATCCACCTCGCGGGGGAAATCGAAGGCCACGCGGACGCGCTCGCCCCGTACAGATGCGATCCGGACGACGCCGATCGGCTTGCGGGGATCGCCGATGACGATCTCCTCGCCCTCTCGTCTCGTGATGACCAGCATGAACGCCTCCCGTCCTGAGTTGGCTTGCCCACCCGCGGCCACTATACCGCGCCCAAGTCCTTGCGCCAAAGCGACTTTCGGTTCCGCACAGGTTGCCAACCCGATAACCCCGCCCGCTTCGGCCATTGTTCTACGGCGGGGGCTGATTTCATTCGACCGCCAGCACCTCCTGGACGCCCGAGACGTTGGCCTTGAGGTTCCGCTCGATGCCGTCGCGCAGGGTCATGGGGCTGGAGGGGCAGTCGGTGCAGGCCCCGAGGAACCGCACGCGGACGACGCCCTCGCTGCTGACGCCGACGAGTTCGATATCGCCGCCGTCGGCCTTGATCGCCGGTCGGATGAGCTGGATGACCTGCTCGACCCGCTCGCGGAGGTCCTGGGCTGGGGACTCGGTCGCCATGGTGTATCTTAGAATGGTTCTCATCGCCATGCCAGATGTGTTCCAGATTCGCTTCGCGGCGGGGATAGACTGGCGGATGTCGGCACGGATCGCCCGCTCGCCTGTCGTTTCCCTCTTGTCGCTGGTGCTCATCGTCCTGGTCAGTTGTGCCGGGGGCGGTGGGGGCGGGCGCGATCCGATCGAGGTCGCGTTCGATGGCGAGGCCAAGCTCCGCGATCGGGTGCGGGCGATCGAGTCGATCTGGGCGGACGCCGAGCGTGGCGACCTGCCCCGCGATCTCACCCGCGAACGCCTGACGGATATCGCGTGGGCCTATGGCGAGTTGGAGCCGATCCGGCGGGCGGCGATCGAGGCCCTGCTCAGCGACCGGACCGTTGAGGGCGATGAGGACTCGCGCACGACGTTTCTGGCGATGCTTCCGACCGAGCCGAGCCCGGCGCTGGCGGAGATGTATATCGAGGCGATCGTGGAGCGTGAGTGGGAGGGCGCAGAGGCGGCCCTCGTGCGATCGCTTTCGCGCCCGCTGCGGGGCGTGGCGCTCGAGGACCGCCCCGAGGGAGAGATTCTGATCGAGCGCGGCGAGGGGCGGAGCCTCGACGAGATTGTCTTCGGCGTGTTCGTCGCGACGCCGGTGGAGGGCGGCAGCCGCGAGGACGACCTGATCGCGAGGCGCACGCGAGAGGACGCGTGGAACCTATTGAATCTCGTCTCGCCCGATCGAGCCCGTGTGGGCGAGCTGATCCGCGAGACGACGAGCGAAGACCCCTGGCTCGTCGCGTTGCGCAAGGGGGAGAGCGCCTTCGGCGTGGTGCCGATGACCGGGCAGGAGCTGGCCTGGCTCGTTCGGCTTGGCGGCGAGGAGCACGCCGGGTGGTGGGGCCAGGCAAAGGCGGCGCACGACGCGCTGGGCGAAGAGGATCGACGCGACGTGACGCTTCGACTCCTGGAGCCGCTGCGTTGGGCACGCGCGCATCGCCCGGCGTGGTTCGAGAGCTCTCGCGGCACGCTGATCAGCGACCTGCGGGCCCGCTTGGACGGTCGGCGGGTGCATCGGCGCAGCGCGGACCAGGTCCGGCGGGATCGCCCGAACGACGAGGGGCTGGACGACTGGCTCGATCGGCTCAGCCGGCTCGACCTGGTCTCGATCCTCGTCGTGGATGAGGCGGTGCAGAGCGAGCGCGTGCAGCGCGTGGTGTTCGAGGAGCTGCGCGCGGATCTGGAGGACAAGCGCAGCGAGTACGGCGGGCTCATCGAGGCGAGCGAGAACGGCACGCTGCGGGCACGGGCGTTCCGCCCGCGATCCAGCGAGCGCGGCGGGGACACGGTCTACATCGCCCCGCCGGATCTGTTCATCAACGGCGCGACGTCGCTGGCGTTCTGGCACCTGCACGCCCGGGATCTGATCGGGCGGGAGTACGCCGGGCCGAGCAGGCCGGATCTGATCGGAGCCGCGGCGAGCGGGCGGACGAGCCTGGTCTTCACGAGCCTGGGCCACGGGCGGATCGACGCGGATATCTATCTGCCCAACGGGGCGGCGATCGACCTGGGCGAGTTCCGCGAGTCCATCGGCGAGTCGGGCACATGACCGGCGGTCAGCGATGATCCAGGTGCAGGTGCTGCTGGCGTGCATGGCGCTGCTGGCGCGCCTGCCGAGGGACGGGGATCAGAGTGCCTGGCTGGCGTTCGGGCGTGAGCGACCCGGGCTCGGGACGATGATCGTGCTGGGCGTGTGCGGGCTGTGCGCCGTCGCGATCGTTTTGAGCTGCGGGCGGGCGGCACGCCGGATGGATCGCAGGGGCGACCATCGGGCGATGCTGCGGGCCCTGCGCGTCCGCGGCGTGTGCGTGGGGATCGCGACGCTCGCGACGATCGCGGGGATCCTGGGGCTCGGCACCTTGGACTGGTTGCGCTCTGCGATCGGCAATTTGATCCTGGTCGATGAGCTGGGCGCGTTGTCGCCCCTGTTGGTTGTGCTGGCCATCGGGTGGTGGGCGCAGTATCCGCTGGAGCGGCGCGCACGAGAGGCGGTCATCGTGCGAGCGCTGGACTGGGGCGAGCCCGTGCACAGAATCGAGGGGCGGGGCGGGCATGTGCTGATGCATGTGCGTCACGAGCTGCTGCTGGTGCTGGTACCGATCACGCTGATCATGGCGTGGGGCGAGGCGATCTCGTGGTACGAGGCGAGCGGGCCGGCGTGGATGGAGCGGGCGGGGAGTTGGGTGTCGTCGGCGGCGTTCGTCGCCGGGGTCGTCGTGGTGCTGGGGATCACGCCGGTGCTGCTGCGGGTGCTGTGGGACGTTCGGCGGCTGGGCGAGAGCGAACTTCGGTCGCGGATCGAGCGGGTGTGCTCGCGCTGGCGAGTGCGGGTGCGGGAGCTGCTCTTGTGGCGGACGCACCACTCGATGCCGAACGCGGCGGTCATGGGGCTGATCGCGCCGCTTCGCTACATCCTGATGAGCGATGCGCTGCTGGATGGGCTCGATGAGGATCAGGTCGAGGCGGTCGCGGCCCACGAGGTGGCGCATGTGAAAAAAAGGCATATGCCCTGGCTGGCGGCGGCGGTGATCGGGCCGGTGACGCTGCTGGGGTCGCTTGCGGAGCTGATCGCGGGCAACGTGGGGTGGATCGATCCCGATGGGACGGTTTTTCTGGGCGTGGTGGGGGGCCTGACGCTGGCGATCGTGTTGTTCGTGCTCGGGTTTGTGAGTCAGCGGTTCGAGTGGCAGGCCGACGCGTTCGGGGCCAGGCACATGAGCGAGATCGCGGGGCACGCGCAGGTGAGCGAGTCGGCGGCCGAGGCGATGTCGGGGGCGCTGTCGCGCGTGGCGCAGCTGGCCGGGATCCCGCAGGTCAAGCGGTCGTGGCGCCATGGGTCGATCGCGGTCCGGAGGCAGCGCTTAGAGACGCTTGTCGGCCAGCCGGTGGATGATCTGGCGATCGATAGAACGGTTGGGCGGGTGAAGGTTGTCGTGCTGATCGTTGCGGTGGTGGCGGGGGGGTTGGCGAGTGTTGTGTGAGAGTTGCTCAGGTTCAATGGACATGGGCAGTCAAGGACGATACGAACACGATATATTAGCATGGTAGATTGGGCGGCGAGTCCGGGCAATTCTGGTCGGATTCTGCGGCAAGTGATACTTTTAAGTTTCTCACAACAAGCTATCGGTCGATTCTGCTAATGCAGACGCTCATGAAAGCGTGCTTGGGTATTCATTGAGAGAGGCACGGTGGGTGGCATGTCGAATAAAGTGTCGCAAGTACCCGAGAATCAGAGAGTATTGGAATATTTCAAACAACTCCGCGAAGAGAGAACTTGGCACACTGAGTTGCTGGTCAAGACGAATGCCAGTGTATCGATTGGCGCCGCGGGAGCACTCGCAGTCGGCGCTCTTGGGGCGAACGAGATGCGCGGCTTGGGACTCGATGCTCCGGCACTCGTGACGACCGCACTGGCCTGCGCGATCGCTGGCGTGGCCGTGTTTGCCGCGGCTCTGGTTTGGCATTGGCAGTTTCGCGTTCGCAGGGCGCGGATGTGCGAGAAGGCGATTCGGGCGTTGCTTCGGAGGGAAGGGATTCTCGATAAGACTCTCATCGTCGAGTGCGACGGCAAGGACTGGCGGCACACCCGCTCGCTATTTGACCCGACACCAAGATTTGCTTTGTTTGGCTGGCTCATGGGGATCGGCTTGGGAGCCTTCGGAATAGGTGGGATCTTTTTCTTGCTCGCCGTTCTGTTCACGCGAGGTTCGACGCAATAGCCGTTAGTTTGTGCCAACAAGTTGCGCTTCGCCGCGAGGCATGGCGTGGGCGGATGACTTGCCCTCGTCATAGATCCACGGGCCGACCAGGGCGTCCATGTTGAACAGCAGCACGGTGTCGGCGTCGGAGGCGAGTCGGCGCTTGGGGGCGAAGGCCTCGCCTCGATAGCGGACGCCGGTTGAGAGGCGAACGCTGTCGACGCGACCGTCGAAGTGGCTCGTCGCGTCGCCGTTGCTGTTGACATCAGCGCCGATGATGAGCGGGAGGTCGTTCGTCCTTCGCGTCCCGGAGCGTGACACGCTCTTGACGAGCCTGCCGTCGACGTACAGGCGCGTCTCGCGCCCGTCGAAGACCCCGGCGATGTGGTGCCAGCGGCCTGTATCGAGGATTGCCCGATCGGCGCGGGCTTCGACATAGCTCGGCCCGATCAGCACGCTGAACGACGGGCGTCCGTTGTTGACGAAGAATCCGTACTCGGAGTTTTCCGTCTTGGCGAGCAGGCCCGTGCGGTCGGCGTAGCGGTCGGCGTTGAACCAACACTCCAGCGTGAACGGCCCGTCGGGCAGGCTGAAGCTCGACGAGGGGATCTCGACGCGCCCTGACCTGCCGTCGACATCGAGAGCGAACTCGCGGTCGGGGATCGTCGGCGGCTCGATGGTCACCGACATCGGGATCTCGCTGCGGCTTTGCGGGATGCTGTAGCGATGGCCGGGCAGGAGCATGTCGGTTTCGAGCACGAGCTCGGCGGTCCGGAACGCGCGGTCGAGCCCGGGCATCCGCTCGATCTGGAACGAGAACGTCCGCGAGACGCCGGGTTCGAGGCGGGCGTGGTTGTGGTCGGGCGTCGTGAGCCAGCGGGCGTCGGCGGAGTCGATCATCAGCGTCGCGTCGATGGGGTGGCTCGTGGGGTTTCTGATCGTCGCCTCGATCGTGCCGCTGCCCGAGGCGTCGTTATCCAGGGCGATGGGAGACGAAAACGTGGGGCGCGCGCGAGAGAGACGCAGGGCCTCGTCGCCGACCTCGCCGGTGATCTCGCGGACGTCCATGACCTCGCCGACGGGGACCGAGGCATGGGCGACCTGGTCCTTGCGGACGGTGACGACATTGAAATGGTGCAGCCAGCCGGTCTGCGGCACCGCGCCGGACTGGGCCCCGCCGGCGGTCGCGAGGGTGATGTACTCGATGCCGTCCTTCGGGTCATAGCGCAGGCGGTGGATGTGCCCGGCGAAGACGGCGCTGACATTGCCCGCGGCGACGAGTTTCTTGTGGACCTTGTCCCAGTCGTCGCCGTAGTTGCCGCGCAGCCAGCGGGGGTGATGCAAGAACACAAAGATGTGGTCCAGATCACTGCCCTTGGCGAGCGTCTGCTTGAGCCAGTCGAGCTGCTCTTGGGACATGACCTGGGTGTTGGGCTTGTTGATGGCCTTCTCGCCGGTATTCGGATCGCCCTCGTCGGTGTAGAGCGCGATGAACATGCAGTTCTTGTGGGTGAAGGCGTACCAGAGGGGGCCGAAGTGCATCTCGTAGGAGCGTTCGTGCTCGCCGTCGGGTTTGTTCTCGCCGCGCCAGTAGATGTCGTGGTTGCCGGCGACGGGGAACCACGGGCAGAGCAGGTTGTCCATGATGCCCTTGAACTCGCGCATGTCGTCCATCCACTGCGGCGTCTGGTTGTAGCCCTGGATGAGGTCGCCGACGGTCATGACGAGGTCGGGTTCGAGCAGGTTTGTATCGCGCACGGCGTCGGCGAGGACCGAGACGCCGGTGGCGGGCCCGCCCGTGCGGTCGCCGAAGACGACGAAGAAGAACGCGTCGTCCTCGCGGGGCAGCTCGAGCGTCGCGCCCCCGCGGTTGGTGATGAATCGGGCGGGGGTGGGGGCCTCGGTGGCGTGGGGCTCGCCGTGGCGGTGGTGGTGGCGCTCGTGGCCGATGTTGTCCTGGGCGAGGGCGGGGCTTACGAGGATGGCGGCGAACGTGACGACGATGGTTCTCTTCCTCATGGGGCGAGGATAGCGTGAACACTTGGTGCGTTCGGCGGTGCGAGTGTGGAACTCGCGCAAAGAAATCGTCGGCCGCCCACGGAGGGGCGGCCGACGCAGGTCCGTGGCTACCGCGTGAATCAGCAGCCCTGGACGAACAGATCGAGGTAGCGGAAGAAGTCGTCGCTGTCGGTGTCGCCATCGCCGTCCAGGTCGGCCAGCGCGTCGCCCGATGCGAACAGATCGAGGTAGCGGAAGAAGTCGTCGCTGTCGGCGTCGCCATCGCCATCCAGGTCGGCGGGGCAGCCGTTATCGCAGGGGCCGGGCTGCATCGTGCCGTCGCCGACGTTCTCGAAGCAGCCGTCGAAGTCCGCGCCGCGGATGATCACGTCGAGGTCGCCGTCGCCGTCGAGATCGGCGTACTCGATGCCCCGAGGATCCAGGCCGGGCAGTGGATGGATCGACGTAATCGTCGCGGCGTCGAAGCCCGCGTCCACGACGGAGATTGCCGCAAAGTCCTGGCTGAACGGATCGCGGGCGACGATGAACGTGTCGTCCGCGATGCCGTCGCCATCCAGATCTATCAGGGTCTGTGCGAGCAGTTGGTTCCAGAAGTCGTCGGCGATCGCCACAGAGAGCTCAACGCTCGAATCCAGGCTCTCGAGGGTCACAACGCCGGGCTGGGGCAGATCAAACGCAATCGCGTGCGGATCCTCGACGACGATTTCCAACCCAAGCTGGCGGACGCCCGGGTCTCTCGGGTCGTCCATGAAGGTGACCAGGCGGGAGGGCTCGCTGGTGAGCGCCAGCACGTCCGGGACGCCATCGTTGTTGAGATCGACATCGATCTCGTCCTGGGCGAGCCCGACGAGCGACCAGAAGTGCTCGGCCTGATCGAGGCGCTCGTTCGAGCGGACCCGCACAAGGTCGTAGCGCGAGCCGGGGAAGAGCATCTCGCCCGGATTGGTCGCGCCCTCCGGCCCAGCGACGCCTTGGAACAGGACCTGCGGGAATCCCAGTCCGACCGACTCGACGACGATCTGCTCGCCTGGGTTCCCGTAGGCGACGATCGGCCGGGTCGGATCGACCGGGAGCTGGCTGATGCCCAGCAGGTTGTGCGGCGCAAGAGCCTCGGCGGAGGTGAGGCCCGCGAAGACCTCGCCGAAACCGAGATCGGGATCGAAGATGCCGAGCGCGGCCTCGCACGCGCCGGTGCTGCCGGCGTGGGGCAGGGACTCGAACACGACCTCGATCGTTCCGTTGGGCATGGTGCGATCGGTCTCGAGCTCGAAGTAGTTGCCCGCGTCGGGGTTGACCTCGATCGAGGCGATCAGCGGATCGCGGAACATCTCGACGGCGCGACCGGTCGGGTTCCAATCCTCGTCGGTCTCGATCGCCGTGAGCGCGCCGTTGAGCCGGTCGTGCAGCATGTAGCCGTGCGCGAAGCCCAGGCCGTCGGCGACGCCCTCGACGTGGGCGATATCGCCCGGCGCCTCGGGCACGTCGCGTGGGCCGCTGGGCGGCGCGGGGATCGTGACGCTATTCGGCGCCCCGCCCGGCAGGCCGTCGCGATCGGTATCGGTCCATGTGTGGATGCACATCTCGCCGGTGAGCGGATTGAGCGTGACGACGATGAGCACCAGGCGGCTCTGGTTGTCGACGGTCGCGGCGACGCTGATCGGGATCTTGCCGTCGTTGGGGATCGTGATGGTCCTGGAGTTGCTCCCGTAGGTTACGACGACCTCGCGCCGCGTGACGAGATTGCTCAGGTCCTTGCGGAGCTTGAGCGGGCTGCGGTACTGGCGGCCGTAGTAGAGCTGTCGCCAGGAGCGATTGCCCGCGATGCTGTTCTCGAAGAGGTTCTCCTTGCGATCCTGGTAGGTGTCGCGCCGGTCCTTGAGCTTCTTGAGCGTGTCGGCGATCTCCTGGGCCGTGTCCACGCCCATGTCTTCCAGGCACTTGGCCAGCAGCTTGCCTGCCTCGCCCTCGGCCCGGATGTCGGCCAGGCTGTCGTGCGCGGCGCCGGCGCCATCGGTCATGCGCGCGACGACCTCGTTGAGAAACTTGAGGGTCATCGCGTCGCTGTCGCGCTCGGCGTCGCATCGCTTGCGGTCGTTGGGAACGGTGTCCAGGGCCATCGGCACCTGGAAGACGTGCGCCGCCTCGTTGGCGAGGGTCGCCATGATCCAGAACTTCGCCGCGGCCTGGTCGCAGGGATCGACGTTGTTGGCGGTGTCGCACCATTTCTCCAGGAGCTTGCCGGAGATGATGACCTTGTCGCCGTCGATGCCGCCGCCGGCCCAGTCGGTGCTGCCGCCCGCCGAGCGCCCATCTTTCTGGAGCCGGTTGGTGCCGCGCAGCATCGAGAAGTACTGGCTGATGGCGTACTTCACGGTCGGCTTGAAGGTGCCGCCGGCGGAGGATGGCAGCTCGTCGTACTCCGCGGCGTTCTCGCCCCCCTGATCCAGGCAGTCCTCGATGGTCTCCAGCGGCGCGCTGGTCTCGCACTGCATCTTGATCATCAAGGTCAGCATCGAGCGGATCTTGGCCTTCTCGCCGTCGGAGAGATCCTCTGGCGCAGCGCGAGCCGGCGAGGCGGTGAAGAGCGCAAGGGTCGTCCCGGCAAGGGCGGAGATCAGAAACGTCGGGGCTTTGCGTGTCATGGTGAGGGTTCCTCTTGCCGTCGGAGAGACTCGATGGAGCGCTTCGGCGACGGCCCGCCCAAGCATCCAGAGGCAGCCGCGAACTCGCCGCCCTCAGGCTCTTGAACGCGAATCCGGCACGCCTCTCACGCGCGGAATCCGGACGTTCGATCTCGATGGGTCTTGGCGGATCCCTCGGCGTCAAATGCCGCTATCCACCGTCGAAGAGCTGCTGCGCGAGCACGCCGGCAGCCTGCGCGATGTCATCTTCGCGATGTACGACGAATGGGAGGTCAGGTCGAGGAGGCCCGCACCCCATCCGGCCCGCCCGCGCCGCGACGATCTTCCCACAAAAAAAGTGGGCCCGGAGGGACTCGAACCCTCACTCCCGTTGCCGGGAAGCGGATTTTAAGTCCGCCGCGTCTGCCAGTTCCGCCACGGGCCCGATCTCAGATCACTCCGAGCACCACAGGGTAGCGATCTCTCACAGCGTCCCGAACTGTCGATCCCCCGCGTCGCCCAGCCCGGGTCGTATGAACCCCGTCTCATCCAGCTTCTCGTCCAACGCCGCGGCGTACACCGTCACCGCCGGATCCGCCTCGCGCACCGCCCGCACACCCTCGGGAGCCGCGACCAGACAGATCAGCCGCAAGTCCACCGCCCCGGCCTCGCGCAGGATCCGGATCGCCCGCACCGCGCTGCCGCCGGTCGCGAGCATCGGGTCCACCACGATGATCGGGCCGGTGCTCAGATCCCTGGGCAGCTTGCGCAGATACACCGTCGGCATCATCGTCTGCTCGTCGCGGCTCATCCCCAGGTGCCCCACCCGAGCCTCCGGCAGCACGCTCAGAATCCCGCTTGTCATCCCCAGCCCGGCCCGCAGGATCGGGATCAGCGTGATCTCGCTTTGGATCCTGCCACAGGTCACGCGATCGTCCAGGGGCGTTGTCACCTCGACCTCAACGGTCTCAAACGTCCGCGTCAGCTCGTAGACCATCAACGCCGCGACCTGCTCGATCAGATCGCGAAACTCCGGATGACCGGTGTCGCGATCGCGCAGGCGGGCGAGCTTGTGGCGGATCAGCGGATGGTCGAAGACGATGAGGTGCTCGCGGTCGGGCATGGTGAACATGGTATCGCAATCCGGGGCGAGGACGCCCCGGCTCGCAGCCATCCTGAGCATGTAGAATCGCGGGGAGATCGCGCATGAGCAACGGATTGACCGAGTTCGACCGCCTCGCCCTCGACGCAGCGATCAAGCAGGCCCGCAAGTCACTCGCGGAGGGCGGCATCCCGATCGGCTCGGCGCTTATCACGCGTGAGGGCGTCGTCGTCGCCGCAGGCCACAACCGGCGCGTCCAGGATGACGACCCGATCGCCCACGCCGAGACCGTCTGCATTCGTGCCGCCGGCCGCAGGCGCGACTGGCACGAGCTCACCCTCGCGACAACGCTCAGCCCCTGCGCCATGTGTACCGGCGCCGCCATCCTCCACCGCATCCCCCGCATCGTCATCGGCGAGAATCAGACGTTTCAAGGCCGCGAAGACTGGCTCCGCGCCGAGAGTGTGGAGCTGATCGTCGCCGACGACCCAGCGTGCATCGCGATGATGGAGCGATTCATCACGGAGCGCCCCGACCTGTGGGATGAAGACATCGGCATCCCACCGCAGTGACTATCCCGCCGCTGTTCCGTGACCTGCGAGCCCGAAGCGCAAGCGAGGCGGAATGGAACGAGGACGCACAACTCACTCTTGTTGTATCCACATGCACGCGACGTCTGAGGTGAGCGCAACATTCCAACCCTCGCTCGCGCGTCGGGCTCGCCACGCCTCCTACACCGCCGGCACGATCGACCGATACATGATCGTTCGCCCCGCGATCGTCCTGCCGCGCCCCGCGATCGCCTCATCAAGAAACACCCGCGGCGCCTGCTCGGCGCTGATCACCCCAAACCCGAACTTCGCGAAAAAGTCCGGGATCTTGGTCAGCAGCACCAGCTCATCGAGCTCCAGCACGAATCCCAGATCGACCAGGAACTCGACCACGCCGCGCCCGGCACCCGTCCCCTTGGCCTCCGGCATCACCGCGATCGAGCGGATCTCGCCCAGCGCCGGGCTGATCGCGTTCAGCGCCCCGCACGCGACCAACAGCCCGCCGCGCTCGGCAACCACGAACTCGCCCAGACACGCCAGCACGTTCTCGACCGTTCGCGGCAGCGTCAATCCCTGGGCCGCGTGCGCATTGACCATCGCGCTGATGCGTTCGGCATCGTCCGGCTGTGCCGAGCGCACAATCAGCGTCGCGCTCTCATCCACATGCGCGAGCACCGCCACGGGTCTGGGTTGGCCTGTCGAGACCGTCACGCACCCGCCATCCCAAGCCGCCCCTTCCAGCCGCCGACCGCCTCGCGCACCCGCGCCGGCGACGACCCGCCGATGGCGTTCCTTCGGGCCATCCCCCGCTCGGGCGTGAGCGACGCGAGCACGTCCTTGTCGATCACATCGCTCGCGGCCCGCAATGTCTTCAGATCCAGATCCTCCAAAGCCACGCCCCGCGCGATCGCCTCGCGCACCAGCGAACCCACGATCTCGTGCGCCTCACGGAACGCCACGCCCCGCTCGACCAGCGCATCGGCAAGATCCGTCGCGTTGGAATGCCCCGCCCGCGCCGCGCCCAGGCACCGTTGGCGATCAAACACCAGCGTCGGGATCACCCCCGCGACGATCCGCAGGCACAGCGACAACTCATCGACCCCCCGGAACAACGCCGCCTTGTCCTCCTGAAGATCCTTGTTGTACGCCAGCGGCAGCGACTTCAGCACCATCGCAAACCCCGCGCGCTGCCCCGCGATCACCCCCGCCTTGGCCCGCAGCAGCTCCAGCGCATCAGGGTTCTTCTTCTGTGGCATCAGGCTCGATCCGCTCGCGAACGCGTCGCCGACCTCGACGAACCCGAACTCCCCCGATGCGAACAGCACCAGTTCCTCACCCAGCTTCGACAGGTGCAGCCCGCACTGGACCAGCGCATCGAGCACCTCCAAGACGAAGTCCCGGTCGGCCACACTGTCCAGGCTGTTGGCGGTGGGGGCGTCGAATCCAAGCGCCTTCGCGATCGCCTCCCGATCGACCTCGTACGCCGTGCCCGCCAGTGCGCCGCACCCCAGCGGGCACACATTGACCCGCGACCGAGCGTCCGCGAGCCTCGCCGCGTCACGCGCCAGCATCTCGACATACGCCAGCGCCCAGTGCGCTGCCAGCACCGGCTGGGCGCGCTGCAAATGCGTGTACCCCGCCATGATCGTCTCAGACTCGCGATCCGCCAGCGCCACCAGCGCCCGCTGCGCGTCCTCGATCAGCCCGACCAACTCGTCGATCGCACCCCGCGTCCACAGCCGCAGGTCCGTCGCCACCTGGTCGTTGCGGCTGCGCCCCGTGTGCAGCTTTTTGCCGAGCGTGCCGATCCTGTCGATCAGCCGCTGCTCCACCCAGGTATGCACGTCCTCAGCACCCGAATCCAGCGGCGGGCCCTCCAACCCCCGCGCCTCGTCGCGGATCTCCTCCAGCCCCGCGACGATCCGATCCGCCTCCTCGCGGCTCAGCACGCCCGCGCCGACCAGCCCGCTCGCCCACGCGATCGACCCATCCAGATCTTGCTCGATCAATCGCCAGTCGATCGCCAGCGAGTCGTTGATCGCGCGGAACAGCGCATCGGACCCCGACCCGAACCGCCCGCCCCACATCGCGCCTGCCTCGGCCATCGCCTCTCCCATTCAGGACTCGACCCGCGGCTCCTCCGTCGGCGCCTTCTTCGCGTTGAACGCCCGGATCCGCTCCGGCAGGCTCAGCAATCGAATGAACCCCTCGGCGTGCTTCTGGTCGTACACCGTGTCCGCGTCGAACGTCGCGAAGTCCGGCGAGTACAGCCCGTTCGGGCTCCGGCGCTGGATCGCCATCGCGTGACCCTTGTGCAGGCGCACGACGACCTCGCCGGTCAGGGGCTCTGCGATCTTCTCCGCCGCGGCTTGCAGCGCCTCGCGCAACTGGCAGAACCACCGGCCCTCATAGACCAGATGCGCAAAGTGCAGGCTCAGCTCGTCGCGATACCGCCGGGTCTGGCGATCCAAGACGAGCTCCTCCATCGCTCGCAGCGCCTCGACGAGGATCGTCCCGCCCGGCGTCTCATACAGCCCGCGCGACTTCATGCCCACCACGCGATTCTCGAGGATGTCCACGCGCCCCACGCCGTGCCGCCCGCCGATCCCGTTCAGGCGATCCACCAGCGCATCGCCCGCGAGTCGCTCGCCATTGACGCTCCGGGCGTTGCCGCCCTCGAACCCGATCAGAACCTCTTCGGGTTCATTGGGAGCATCGCCGATCGACGCCGTCATCACCCAAGCGTCCTCCGGCGGCGGGTTCCACGGATCCTCCAGCGCCCCGCCCTCGTGGCTGATATGCCACAGATTCCGGTCCCGGCTGTATTCCTTCTTCGCGCTGCTGGTCGTCTCGAAGCCCTTGCTCGCAAGATACGCCTTCAGGTCGCTACGCCCCTTAAAATCCCAGATCCGCCAGGGCGCGATCACCTCCAGATCAGGCCCCAGCGCCGCGAACGCGCTCTCGAAGCGCACCTGGTCGTTGCCCTTGCCGGTGCAGCCGTGGCAGACCGCGTCGGCTCCGGTCTTGCGCGCGATCTCCACCTGCGCCCGCGCCAGGATCGGGCGGGCCATCGACGTCCCCAGCAGGTATCGACCCTCGTACACCGCGCCGCTGATGATCGTCGGGTACACAAACCCCTCGATGAACTCGCGTTTCAGGTCCACGACGTGGCAATCGACGGCCCCCGCCTGCATCGCCCGCTCGTGCAGCCCCTCCAGCTCGTCGGCCCCCTGTCCCACGTCGCCGCAGTACGCCACGACCTCGCAGTCGTAGGTGTCCTTCAGCCACGCGAGGATGGCCGACGTATCCAGCCCGCCGGAATAGGCGAGGACGACTCTCTTGAGCATGTCTGCATTCCTCCGAGGATCAAGGCCCGCCCAATCGCAGGGCGAGGCCAACCGTATCCGTTTCATCGTCCCAGCAGCAGGCTCAGCAGCGCGTTCTGCGTGTGCATCCGGTTCTCGGCCTGGTCGTACACGACAGAGCTCGCGCCGTCGATCACCTCGTCGGTCACCTCGACGCCCCGCTTGGCGGGCAGACAGTGCATGAACAGCGCCCCGGGCTTGGCCCGGGCCATCAACCCCGCGTTGATCTGGTACGCCTCGAACGCCGAGCGCCGATCCTCGCTCGACTCATCGTCGCCCATCGACGACCACACATCGGTGTACACCGCGTCGGCCCCGCCCGCGTCCGCCGGGTCCGTGCTCGTCTCGATGTCGCAACCCGAGGCGATCTCCCGCGCCCGATCGAGCACCGCGTCGTCCGCCTCGTACCCCCCCGGCGTGATCACCCTCAGATTCACACCCAGGTGCGCACACCCCAGCGCAAGCGCGTGGCACACGTTGTTCCCGTCGCCCACATACGCCAGCGTCCTGCCGCTGAGCGAGCCCAGGTGCTCTTCCATCGTCATCAGATCCGCCAGCGCCTGGCACGGGTGCTCATCCTTCGACAGGGCGTTGACCACCGGCACCGCCGCGTGCCTGGCCAGCCCGACGATCGTGCCGTGGCTGAAGGTCCGCGCCACGATCGCGTCGACCCAGCGGTCCAGGTTCTTGGCGTAGTCCTTGACGCTCTCGCGTTCGCCGATCCGCTGCGCCGAATGGTCATAGAACAGCGCGTGCCCGCCCAGCCTCTGGATCCCCACCTCGAACGCCACGCGCGTCCGCAGCGACGGCTTCTCGAACAGCAGGATCACGCTCCTGCCCGCGAGGTCGTCGCGATGGCCCTCGGCGTCGCGCTTGATCTCGTGCGCCCGATCCAGGATCGTCCGCACGTCCTGGCTCGAGCATTCGCCGAGTGAAACGAAGTTTTCCATAGCCAACCCCCGCGTTGCCGTTTCCGTCGTCATGCCCCCGCTCCCGTCTCGTTTTTGACCGTGCCTCGCGCCACGATCCTCGTGCCCACCGACCCGCCCCGAAGAATCTCCGCCAGCAGCCCCGGCCGCGCGTACGACGCGATGACCGCCGGGCGCCCGGTGAGCGCGGCGCACCGCTCCGCGGCCCGCACCTTCGCGACCATCCCGTCCCGAATCACGCCGCGCTCGATCAGCCGCTCGCACGCACTCGCATCCAGCTCGCTCGCGATGCCGTCGTCCTCGGCGCGCACGCCCTCGACATCGCTCAGAAAGACAACGCTGTCGAACCCGAGAATCGCCGCCAGCCCGCCCGCCGCGTCGTCGGCGTTGATGTTCAACAGCCCGTCTTGATCGGCCCCGATCGACGCGACCACCGGGACATAGCCGCCTTCGAGCAGCACCCGAACCAGGCGCGCGTCCCCGCCGCCGATCTCGCCCACACGCCCCAGGTCACCCTCCTCAACCACGACTCGTCGCGACAGAACCTCGCCGCCATCGACAAGACTCACCCCGGCCGCCCGGCACCCGATCCCGCACAGCGCCGACACCAGCAACTTGTTCACCCGCCCCGCCAGCACGCCGGCGACCTC
>JAJDDM010000059.1 GCA_029260315.1 Phycisphaerales bacterium | reverse complement strand
ATACGGATTCCAGAGAGTCGTTGCGCTTCGATCGCCGCGATGACGCCTTGTTTCCTGGACGAACGAGAACCCGGACGCGCGAGACATGGACGGAATGCGCAGGAGCTGGATCGGAGCCGCGTGCGTGAGCACGCGAGCCTTGCGCTCGGGAATGGAACGAACTCCCGGAATACGGGCGACCTCCCGCGGGATCGGGCGTCCTCGGCGGTCGTGCGCACTCGGTCCGCGTGCTCACGCACGCGGCTCTGATGGACCGTCGGCACGTCTCTGACGGACCCCAGGAACGCGCGGAACATACATGGAATGCGCATGACCACTCGGGCGGCGGCATCCTGCCGCCGATCGCGCAACGACACTCTCCTGCGGTGGGACCGCCTTCCAGGCGGTCGCGCCTCTGGAGGAGATGCCCCGGCGCAAACCTGGACCCGATTCGTCCGAGACCCATTGAGCGATCGTCCCTGCAAGGTATCAAAGGCCCAGGCCTGCGAGCGCATCGCGTCAACTGGCCGGAAACTCAATCGAATGCGAATCACCGAGCGACGTGCCACCAGCCGTGGCTTTGCACGGCTGGTGCTTCCGGGATAGCGATATGAAACACCAACCGCTCAAAGCAGCGGTTGGTGGCACGACGCTGGGCGCCCGAGCAGGCTTCCTGCCGCGAAACACTTGTGACAAGCGACGCAAATTGGTCTTGCCCCAAGGCCTCTACTGTCGCGAGACCTCCACCTTCCCCCCAGCCACGTCCTTGATCGCAAACCCCATCGCCGCAAGCTCATCGCGGATCGCGTCGGCCTTCGCGAAGTCCTTGGCCTTCTTCGCATCCCGTCGCGCCTCGATCTTCGCGACGATCTCGTCGCTCGCCTCGACGCCGGGCGCGAACACCGCGATCCCCGACTCGACCGCCTTCGGACGATCCAG
Organism: Phycisphaerales bacterium; assembly: GCA_029260315.1. GTDB lineage: Bacteria > Planctomycetota > Phycisphaerae > Phycisphaerales > UBA1924 > S146-42. The sequence goes on along the minus strand of JAJDDM010000059.1, from coordinate 9,716 downwards.
GCTCAAGAGCCCCAGCACGCCCTCGAGCACGCACAGCAGCTCCGCGTCGCTCGCCGTCGGCGTGTCGGTCGCTCCCATCCACGAGTTCAGCGTCCCCAGTGCCCCGGCGATATTCAGATCCTCGTGTAGCGCCCCGCCGATCTCTCGTGCAACCGGATGCTCACGCACCCGCTCGTGCATGTCTCCATTCTCCTGCGCCGCGCCGCGCACGCGCTCCGCGAACCGGCGCAGCCGCTCGACCATCCGCGCCGAGTCCTTCAACCCCCGCATCGTGAAGTTCGCGTTCGACCGATAGTGCGTCTTGATCAGCTCCAGCCGGATCGCCGCGGGCTCATGCCCAAGCTCCATCAGATCGCGCACCGTGTAGAACGTCCCTTTGCTCTTGGACATCTTGTCGCCATCGACCAGCAGGAACCGCGGATGGAACCACATCCGCGCAAACCCCGCCGCGCTCGGCGACGCATTGAAACAGCACGCGCTCTGCGCAAGCTCGCACTCGTGATGCGGAAAGATATTGTCCTCGCCCCCCGAATGCAGATCGATCAGCGCCTCGGACCGCTCGCCCAGCCCACCAAGCTCTTGCGCATCCACGAGACCCGCGACGCTCATCGCCGTACACTCGACGTGCCAGCCGGGATACCCCGCCCCCCACGGGCTGTCCCACTTCATGATGTGGCTCGCGTCCTCTTTCCACAGCAGGAAATCCGCCGGATGACGCTTGGACGCCTGATTCTCATCGCTCACGCGCCCGCCCTCGCCCGCGCGCAATCGCTCGAGCGTGTTCCCGCTCAAGCTGCCATAGCCCGCAAAGCTCGTCACGTCGAAGTAGACCACGCGCGACCCGCGATTACCCACGACATACGCGTGCTGCCGCTCGATCAGCCGCTCGATCACGCCGATCATCCCCAGCCGCCCATCGCTATCGCGCACATGCGCGCTCGCCCTCGGCATCAGCCCCGGCTCACCCGCCGCCTCGATCGCGACCTTCAGGCCCAGCGCCCGCGCGTCCTCAATGAACCGCTGGGTATAGAAGTCCGCGATCGCGGACGGATCGCCCGGATCCATCTGCGCGTTCGCCGGCAGCTTGCCCGCTTTCTTCGCCTCCAGCAGGCGCTGGCCCGCCAGAGCCATCTTGTCCTCGCCCCCGCCGTCGGCCCGGTCGTCCTCGGTCATGTGCCCGACATCGGTGATATTCATCACATGCCGGACCCGCCGCGGCCCGCGATGCACGCCCGACTCGCTCTTGAGCTCGCACAGCGGGCTCTCGATCCAGCGCCGCAGCAGGTCCGCCGCGAGGAACGAGCGAAAGTTCCCGATGTGCGCATCGTCGTAGACCGTCGGCCCGCAGGTGTAGAACGTCACCAGCGCCGGATCTCGCGCCACGAACGGCTCGACCCTGCGCGACAACGTGTTATATAGCGAGAGCGCCATGGCCCGATCGTACGCCCACGATAGCTCTGATCGTGCCCCCCGAGCCGCGCCCGTCAGGAAGCGGCCTACCTCCGCTCCCACCTCTCCAAGCCTCAACAAGCGTTGGACGTTGCATGCACGCGCGAACGCCCAGATCGCTCCCTCACGGTCGCGGCTCGTCCGCGACAGAGCCATACCTCAGCCATCGACCGCCGCCGACGCCTCCTTCGATCCTTCCGCCTTCGGATCCACCCGCTCGATCCGCACCCGGCGCACGCGCGTCGCCTCGGCCTCCAGCACGCTGATCATGAGGTCCTCATGCTCCAGCGTCTCGCCGACCACCGGGATGTGCCCCATGATCATCACCACGAACCCGCCGACCGTGTCGTAGTCCTCGCTCTCGGGCAGCTCGATCCCGATCGCGTCCAGCAGGTCGTTGGCGTCGTCGATGTGCTTGCGGGCATCGACCTCGGCCCGCATCGATTCGACATTGATGTCCACGCTCGGGCGATCGTCGTCGTCGGTCTCGTACTCGTCCTCGATCTCGCCGAAGATCTCCTCGACGATATCTTCGATCGTCACGAGGCCCGCCGTGCCGCCGTACTCATCGGCCGCGACCGCCAGGTGTACCCGATTCGCGAGCAACTCCTTGAGCAGCTCGCTCACCGTCTTGGTCTCCGGCACGAACGTCGCGTCCCGCAATATCTCGTCCAGATGAAAATCGTCATCGCTCTCGTGCGTGCTCAGCCAGTTCAGCAGATCCTTCGCGTACAGGATACCCATGATGTGGTCCAGGTCCTCGCGATACACCGGGATCCGGCTGTGCCCGCACTCGGTCACGAAACGCTTGACCTCGTTCAGATCGTCGGTGTGCTCGAACGCCTGGATCTCCGTCCTCGGCGTCATCGTCTCCTCAACCGTCAGCCCGCCGAACTCCACCACCTTCGCCAGCATGTCGCCGGCGAACTCATCGAGATGCCCCTCGCGCTCGCCTTCTTCGGCGACCGAACGAATCTCGTCCTCGAGCCTGCCCGCGCTGCCCCCGTCGCTGCCGGCCAATCGCCGCACGACCTCATCCAGAAACGCGCTCACCCGCCGGCTCGGCGCCAGCACCCAATGCACCGCCAGGATCAGCCGGCTCAGCACGCACACGACCGCAGCACCCGCGTGCCGGGCGATGCTCAGCGCGACCACCCCCGCCATAGCCCACGCCAGAAACGCGCTGACCGCCACGCCGATCAGAATCTCCCCCAACGTCGCCGCCGCCGTCGATGGCGTCAACGCCGCCAGCCAACGCACCGTCGCCACCACGAACAGCAACAGAAACACCATCCGCGGCAGCGCCAGGCTCATGGCATGCCCGTCGATATCCTCGACGATCCGCTCCACCCGCGCGTTGAGCTTCTTGTTCACCCGCCGACGCGCCCGATCCTCGATCGAACCCCGGCTGGTCTCGCGCAGCGACAACTGCATCGCCGCGAACAGCGTGCCGAACACGAGCGAACCCAGCGCCACCAGCAGCCAGTCCGAGCTGGTCATGACGCCCCCCCCACGTCCCCCACATCCGCCAAGCCCGCCACGCTCCCCGCACCCCGCGCCGGAGCCGCCTCCAGCGAGAACGTCGCGCCCACGCCGATCGCCTCCAGCACGCGGTCCTCGGCCTCGTGCATCCGCCGGAACCCCTCGTCCGTGTGATCGTCGTGTCCCAGACAGTGCAGCGCCGCGTGCAGGATATAGAGCAGGAGCTCCCGCTCGATCGCGACACCCCGTGACTCCGCCTGCCGTCGTGCCTCATCGACGCACACGATCACGTCCACGTCGAGCGCCCGCGTCTGCTCGCTGTCGCCGGCGAGGTCATAGGTCAGGACATCGGTCGTGCCCGCGACCCCCGCATCCCGCTCGTGGCGTTCGCTCATCGTCTCGTCGTCCACGAGCGCGATCCGCACCTCCCCGCCAGCCCCGAGCTCCGCCATCGCCTCCCCGGCTCGCTCCAGCAGCCACCGGCGCTCGCCGCCGGCGAGCAGAGAGCCGGGATCGAGCACGTCGATGGCGCAGGGTTGGGGTGGGTCGGGCGGTTCGCTCGACGCGTCGAGATCTTCCATCAGTGGCGGTCTCGCAAGGTCACGGCCATAACTCTATGGATCTTCGGGCCCCCAGCCAAGCCGTTTCACATGGAGATACGCCTCCCAACGACCGAGAACACGCCTCTCGCATCGGGCCGGGCGATCAAAAAGAATCCCGGTCGAGCCTTCATCGACCGGGATCCCGTGAACCGGATCGGCCCCTGGGGCCGCCGGGAATGTTCTTCCCGGCCCGCTCACCACACAAAGCGGGCCGGAAGGAGGAGAGAGATCAAGAACAGAGTGTAAGGGATTGCAGCGGTTCTCGGACGAATCTCGCCAAACCGCCCGCTCATCCACCATCCATCCACAGAACCCGTTCCACCGGGCTCCCTCTCTTCTCCAAACAGGTATACAACAAGACGGAGCCCTCAGCCACCCACACGGCGAAAACGCAGCTCAAACGTCCGCGCCCCCTCCTCCGCCTCGCCCTCCAGGCTGGCCACCAGCTCGTCGCCCGTCCGCTCATACACCAGCCGCTGCGGCCAGTCGCGGGCCGGGTCCTCGAACACCGCGCGATTCTCCGACACCTCGACCAGACGCACGTTCAGCGGCCCCTGGCTCTCACTCGCCCAAGGCGCCAGCCCCGGATCGAAGTGCCGCAGCCAATACCGGATCTCCCCATCGCGCTCCTGCACGGTGAACAACTCGTACAGCCACGACTCGCCGTCGCGCGTCGCGTGCATCATCCCCGCGATCGCGTCGCCCATCGGCGGGCCCCAGATCTCGATCCACGGGCCCCGCGGCGTGTCATACCGCCACGTTCCACTCAGGAACGCGAGGTCATCAATAGCCAGCGCAGGCGAATCGCCATCGCCCGGCGTGACGTGCTGAATAATCTCGATCACATTGCCGAACGGGTCGTGCGCGTGCAGGCTGTAGACCGGTCCATTGTGCGTCGGCGCGTCCTCGAGGAACCGCACGCCGCGCTCGCGCAGCACGCCCATCGCGTGCTCGATGTCGTCGACCTCGAGCGCGAGCCCCGCCCACGCGGTCTCGCCGAATCGCGTCGCCGCACGCTCCTTGGCGTCGTGGTCGAGCGTGAGCGACCCGCCGTCGATGCGCATCGAAACCAGCGGCGGATTGCGCGACGCCACCTCGAGCCCCAGCGCATCGCTGTAGAACTTCAGCGCTTCGTCCATGTCGGAGACCGACACCGAGCACCCCGCGAGCACCGTCTGCTCTGGGCGACGGGCCGGGTCGGTGAACTCCATGATCGTGTGCGGGTTGCCGCTGGGCCCATAGAACTCGGCGTACCGCACCCACGAGACCTCGCGCACGGGCCTGGTCTCGAACCGCACGCCCGCACGCTTCATCCTCGCAACCGCCTCGTCCAGATCCGGCGTCGAGAAGTTCACCCGCGCGTGCGCCCGATCGAAGCTCGTCTCCAACGCCCGCGTCGCCGGCGTGAGCACCAACGCCTTGCCCCCCGAAAGCATGTAGACATACCCATCATCGCGCGCATCGGCGACCACCTGGCACCCCAGCAGATCGCGATACAGCGCAATGGACGTGTCATAGTCCGTCACGCCTAATCGCACCGCCCCAACCCGCATCGCCGGCTCTGACGCGGGCGCCATCGCCGAGACCCAACCCACCACCGCCGCGACCACCGCTATTGCAACTCGTCGCATCCCAACCTCCCATGGCCCACTTTTTCCGGGGCACTTTGCCACTCCGCCACTTTGCCACTTTGCCACTTCTTCCCCTACATCCCCCCCAACTGCTGGAACAACATCAACGCGTTCTCATCGGGGTCATAGAACGTCGCCAGCCGCACCATGTCCGGGATCGTGATCGTGTCGCCGTCGAACTTCACACCAGCGCCTTCGAGCTGCTTTCGCGCGATATCGATGTCCTCGACCCCGAACGTCGGCACCGGCCCCTGCCCCACCTTGGGCTTCTCCACCTCGCTCAGCCCCAGGTTCACGCCCTCCACGCATGTGCTCAGCTCGCACCAGCCGATCTCGGCGACGTCATACAGCAGCTCGAACCCCAGGTTCTTCTTGTACCACTCCCGCGACGCCACCCGGTCCTTGCACTGCGTGGAAAGCGTCATCTGCCCGTTGAATCCCATGCCCATCGCGATCTCCTTTGTGCTCGTGTCTACCGCCACATCCGCAATCGATCACCGGCAATCCCGGCGTCGTTCTCAACTCCCCCGCTCCGTCACTCCGCCCTTCTGCCCCTTTGCCACTTCGCCACTTCGCCACTTCGTCGCTTCGTCGCTTCTACCGGCTGGAAGCCGGTGCTACCCGCTTGCGTCACAAAGATATAGCTGCTATACTTCTGTGTCAAGAGCCGGTTGCAGATTCTCCGCCGGCCGCCCCCAGGAACCGCCATGGCCACCCTCGTGACCGACTACACCCCGCTCATCGCCCTCACCCACGCGCGCTGGGTCATCCCCGCCATCGCAGAACTCCACAGCCAACGCGGCAGCAAGCTCGTCACACTCGCCAACCGCCTCGCCGTCGCCCAGACCACCGCCCGCCGAGCCCTCGACCGCGCCATCTCCCTCGGCTACGCCCGCCGCAACACCGGCTACGGCCACCCCCTCCGCCCCGAATACCTCTGCACCCCCCGCGGCACCCGCATCGCCCCCCGCTGCCTCGCCCTCCTCGCCGCGATCGAAGGCCTCCCCGAACCCGCCCAGGAAACCTGCGCCTTCAAATGGTCCATCCCCATCCTCGCGGCCCTCCACGCAGCCCCCGCCCGCTTCGGCGAGCTGCGAGCGGCCTTGGGAATCACCGACCGCGCCCTGTCGCTCACTTTGCGAGAACTCGACGCGACGGGACTGATCGAGAGGCGCGTGCGGACGGAGCATCCGCCGAGTGTGGTGTATCGGGTGCCCGGTGGCGGCCATTCGATCGCAACCGCGGCGTCGGGGCTCGCCCGCGACACCGGGAACTCGTGAGAGGGAACGATTGCAGACTAAGCGTCAGTTGCAGTCCACCCTATTGGGATACGCTCTAACTCGTGCGCATATACCTTGATACTTGTTGTCTCAAACGGCCGTTCGACGACCAGTCCCAGTCGCGGATTGCTGTCGAGACCGCCGCCGTGATCGCGATCGCACGAGAATGCGCTGAGGGCCGTTTGATCGCCCTTCGATCCAGCGCCCATGACCTGGAGAACTCGTTCAATACGGATCCGAGGCGGGCCGCCGCGGTTCAGGCCTGGCTCGACTTGCTCCCCAGTCCGCCCAAGTCAACGCCTGCTATCGCACGATCCGTGGGTGAGTTGCGAGAAGCAGGGCTGAAGCCGCTCGATGCCCTGCACCTCGTGTGGGCTGTCGAGATGCGAGCCGACGCTCTCGTCACGAGCGACGATCGGTTTCTCAAAAAGGCGTCATCGATCCTGAGCACCCCGCGTATAATGAACCCGACCGAGTTCATCCGCGAGCTGACGACATGATCGCCAACCCAGCCGATCTCAGACGCAAGGCCACCGAGATCCTTGTGCGCGAGCTCGGCTACGCCGACGCGATGCGGTTTCTCCTCCAGTTCGAGTCGGGCCAAGGCGACTACACGGCAGATCGCGACGCGATCCTGCCCGATCTCTCCACCGAGGATCTCCTCAAACGCGCCGACGATCTCGCGGATCGCGCCAAGCACTCGGCGGACAAGTGAATCCATTGAGCGCTTCGTCGACCATCACGCCTACCGCATCTTCAACACCACATCCACAACCCGCTCCCCCACCTGCTCCACTATCCTCCTCACCTTCTCATCCCCAATCGTCTCGCCCTCGAACTTCTCATGCGCCTGCCCCACCGCCGCCATCTCCGGCAGCACGATCACCTTGATGCACGACAGGATCGACCGCACCGCGAACAGCCCGCGCAACCCCCCCAGCGCCCCCGGCGACGCCCCCAGCAACCCGCACACCTTCTGATCGAAGCACTCCAGCGGGTACTCCCCCTCCCGCGGCCTGCTCACCCAATCGATCACATTCTTCAGCATCGGCGTGATCGAGCTGTTGTACTCCGGACACGCCAGCAGCAGCCCGTCATGGGCCTTGAACAGCTCCTTCAGCTCGATCGCGTTCTCCGGCAGACCCCCCGCGAACTCCAGATCCTCATCCATGATCGGCAGCGGATAGTCCGCCAGGTCGATCGTCGTGACGTCTCCCCCGGCCTGCTTTGCCGCCGCGACCGCGACCGCCAACACGCGCTTGTTGTACGAGCCCTTGCGGGCGCTGCCGGCGAAGGCGAGAATCTTGGGTGTGCTCATGGCCAAGGGTAGGACGAGAGGATTTCACCGCGGGGACACGGAGTGAGGACGCGGAGTGTGGGCGTTGAACTTCTCAGTGGATCAAGGCTCCCACAAAGCCGCCCCAGTGGTCATGGCCACCTTCCCATCTCTTCTCTGTGCCTCCGTGTCTCCGTGGTGATCTCCCCTCAGGCTCTTACACTTTGCCCATGCCCGCCCGCCGCGTCGACATCCTCCGAGCCGCCTGCTGCGTCGCGGCGGTCGATCGCAAGCTCCACGAGCCCGAACGCGACGCTTTGCTGGAACTCGCCGAGAAGGCCGGCATCGGCGAGGACTCCCTCGCTTCCATTCTCGAACGCGCCCTCGAGGACGAGGACTTCCTCGCCGACCAGCTCCGCCTGCTCCACGACGACCCCGTCGGCGTCATCGCGACGCTGCTCACCGTCGCCTCCGCCGACGGGCGGATCACCATCGACGAGCGCGTCCTCATCCGCTTCTTCGCCGGCAAGCTCGGCCTCAGCAACGTCCAGTTCCGCGACGCCATCGAGCGGGCGAACGTCGACGACCTGATCGAGCCCCTGCTCTCCCCGGACGGGCCGATGGATCACGATGCCGATTGACCGGATCCTCGCGCACCGCCGGTTTGTTCGGTACATAATAGGATTGTGGCGAACCCTCCCTCTCAGCCCGATCCCGACCGCTGGGCCGCGGATCGCGCACTCGTCGGCGACCCCCGCGGCCGCGGTAGCCGCCTCGCCCCCAAGAACCGCTTCGACCGCCTCAGCCTCCACGTCCTGCCCGACGAACGCGATCGCCAGCTCCTCGATTCGCCCGAGGGCGTCCAGGTCGCCACCCAGGTCATCGACGACGACACCCGCGAGATCCTCAACCGCGTCGACTCGCCCGACTTGCCGTTCCACTGGACGGTCAACCCCTACCGCGGCTGCGAGCACGGCTGCATCTACTGCTACGCCCGCCCCGGGCACGAGTACCTGGGCCTGAACGCCGGGCTCGATTTCGAGACCAAGATCCACGCCAAACGCACCGCCCCCGAGCTGCTGCGCAAGGCCCTGACGCGCGACGCCTGGCAGGGCGAACCCATCGTCCTCTCCGGCGTCACCGATCCCTACCAGCCGATCGAACGAGAGCTTCAGATCACCCGCGCATGCCTGACCGTCATCAGCGACCTGCGCCAGCCCGTCTCGTTCGTCACCAAGAACAAGCTCATCCTGCGCGATCTTGATCTGATCGCGCCGATGGCAGAGCGCCGGCTCGTCAACGTCTACATCAGCCTGACGAGCCTGGACAACACGCTCAGCTCGCGCATGGAGCCCCGGGCCTCAAACCCGAAATCGCGTTTGCAGGCCATCCGCGAACTGTCCAACGCCGGCGTCCCCGTCGGCGTCATGACCGCCCCGATCATCCCCGGCCTCAACGACCGCGAGATCCCCGCCCTGCTCCAAGCCGCTGGCGAAGCCGGCGCACGCACCGCCGCCTTCGTCACGCTCCGCCTGCCGCTCGGCGTCGCCGACCTCTTCCAGGAATGGCTCGTGCGTCACTATCCCGACCGTGCCGAGCACGTCCTGAGCCTGATCCGCCAGTGCCGAGGCGGCGCGCTCAACGACGCCCGCTCCTTCTCGCGCATGCGCGGCGAGGGCCCGATCGCCGAGCAGATCGCCCAGACCCACAAGCTCTTCCGCAAACGCTTCGCCCTGACCGATCCGATGCGCGACTTCGACCGCGAGGCGTTCGCGAGGGCAAAGGCAAGCCGAGCCGGCGTGCAGCGATCGCTCTTCGAATAGTCCGCCGCGCGCCCTCTCTCGCGCCGGTGGCACGGGCGTCCCGCCCGTGCGCCGATCACAGGCCTGATCGTCAGAGCGACTTGCGTCGTTTGTCGCAAGCGCCTCGCGACAGGATGCTTGCGCTCGTGTCTCGCGTCGTGCCACCAGCCGCGCAAAGCAGCGGCTGGTGGCAC
>JAJDDM010000058.1 GCA_029260315.1 Phycisphaerales bacterium | reverse complement strand
ACGCTTCGGGGGGCGGCGCCAAGTCGTATCCGATCGATGCGCCGGTCGTGATCGATATCGCGGCGCAGCAGCGGCAGAAGTTTCTCGAGGCGATGCGCCTGCTGGGCGAGGGGTTCTATCACCCGACGCTCAAGGGGCTGGATTGGGAGGCGCTGACGGCGCGGTATCTCGGGCTGGCGATGGCGACGCGCACGAGCGATGGGTTCAATCGCGTCGGGAATCTGATGCTGGGCGAGCTGGATGGTTCGCACCTGGGGATCCGCGGCGGGGGCGGGTTCAGCGCTCCGAGCGAGTCGATCGGGCATCTGGGCGTCGAGGTCGAGCCGGTGGAGGGCGGCTATCGCGTCGCGGAGGTGCTCAAGGACTCACCCGCGGACAACAAGAAGTCCACGATCGAGGTCGGCGAGACGATCGTTGCGATCCGCGGGGAGCGGCTGGCGGAAGAAGGCGAGCCGCCGAGTGCGGATCTGCGGAGTGCGCTGGTGGGCACATCGGGGCAGGAGATCATCGTGGATGTCGTCGGCGTCGATGGCGCGGCGCGGATGGTGCTCATCGAGCCGATGTCGTATGGGCGGTACGGCCAGCTTGGGTATGAGCAGGAGGTCGCGGATCGGCGGGCGCGGGTCGAGGAGCTTTGCGATGGGCGGCTGGGATATCTGCATATCCGGGGGATGAGCGCGCCGTCGGTGCGGGACTTTGAGCGTGATCTGTACGCCGCGGCGGAGGGGAAGGACGGGCTGATCATCGACGTGCGGGATAACGGCGGCGGCTGGACGACGGATATTCTGCTGGCTTCGTTGACCGCGCCGCGTCATGCGGTGACGGTGCCGCGGGGCGCGAGCAAGCGCGAGGCGTTCCCGGATTCGTACCCGCGGGATCGGCGATTGATCTATCCGTATCACCGGCCGATCAGCGTGCTGATCAATCAGCACTCGTTCAGCAATGCGGAGATCTTCGCGCACGCGATCAAGACGATCGGGCGCGGCAAGCTTGTCGGGACGCAGACGTTCGGCGGGGTGATCTCGACGGGTGGGGCGGGGCTGATCGACGGGACGTTCGTGCGTTTGCCGTTCCGGGGGTGGTATCTGCCGGACGGGACGGACATGGAGCACAACGGGGCGAGGCCGGATATTGACATTGCGCAGACGCCGGGGGATGAGGCGGGGGGGCGGGATCCGCAGTTGGCGGCGGCGGTGGAGGAGTTGATGGAGCGGGTGGGGCGGAGTGTGGATGGGTTGTGGCGTCCGGGGGAGTAGCGAAAAGCGAAAAACAGCAAAGCAGCAGAGTCGGAGGTTGGAATCGCGAGCCCGGGATGATCTCGTGGTTTGGGGTTGATCCTTGCGTTGGTGCAATGAGCACCAACCGCTCAGAGCAGCGGTTGGTGGCACGGGCTATTGATACATCGTGGGGTCGGGGAGGTTGGCGGCCTTGAAGCCGTGGCGGCGGAGGGTGCAGGCGTCGCAGTGGGCGCAGGCTCTGGCCTGGTTGTCGGGGTCGTAGCAGGAGAGGGTGAGGGCATAGTCGACGTTGAGTTCGACGCCGCGGCGGATGATGTCGGCCTTGGTCAGGTGCATGAGAGGGGTGTGGATCGTGGTCTTGCTGCCCTCGACGCCGGCCTTGGTGGCGAGGTTTGCTGTCGCTTCGAAGGCCTGGATGAACCCGGGGCGGCAGTCGGGGTAGCCGGAATAGTCGACGGCGTTGACGCCGAGGTGGATGCCGCGTGCGCCGAGGACCTCGGCGTAGCCGGTGGCGATGGCGAGGAAGACGAGGTTGCGCGCCGGGACGTAGGTGATGGGGATGCCGGTGGCGATCTGGTCGCCCGTGCGGTCCTTGGGGACGTCGATGTCGTCGGTGAGTGCCGAGCCGCCGAGGGAGCGGAGGTCGATGGGGAGGATCTTGTGGGAGGCCGCGCCGAGGGAGTGGGCGACGTTCCTGGCGGCGTCGAGTTCGGCGCGGTGTCGCTGGGCGTAGTCGATGGTGAGGCAGTGGCATTCGAGGCCCTGGGCGCGGGCGATGGCGAGGACGGTGGCGCTGTCGAGGCCGCCGGAGAGGAGGATGACGGCGGGGGTGGGCATGGGGGAGGTTAGGATTTGGGTCTGGGGTCTGGGGTCAGATCCTCGGTAAGACCGGCATCTCTGCCGGTTATCGCGCAGCGATGCGGGCGTGTCATCGGGGGTAGTCGTCAGGAGACGTTCTGCGCGTTCGGCACCGACCTCGCAGAGTCGAGGTCGGTGGCACGGTTAGTTCATGTCGGCGAGTCGTGCCTCGGCGGCGATGTAGCCGAAGGCGGCCCAGGAGGCGTCGGAGTCGATGATCTGTTGGTAGAGGGCGCGGGCCTTGTCGGTGTCGCCGATGGCGTGGTGCTCGGCGGCGATGCCGTAGAGGTAGGTCGGGGCGTAGATCGCGCCGTCCCCGTCGTCTAGTTGGGCGGCGGTGCCGAGGTCTTGGGTGGTGTACGCAAGAAGCAGAGTGTGGTAGGCGTGGTTTTCGATGATGAAGTACCACGCTCCATCCATGAGCCAGTGTAGGAACCTGCGTGCCTCGTCGTCGCGGTCGAGTTCTCGGAGGGCGCGGTAGCGCCAGTAGGCGTGGGAGACGCGTTGGTCGTCGTTGGTCTGGTTGAACGGCTCGCCGCGGTCGTGGACGGCGAGGGCTTGTTCGTACTCGTTCTTAAGATAGTGGGCGAGGGCGAGGTGGTAGTAGACGTTGGCGTTTGTCGTGCTGAGGGGGATGTTCTGGTCGTTGGGCGCGCCGTCGGGCTCGATCTGGTCGGGGATGTTGCGGGATTCGATGAGTGCCGCGGCGCGGCTGAGGTCGGAGATGGCGTCGTCGAACTGGCGGAGGGTGATATAGCGGTGGCCGCGATGGCGGAGGAGCTTGTGCGAATCGGGATGGTGGCGGAAGCCGTGGGTGAAGGTGGCGATGGCGTCGTTGTAGCGTCCGAGGTAGGCCAAGCGCCGGCCGAGCCAGATGGTGGCCATCTCGTCGGTGCGGTCCTGCTGCCAGGTGAGCCAGGCGTCGTCGAGGTTGGCCTGGAGGCGGGCGCGGGTTTCGGGGTTGAGTTCGGGGCGGGTGAGCGGTTCGCCGAGGAGGGAGGTGGCCTCGACGATTTCAACCTGGTCGTCGGTTCTGGGGATGGAGTCGATCGAGTTGGAGCGGCTGGCGCACGCGGCGAGCAGTGACACGAACGCGGCGAGGCACGGCAGTATGATGGGTGGGCGCATGGCGGATTGTAATGGACTCGCAGGGGCGAGCGGGGAGTGTGGCATGGGTGTCGTTGGAATCGGCGCGGCGATCGGCGTTGTCGGTGCGGTCGCGGCGTTGTGCGGGTGTGCGCACATCCGAACGGAGCCGGCGGGGGCTCGGCAGGTGGAAGCGGCGCGGATGGGCGAGGCGATGAGCGATGCGCAGGTGGCGGCGTTTGCGAGGCTGGCGCTGGACGGGATCGGGACGGAGTATCCGAACAAGCCCTCGCAGGTGATGGTGGGGCCGGAGTCGGTGTTGTCGCCGCGTGCGCTGCACCCGGCGTTCTATGGGTCGTTCGACTGGCACTCTTCGGTGCATGGGCACTGGATGCTGGTGCGGTTGCTGGGATTGTATCCGGAGAGCTCGGTTGCGGAGGAGATCGGTGCGGCGCTGGCGGAGCACCTGACAGCGGAGAAGCTGGCCGCGGAGGCGGCGTATTTCCGGGCCGAGCACAATAAGAGCTTCGAGCGGATGTATGGGTGGGCGTGGCTGCTGCGGCTGGCGATGGAGCTGGAGGCTTGGGAGGATCCGCGCGGAGGCGAGTGGGGGGAGCATCTGCGGCCGCTGCGCGAGGTGATCGTGGCGCGGACGAAGGACTATCTGCCGAGGCTGTCGTGGCCGATCCGGACGGGGGTGCATCCGAACAGCGCGTTCGCGTTGGGGCAGGTGCTGGATTATGCGCGGCAGGTGGGTGATCGCGAGTTGGAGACACTGGTGGTCATCAAGAGCCGGGAGTTCTATTTGGGTGATCGCGACTATCCGGTGGCGTACGAGCCATCGGGGCAGGACTTCTTCTCGGAGGGGCTGGCGGAGGCGGACCTGATGCGGCGGGTGCTGGATAGGGATGAGTTCAGCGCGTGGCTGGATGGGTTCTTCCCGACGCTGCGCGAGGGAGAGCTCGGCAATCTGCTGACGCCGGCGGTTGTCAGCGATGTGACCGATGGTCATATCGTGCATCTTGCGGGGCTGAATCTGCACCGGGCGTGGACGATGCGGTCGATCGCGGCGGCGCTTGCGCAGGGCGACCCGCGGCGCGCGGTGCTGGAGCGATCGGCGGGCGAGCACATGGAGGCGGGGCTGGGCTATGTCTTCAGTGGGCACTACGAGGGCGAGCACTGGCTGGCGACGTTCGCGGTGTACGGGTTGACGGATGTGGATGGCGGGGCGCGCTGAGCATCCGGAGGTGTGCGAGAATCTGGGCCATCGCGGGGCATCCGAAGGGTGAGACTGAGGCCTCGTCCGTTCGGGTCACGGCGTATCTTCATCATCGCGCACGGGAATCCGCACGGGCGGGACGCCCGTGCCACCTGCGCGGGACGCCCGTGCCACTGGTGCTTGATGATCCGTCGGACTCAAATCAGATCGGCGCGCTATCGGAACGCGATCGATCCGAGGTGTGTCGTCCCGTCGGGCAGCTCGACCTCGATCCACCACGCGGCGTCGTCGGGCAGGGGCGTCGGGGCCTCGACGTGGACGTCGTAGTCGTCATGCGCCGGGGCGTAGGTGCCCTTGGCGACGAGCGATTGCAGGCGGTCCTCGGTGCCGATCCAGGCGCGGACGGCGGATTGGCCGGCATCGTTGTGGGGGAGCTTGACGACCAGGTGCATCTCCTTGCCGGCGGCGGTCTGGCCGTGGCCCTGCCAGCACTCGATGGTGAGGTCGCCGACGGTGGTGGTGCCGAGAGAGGTCTCTTCGTGCCCGTGGTTGCCCATGACGGTGTTGTCTTTCGCTGCGTCTTTCGCGGCGTCGGCGGAGCCGGTGGGTTCGTCGGTCGGCTCTTCCTTGCCGCAGCCGGCGAGGAGGATGGTTGCGCTGGCGGCGGCGAGCATCCATATGGTGGCGTTGGTCATGATCTGGACTCCTTGTCTGTGGGTGATTCGGTTGTGGGTGATCCGGTTGCGGGTGATGGTGAAGAGCTGGACGGTTTGCTGTCGTCGCCGCGGCGATCGGGCTTGTGCCCGAACACGAGAGAGTAGCCGGCGGGGACGACGATGAGGTTGAGGAACGTGGAGCTGAGCAGGCCGCCGAGGGTCACGATGGCGAGGGGCGCGAGCAGCTCGCTGCCGGGCCTGCCGGCGGCGAGCGCGAGGGGCACGAGCCCGAGCGCAGCGCACAGGGCGGTCATGAGGATGGGCACGAGGCGTTCCATCGAGCCCCGGACGATCGCCTCGCCGAGGGGGACATTCTCGAGATCCATCAGGTGGTTGTAGTGGTTGATGAGCAGGATGCCGTTGCGGACGGCGATGCCGAAGAGGGTGATGAAGCCGACCATGCTTGCGATCGAGATGACGGGGGCCTCGTACGCGCCAATGCCGATGAGGGCGAGCGTGTTGTCGATCGGGCCGGCGCCCTCGGTGATGTAGATCGCGATGATGCCGCCGATGAGCGCCAGCGGCATGTTGAGCATGACCAGCAGGGCGGCGCGGATGGAGCGTGTGGAGATCTGGAGGAGCATGAACATGAGGATGGCGACGCCGAGGCCGGCGATGGTGATGGTGCGGGCGGCGGATTGCTGAGCCTCGAACTGTCCGCCGTAGACGGCGGTGTATCCGGCGCGCTGGACGATGGGGGTGACGCGCTGCTTGACCTGTGCGACGAGATCGCCGAGGTTGTGCCTCTCGCCGACGTTGAGGGAGATGACGGCCTTGCGCTGTGCGTTTTCTCGGGTGATAAGGTTGCTGGAGCGTTCGGGGCCGATGTCGGCGACGTCGCGCAGGCGGACGGTCGCACCGCCGCGCCCTCGCAGGAGCAGGCTCCGGACCTGGTCGATGCTCTGGCGCTGGTCGGGCGAGAGTCGGACGACGAGGTCGTACTGGCGGACGCCCTGGTTGACGGTGGCGACGGAGACGCCGTAGATCGCCTCGCGGACCTGCTCGGCGGCGTCGGCGGGGCTGAGGCCGGCGACCGCGAGGTCCGCGTGGCGATAGCGGATGGGCAGCGACGTGATGGTCACCTCGCGGTTGGCGTTGACATCGCGTGCCCCGGGTAAGGCCTTGAGTTCGGTCTCGATTTCCTTGGCGATGTTGCGGAGCTTGGCGAGGTCGTCGCCGAAGACGCTGATGGCGATCGCGGCGGGCGTTCCCGAGAGCACATGGCTGAGGCGGTGCTCGATGGGCTGGCCGACCTGGGTGACGATGCCGGGGACCGATTCGAGGACCTTGTCGATCTCTGCGCGGACCTGCTCGCGGTCTCGCCCGGGCTCGACGGTGACCTCGATCTCCGAACTGCTGACGGGCTCCGCGTGCTCGTCGCGCTCTGCTCTGCCGGTGCGTCGTGCGACGGTCTCGACGCCGTCGATCTTGCTGAGGCGTTGGTCGACGCCCCGGGCCATGCGGTCGCTCTCTGCGAGGGAGGTGCCGGGGGGCGCGAAGAGGAAGACCGTGAAGGTGCCCTCGTTGAAGCTTGGGAGGAAGGAGGTGCCGAAGGTTGTCGCGAGCCAGAGTGCGCCGACGGTCGCGAGGGCCGCGCCGCCCAGCACCCACAAGCGCAGGCGGATGGCAAGGCGCAGCGAGGGCTCGTAGAGGCGTTTGAGGGCGCGCACGAGGAACCCGTCGCTCCCGTGCTCTGAGCCGCCGAGCCTGCCGCGCAGGAGGTAGCGGCACATCGCGGGGGTGACGGTCAGCGCGACAACGAGCGAGGCGAGTATCGAGACCATGTACGTCAACGCCAGCGGTCGAAAGAATCGTCCTTCCAGGCCCTGGAGAAAGAGCAGGGGGAGGAAGACCATGACGATGATGATGGTGGCGAAGACCATCGCCGGGCGAATCTCGTTGCTGGCGTCGAAGATGACATCGAGGTAGGGGCGGCGATCGGTCTCGGGGCGTGCGCGGTTCTGCTTGAGGCGTCGGAAGACGTTCTCGACGTCGATGATGGCGTCGTCGACGAGGACGCCGATGGCGACGGCGAGCCCGCCGAGGGTCATGACGTTGAGGCCCAGGTCGATCCAGTCCATGAGGAGCAGGCCGACGGCGATGGAGATCGGCAGGGCCGTGAGGGTGATGATCGTGGTGCGGACGTTGAGCAGGAAGAGGATGAGGATGATGGCGACGATGATGACCGCGTCGCGCAGGACGTGCAGAACGTTGTCGATGGAGCGGTGGATGAAGTGGCTCTGGCGAACGACGTCGCGGTTGAGCGTCATGCCCCGCGGCAGGATCGGCTCGATCTGATCGAGCAGCGCGTCGATATCTTGGGTGAGCGCGAGCGTATTCATGCCCGGGGTCTTCTTGATGGAGAGGATGACCGCGGGCGATCCGCTCTCCGAGCCGGTGCCGCGCTTGAGGGCGGGGCCGAGGCGGACGTCGGCGACCTCACCGATCGTGATCGTCGCGCCGTTGTGGTGCTTGATGTTGGTGCGGTCGATGTCGTCGGGTTTGGTGACGCGGCTCTGCTGGCGGAGCGGGATCTCGAGGTTGCCGGCGTCGGTGAGATAGCCGCCGGTGGCGGTGCTGTGGGCCCCGCGGGCGGCCTCGACGACGTCGGAGATCGTGAGGTCGAACAGGCGCAGGCGTTCCTGGTCGACGTTGACCTGGTACTCGGGCAGCTCGCCCCCGATCGCGACGACCTGCGCGACGCCGGGGATCGCGAGGATCTTGTTGCGCAGCTCGAACTCGGCGTAGGAGCGGATGTCCATGGGGCTGGCGCTGCCGTCGTCGGAGGAGAGGGAGATGAGCATGATCTCGCCGACGATCGAGCTGATGGGCGTGAGCTCGACGTGGACGTCGTCGGGGATCTCCTCGCGGACGGCGTCGAGGCGCTCGGCGACCAACTGACGCGCGCGATAGAGATCGGCGCCCCAGTCCAGATCGACCCAGACGATCGAGAGGCCGATGGCGCTGGAGCTGCGGACGCGCCGGACGCCGGTCAGACCGTTCACGGCTGTTTCGATGGGAAACGTGACGTACTGCTCGACCTCGTCTGCCGCGAGCCCGCCGGCCTCTGCCATCACGACGACCGTGGGGGCGTTGAGCTCGGGGAAGACGTCGACGCTCATGCGCGGCACGCGGTAGGCGGCGTATGCGATGAGCAGCACCGCGGCCATGAGCACGAACGACGCGTAGTTGAGCGAGAACCGGATCAGTCCCTTGAGCATCGGGGTCCTTTCTTATTCGTCGCCCGCGTGAAAGGTGCCGTCGGCGTGGAAGTGCCCGCCCTGGGCCTGGCCGGAAGAGGACGAGGCGAGCATGAGCTGGAACGCGCCGTCGAGGACGACCTCGTCGCCCGCGCGGACGCCGCTATGCACGGCGATCCAGCGTCCGTCGTCCAACCCGAGATCGCCCTCGATGCGGATGGCCTTGTTGGGGTCGGCGGGGTCGCGCCGGAAGTAGATGGGGACGAGCCCGTCGCGCTGGACCGCCGCGAGGGGGATCGCGAGCACGGGTGCGTCGGTCTTGTCTGTCACGATTTCTAACTGGGCCGAGACGCCCGGGCGGGCCCAGGCGCTGAGCGAGTCTGGCGTGACGAACAGGTCGACGGTGCGGTCGTCTGGGTCGCCGGTGATGCCGATCGAGAGCGTGCCCTCCATCGCGTCGCTGAGATCGATCGAGTTCTCGGCGCGGGTGGGGGCGGGCGCGACGATGCGGGCGGCAAGGCCGTCGCGCAGGCGCGCGAGATCGCTCTGGAGCCCCACGGCGTGGAAGCGGAGCCTGTCGGGGCGCACGACGGTGGCGACGGCGACCTTCTCGTCGGCCCAGGCGCCGTTGGTGACGCCGAGGGATTCGACGATCCCCGGCTCCTCGGCGTTGACGGTGATGCTCGTGATGGTGCGCCAGCGCGGACGGACGTCGTCGCTGCCTGTTGTTTCTTCGGTCAGCGCGTCGACGGGCATGCGCAGCAGCGTCGTAGCGGTCTCCAGGAGGAAGTCGCGGCTCGCTCGCGCCGCCGCGAGGTTCGAGCGCGTCTCGCTCTCGGCGGCCTCCAGCTCGGCCTCCTTCTCCAGGACCTCGGTGAGATCGGCCTCGGCGGTCGCCAGGGCGCCGCGCGCGTCGATCAGCTCGCCCAGCCGACCGCCGCCGGCGTCAGACAGGTTCTCGAGCTGCTCGATGCGCTGCTTGCGGACGCCGATGACCTGCTCCAATCGGGTCTCGTGGTTGTGGTGCGCCTCGCGCAGGGGTCCGTAGCTCGCGAGCCGCGTCGTCAGGCGATCGATCAAGGCCTCGCTCTCGCTGAGTTGGCCCTGCAGCTGACGCCACGCGGGGGAGTCGATGCGGTACAGCGTGGTGCCCTGCTCGACGCGCTCGTATTGCTCGACCAGCAGCTCGACGCGCCCGGCGAGCATCGTGCGGTACTCGCGCCGGGCCGTCGGCAGCAGCTCGAACCGCCCGGGGACGCGCAGAGTCTTGGCGACATGGCGCGGCTCGACGGTCACGAAGGTGATGCCGAGGTTCTGGCGCACGGGCGGGGGGATGTCGATGCGGTTGGTGGGGGCGATCGCCTGCTCGGCCTCGTGCTCCGCATCGCCGGCGGGGTCGGGCTCGTTGCGCTCGCAGCCTGGAAGCACGGGGCAGGTCAAGAGCAGGATTGCCAGGAGGGTTGTTCTCATCGGTTGGCTCCGTTGTCGAGCTGGTTGGCGGCGCTCGGGTTCTGGGTGTCGTCGGCGTCGGGCGGGGTTTGTTCCGGGCCGAGCAGCTCGGTGATCTCGATCGCGGCGTCGACCTCGGCGAGGCGCAGGTCCAGCAGGCGTGATCTTGCCTGGAATCCGCGGGTCAGGGCGTCGAGAAGGAGCAGCGTGTCGACCTCGCCCAGGGTGGCGATGCGCTCGATCTCGGCGTCCTGCTCGTCGAGCATCGGCACGAGTTCTTGCGTATATCGCTCGCGCTGCGCCCGGGCGCTCTGGAGCGCCGCCTGGGCGTTGGCGAGGCGCTGGGAGAGGTCCTCGAACGCGCTATACGCCTCGGCCCGCGCGAGATCGCGGGCCGCGCGGGCCTCGGCGATGCCCGCGCGATTCGCGTTGAGGATCGGGATCGGCAGCGACGCGCCGAGCAGCAGCCGTTCGTCGTCCTCGCTGCCGAAGCCGGTGCCGATCGTCAGGTCCGGGTACTGCTCGCGGATCTCCCGGCGCAGCGTCTGCTCGGCGAGGCGGTACGCCCCGCGCTGGATCTCCAGCTCCGTGTTCGCCAGCAACAGACGGGACAATGCGTCGTCGGTTTCGGGCGCCGGATGCTCGACGAACGCGGTTTGCAACTCGATGGGCGCGTCGGGCGAGAGCCCCATCAGGGCCAGCAACGCCACGCGGGCGCGGGTCAGTTGCAGCTCGGCGTCGCGCAGCGTCGCCCGGCGCTCGGCGAGTTCCATCCGAAAGACGCGGGCCTCGACGCGGCTGAGACCGCCGCCGGCCTCCAGACGATCCGTGATCGCGACGATCTGCTCCAGGCGGGCGATCGTGCCCGCGAGCAGGCGGGCTCGCATATCCGCGACCGTCCAGGCCGACCACGATCGGCGGACACGGGCCCGCGTGCGCCACTCGGCGTCGTGGATGCGCAGCAGCTCGAGCTCGTGCGCCGCGCCGGCTCGGTCACGCTCGGCTCCCAGGCGCCCCGAGATCGGGATGGTCAGGCTTACCGTCAGGCCGTACTCCAGCGGCGAGGCGGACGAGAGGATCTCCGCGGCGTTGAACCCGAAGACCGGATCCTCCCAGAGCCCGGCGTGCTCGAACGCCGCCAGCGCGACGCCGGCACGCATCCGCGCGATCCGCAGCTCGGGGTTATAAAACAGCGCGAGCACCTCGCCCTCGGCGGGCGAAACGCCGTCGGCGAGATCGAACAGCTCGGTGGGCTCGTCGGTCTGCTCCAGGCTCGCGGCGAATGCGCGGAGCTGCTCGGCGTCGCCGGCTCGGGACTCGACGACGGCGCGATAGCCCGTGAGATCAAGCGGCGCGGGGCGATAGCTCTGACAACCTGGCAATCCCAGGATCGACGCGATCGCGGGCGGGCCCAGGGCGAGCGCGGCGCGCCGGCCCGAGCGGGCAGGAGTTGGCATGGAGCATCCTCTGCGTGAGACCGAGGCCATCGAATCGGCGCGCCATGAGGGAGCGCCGCCGCGGATGGGGTCACGCAGGGATTAGAGATTCAATCGAGTAGATCGTGCGATGGCGAACCGGCCTCCGCCGCCCGGATCGTACAGGAGCCTTGCTCCGAGCTCCCAATGAGGGCGGATCTCGACGCGTTTGGGCACGACCGAGGCGATCAGCGGCGTGGGCACGTCCGACTCGTCGCCGGCGGGGCGATGGAAGGAGGTCTCCAGCAGGGTCAGTTCGACATCCGTGCAGGAGCAGCCCTCGTCGTGGTGCTCGCCGCCGAGCGGTTCGTGTCGGCACTCCTGATGCTCGCAAGGCCCGCAGTCGCTCGTGCATGCGTCGTGCGCGGCGTCGCCACCCAGGCACAGCACGGCGGAGCTGCGCAGCCCGCCGAGGGCGATCTGTGTGCAGATCGCCGCGAGGACGAGCAGGGGTGTGAGGCGGGTCGCCATGGGCCCATCGTATCACCCTATATCCGGGGTGTGTTCAGTTAGCGCAGATAATTCCGTGCCGTTCGATCCCGGGCCCCAGCTTCCCTGCCGGTTGCGCCCGGTCTGGTTGTGGTTGGAAGTTCCGTGGCGAGGTGTGCCTGTGGCGGTCCTTGAAGATATCCGCCGGCGAGGGTGAACCCGGCTGTCTGAACGGGCGAGCGGCGGCATTCAGCGTCGCCGGTCGCCTTTCGGGGCCGGCGAGCCGCGCGGGTGTCAGAGATCGTGGGGGGGTGAGGTTCGAGCAGAGCCACCTTGGGGACTCGAACCCCAGACCTGAGCTTTACGAAAGCTCCGCTCTACCAACTGAGCTAAGGTGGCAAGTCCGCAAGTATTCGGGGCGAGCCGCCCGCTGTCCACCGCCGGCCCAGCGCAAGCTCGCCCCAGGCGAGGGAATCGTCGGTCCCGCTCGCGCTAAACGGCCCAGACCGCCGACGCCCGAACCCAGGTCTGCCGCCCATCGATTAGTTGGACCCTCACCCAGCCGTCGCGCTGCTCGAGGATCGTGACCTCGACGCCCGCGGGCAGGTCGTGGTCGAATGTCGGCTCGTACACGCCCTCGCTGGGGCCGTTGAGGGCCATCACGTCCCGGTTGACCACGGCGTCGTGCGAGCTCGCGATCACGCGCTGTTCGAAGAGCAGCAGGCCGAGGGCGAGCCCCGTCGCGATGACGGCGGGGACCAGCAGCGTGCGCGACCACGGAGCCACGCCGAGCAGTCGGCACAACGCCAGCGCCCACAGGACCATATACCCCACCAGCGCGATGCCGGCGAGGACCGAGCGGGGCACGACGCCGCGCCATGAGAGCAGCAGGCCCTGCAGGCGTGCGCCGGTGCTCGGATCGAGATCGACGCCGACGCGGGCCCGAGCCTGAGCGAGGCTCCGGCGGACCCGCGGGTGATCGGGGCTGAGGCGCTGGGCCCTTCGATACGCCAGGACGGCTCTCGCCGAGTCGTCCGCGAGCATCGCGGCGTTGCCGAGGTTGAGCAGCAGGTCGGTGTTCTGGATCCCGTGGTGCTCGACGATCGCCTCGTAGCGGATCATGGCCTCGGCGAAGAGTTGGCGGGCCTGTTCGGGTTGGTCGTCGTAGAGGGCGACGCCACGATCAAACAGATCCGTTGCTTCTTGCAGCAGCGCCGGAGCGTTCGCAACCTCGCTGTCGATGCGCGTGTCATCCTGGGCGCCTGATATTGGCGAGGACATTGCCGAGGAGATCGTCGAGAACCCGCAGAGCACGAGCAAGACCAGCACGCGGCTCATGCCCGCTCTCCTTCCGCCTGGCGAAGCAACTCGCGGGCCCGATCGACCGGCGGCGGCGAGGGGTCGGCGATCTCATCAAAGCGATCTCGCTCTGCTTGCAGCAGGAGCGACCCGATCTGTGCGCCGATTCCTTCGTGGAGATCCGGCGCGTCGTCGTCGGGCTTGCCGTCGAGCAGATCTCGACAGTCCTTGGGCGTGATCGTCTGGGCGTCGCGGTCGAACCGCTCGCCGACATAGATCCGGATCGCGTCGCGCACCCGCTGGCTCTCGGGCCCGCTTGCCGAGAGCGCCCGCCGCGCCCGCGCGAGCGCCCGTTTGCGTCGATGGCCCGCCGAGTGTGTCCGCCGACGGATCGCCAGGAACAGAGCTGTTCCGAAGTACGCCGCGGGCGGCAGCGCGATCGCGCCGATGCCAACCGGCGATCGGAAGAACGCCAGCACGCTCGCCGACTCATCGACCAGCAGCCTCGCCCCGGTCGCGTTGTCGAGCACCCCGGCGTGCAGGTCGCGCAGGGTCAAGGGCTCGCTATCGGCCAGTGGCCCCGCCGGCAGCGAGCCGATCGCCGAGACGCTGGAGATCGTCCGCGTCGCCTCGACGCTCAATGGGATCGGGCGGCTCGCCCCGAGCGCGAATCTTTCGGTTCTCGGGTCGAAGAACGCCAACTCGATCGGCGGGATCTCGTCGACGCCATCGTCCTTGGCGCGGACGACCGTGCGGTATGTGCGTGTCGTCGCGCTGGCGTCGATCTCCTCCCAGCCCATGGGGTCCAACTGGAACGCCGCCCACGCCTCGCCCTGAGTATCGAGCGCCGGCGGGCGGACGCGCCCGGCGGGCTCATCGGTCAGGACCTCCAAGGTCAGCTCGATCGGGTCGCCGACTTTGACCTCGCCGGCATCGGTCCGCGCCGTGACGCTCGTCACGCCCACGACGCCGGTGTACGACGGGGGGGCATCGCCAACCGGCACCTCAAGTACGTCCAGGCTCAGCCTGTTCGAACTCGCACGCTCGACAGCCAGCGGTGCCTGAAAATCTCGGCGCGACAGCCGGCGGTACTCGACGACCATCGGCCCCAGGTCCAACTCACCCGCCTCGGTCGGGATCATGATGATGTCCAGCGTCACCTTGCGGTCGTACACCGCCCCATTGAGCACGGCGTTGCGGCTGATCCCCGCTCGCAGGTCGCGATTCAGAAACTTGATCGTGACGCTGTCCGCCCCGTCCTCGATCGCCCAGCGCGGGCGGGCCGGGGCGTACAGATCGGCGCGATTGCCGCCCATCGGGCCGTTGATCGACGCGTTGCGGATCGTGTCGGTGTACCACGTCAGGCGGATCCGCACGGGCTCGCCCACGAAGACGCGCGTGCGGTCGGTCGACATCGTGAACGCCGTGTCCTCGCTCACCCGCGGCACGCGGGCGAGAAACTCGACGGGCTTGGTTCGGTAGATCTCGCCCCCGATGGTCACCTCGACCGGCGGGATCGTGTGCCTGCCGGGAGCGTGAGCAACCACATCGTAGAGCAGCAACTGTTCCAGACGGAGCTGCTGCTCCAGCCGCCCGTTGACATTCTCGAAGTGGAAGTTGGTGTTGCGCTTCACTGTGTCGAACTGCGTCTCCACCAGCGGGATATTCGGAAGATCGTGCGCGACCGCCGAGTGTGTGCCGGTGATCGCGATGACAAAGCCCACGGGCGAGCCGACGTACGGCTGGTCGTCCACGAGAAACGCCTCGATCTCGATGTCCTGTGCCGCGCCGCGCGGCGTCAGTATCGCGCCGAGAACCGCCACGAAGAGAGGGAGCCAAGCTCGCATTACCAGTCCCTCGCCGGGGCGCGTCGGCCTCGCATGATCCTGCGCTGATACGCCCTTCGCAACTCGCGCTCATTGCGTTCCTTGTCGAGCAGTTCCTGGGCCTCCTCGTCGGCGACCTGTTCGCCCTGGCCGGAGCCCTGGGGCTGCTGGTTCTCCTCGCTCTGGGCGTCCTGAGATTCGCGAGGCTGGCGCGAGCGGGTGCGGTTCGTGATCTGTTCGGCCATCTCCAGCAGCGTCGCGGCTTGCTGCTGCTCGCTTGCCGCCTCGTCGAACTGCTGCTCGGAAAGGTTTTCCTGGGCGTCGTCCTGCGACTCGCGCGCCTGCTCGATCGCCCGCAACACCGCCTCAGCGAACTCGCGATCGCCCGCGACCAGATCATTCTCGATCGCCTTGCGCAGCGTCTCGGCGATCCCCTCGGTCTGGGTGTTCAACTCCTGCTGCGCCTCGCCGAGGTCTTGGTTCTGCGAGGGCTCATCGCCTGATGACGGCTGCTCAGGCGTGGGATCCTGCGATTGTCCCTCGGGCTGCTGCGGCTGGTCGCCCGGCGGCTGCCGGCCCTGGGAGCGAGCTCTTTGTTCCTGACTCTCATTTTGTCCCGCGCTCTCGGGCGCGTTGGGCTCGCCGCCCTGCTCGGGCTGTTCGCCCGCCTCGGCTGGCTGTTGTTCTGACTGCTCGGGTGCCTGAGGCGTTGGCTGGCCCTCATCGGCAGGCCGGCGCGGCCCCAGTAGATCCTGCAACCACGAGGGCATGTCGGGGGCCTGGGGAGGCTCGCCCGCCTCGTCGCTCTGCTGCTGGTCCTGCTGTTCACCTTGCTCGGGCGGCTGCTGTTCCTGCTGTTGTGGCGCTTGTTCGGAGGGCTGCGGCTGCTGTTGCTGTTCGCCCTGTTCCTGCTGTTGGGATTCCTGTTGTTGTTCCTGCTGTTGCTCGCGTTGCTCTTGCTGATGGTGCGCATCCTGGGACGCCCGCGACTGCTCGCGCTGCTGGTTGGCCAGCTCCCGCATGCGCTCTGCCATCGCGAGCTGATCGCGCACGAGCTGGGCCGCGAGGCGCGAGATCTCCACATGCGACGCGGCCTCCCGGTCGGCGGGATTCAACCGAAGCGCCGACTTGGCGGCCTTGGCGCTCTCATCGAACAGCTCGATCGCCCGCCGCGGATCCTCCTCGGTCAGTGTGCTCGCGGTGACGAACAGCGAGTGCGCGAGGTTGAACCGCGCACGGGCCCGCACGTCGTCGCTCTGGGCGTGCTCGTCTGCCTTGCGGAACATGCGCTCGGCGAGGCCCCGCTCGTTGCTCGCCGCCAGCGCCGTGCCCCAGTTATACAGCGTCAGCGGGTCGTCTGCGCCCAGCTCGTCGGCCTCCTCATAGAGATCCAGCGCCCGCGAGACCCGCCCCTCGCGATACGCCTCATTCGCCCGCTCGAGCAGGTTAAACGGCGAGTCACTCGCCAGCGACAGCCCGGCGAGAGCCGCGCCGCTCGCGAGGAGGATCACCCGCCGTCGTGTGTCGTTCACATGCCTCATGGATCGAGTCCTCCGATGAATGCCGAGGCGATCAGCATGGTGAGGGCCAGGCCGAGGAAGGCCTGGAATCGCTGGTCGTACTCGACGATGGTTTCCTCGCGGACGACGCTCTTCGCGGCGTCCTTGACCAGATCGGCGTACAGGCGATCGAGCTCGACGTTGCCGGTGCCGACGTGGACGTAGACCCCGCCCTGGGTGGATCTTGCCATCGCCTCAAGCGTGTCGCGATCGAGGCGCGAGCGGACGGGGTTGCCGACGCGATCCTCGATGAATCGCCCGCGCCGGTCGGGGTCGGGGACGAGCGTGCCTTGGGTGTCGCTGCCGAGGCCGAAGGCGATGAGCCGCACGCCGCGCTCGCTGGCGGCGCGGGCCGCGTCGATCGGGGCGCTGCCCTGGTCCTCGCCATCGGTAAACAGGAGCACGTCGCGGTAGCGTCCCTCGAACTGATCAAAGATCTCGCCGGTGGCCTTGCGCAGGGCGTCGCCGATCATGGTGCCGCCGAGGCTCACGCTGTCGGTCGCCAGCTCGCTGAGGGCGAGGTCGAAGTAGGCGTAGTCGAGCGTGAGCGGGCATTTCACAACCGCGGCACCGGCAAAAGCGACCAGTCCGACGCGGTCGCCGTCGAGCGTCGGGATCACGTCACGGATCCAGAGCTTGGTGCGTTCGAGGCGGTTGGGCGCGAGATCGTCGGCGAGCATCGAGCGCGAGACATCGACGATGAAGACGACGTCGCGTCCCTCGCGCCGGATGGTCCTCTCGGACTTGTCCCAGAGCGGCCGCGAGAGTCCGACGGCGATGAGCCCGAGCGCGGCGCAGACCAGGACAGCGCGCGTGACCAGCCGCACCGACCCAACGGGCGAGGCGATCTCATCCAGCAGATCGCGCTCGGCGAACCGCGCCAGCGCCCTGCGCCGACGGACGATCGCCAGAAGCACGATCAGCAGCGCAAGCGGCGCGAGCCAGACCCCGATGAGCCAGGCGGGCTCTGCGAACTCGCGCACACCCAGCAGCCGCTCCATCGTCATGGCAGCCTCCGCAGGATCGTGCTCGAGAGCAACAGGGAGAACGCCAGGAAGAGCCCCGACCCGATCGCGTACGGCTGGAATCGCTCCTCGACGCGCGTGTACTCGACCGTGCCGATGTTCGTCTGCTCCAGCTCACCAAGCTCGGCGTAGACCTGCTTGAGCGCCTGCGCGTTGCGGGCGTTCCAATACACCCCGCCGGTCATCTCGGCGATCGCGCTGAGCGTCCGCTCGTCCACGCGATCGCGGATCGGCATGCGCGAGCCCGGCGTGTTGCCCGGGATATAGACCACCCCGCCCGTGCCGCCGATGCCGATGGTGTAGACCTTGATGCCCCAGTCGCGGGCCTTCTCGGCGGCCTCCAGCGGCAGCACGTCGCCCCGGTTGTGCTCGCCGTCGGTCAGCAGGATAATCACCTTGCTCTTGATCGTGAACTCCGGCGGCTCGTCGGATTTGTTGTTCAGCCGCTGGATCTGCTCCTCGGCGGTCTGGAGGCGTGCGGCGGCGAGGGCGAGCGCATCGCCGATGGCCGTGCCGCCCTCGGGCATGGAGGGCGGCGCGGGCTGCGTGTTGAGCGCCAGGTCGGTCAGCACGCCGTAGGAGCGCACCAGCGGGCAGACGGTGTCGGCGAAGCCCGCGAAGACGATCAGCCCGATCATGTCGCCCTTGCGCCCGTCCAGCGCCCCACCGTCGCCGTTGACGAACTGCGCGAAGACCCGCTTGACGACCTCGAAGCGCGTCAGGCGATCGCCCTCATGCATCATGGGGGCGGTCATGGACGCGCTGCGGTCGATGATCATCTCGATCGCCACGCCCTCGGTGCTGATCCTGGTCTGCCCCTCGACATTCTGCGGGCGTGCGACGGCGAGCACGAGCGACGCCATCGCGAGGACCATCAGCAGGCCGGGGAGGAACGCGATCCTGCCCCGCCACGACGGGCGCAGCTCCTGCGAGGCGTCGAGGGCGCTGAAGCTGATGACCGGCACGCGCGCCCACGCCATGCGCGCAAGCGGGATCGCGACCACGAGCACGAGCAGCCAGAGCAGATTGGGTGCTTCGAAGCGATCCATCATGTGCCTCGTGTCTCCTCGAAGCTGATTTCCTCGGCGGCGCTGGCGATCGAGAAATGCACGAACGCCCGCTCGATCGCCGGCAGCAGCTCGATCGCCTCGCGAACGATATCCCGCGTTTCCTGCTTGCCGGGCTCGTGCCCCGAGAACCGGGCCTCGTCGAGGCGCTTGAACAGCGCCGAGAGGCGGATGTGCTCGTGGGTGTCCAGCCCGGGCCAGTTCGCCATCGAGCGGCGGAGCTCGCGCTCGCTCATCCTCGCCGCCTTGGGCTCTGCCCGGTGCGCGATGCACCGCCGGATCAGCTCGGAGACCTCCGAGAGCGTAGCGGCGCGCTCGTGGGGCTCGTCGTGCGGGCGCAGTTCCAGCACCTGCAATCGCTGCAACGCCTCGGTCACCGGCGAGGGCGGCAACGGCTCGAGCTGGAGCTTGCGGGCGATGACCACGATCGTGCCGAGCAGGCCGAGCGCGATCACCCCCGCGATCACCACGCCGCCGACGGGGAAGGGGATGTCGTTCTCGGGGTCGATCACGTCGCGCAGCTCGCCGAGGCTGAGTTCCTCGCCATCGAGCACGCTCGCGACGGTGACGGTGATCGGGCGCGTCGTGATGATCCCGCCGACGCCCCCGCGCGCGTCTCGCCCCGACCCGCCGTCGGCGACCGGCGAATACGCAAAATCCAAAGCGGGGATCTCGTGCTCGCCCGGCAGGTACGGCTCGACCGCAAGATCCAGCGACCACGCGACGCGCCCGTCCTTGCGCATCGTCGGCCCGCTCCGCCGAATGTCCACGACCTCGAAGACGCCCAGCTCACCGCCGATCTCCGGCGTCACCAGCGTGTAGCCCGCCTCGATGGTCGCGTCGAACCGCAGATGGATCGTGCCGACGACATCGGTCTCGATCTCGTCGATCGCCGCGTGCAACTCCAGCGGCCCATCCTCGAACCAGGATTCCTGGGCATAGCTCGCCGGCGGCGGCGCGGCTGCCCGCTCGGCGCACCCGAAAACGAGCCCAAGCGCCGCGACGACGAACACCGTGGCTAGAGCCGCGACCGTGCGCACGGTGTTGGTCCGTGTCCCGCTCACGCCACGACCCTCCCCGCCCGGCGCTGGAAGTGCGCCAGCAGCGGCTTCATGATCGGGCGATCGGTCCAGACCTCGATGCGCTCTGCGCCCGACGCCGCGATGGCTCCGCGGATCGCCTCGGCCCGCGCGTGGCTCGCCTTGGCGAACCGCGATCGCATCCGCGACGAGCCCGCGTCGACCGTGACCGTCCGCCCCGACTCGGCGTCGCGCAATCGCACCAGCCCCGCGCGCGGCAGCTCGCTCTCACGCGGATCGCGCACATGCACCACCGTCAGCTCGTGGCGGGCCGCCAGCTTGCGCAGGTGGGGGGTCAAGAGCTCCGGCGATTGCTCCGGTGTGATCAGGTCGGAGATCAGGAACACAATCGCCCGCCGACGCTGGAGATCGCCGACGTGATCCAGCGCCGCGGCGAGGTCCGTCCGTGTCCCGTGTGGCCTGTGCGCCACCAGCTCTCGAAGAACTCGCAAGAAGTGCTGGCGTCCCTTGCGTGGCGGCAGAAACAGCTCCGGACGCTCGGCAAAGAGCATCAGCCCCACCCGATCCTGCGTCCGCGCCGCCGCCGCCGCCAGCGCCGCCGCCACCTCGATCTCCACCCGGCTCTTCAGCTTGCCCTTGGTCCCAAACCCGCTCGACGCGCTCACGTCCACCGCGAGGATCACCGTCAGCTGGCGCTCCTCGACGAACAGCTTGATGAACGGCCTGCCGGCCCGGGCCGTCACGTTCCAGTCGATCGCCCGCACGTCGTCGCCCGGCTCATACTCGCGAACCTCGGCGAACTCGATCCCCTGGCCCTTGAACGCCGAGTGATAGTTGCCCGCGAACAGCGAGTCCACACGCCGACGCGTCCGGTACTCCAGCCGGCGCACCTCGCGCATCAACTCCTCGGCCTGGAGATCGCTCGTCGTCATTGGATCGGCACGCGGTCAAGGATCCGCTGGATGATGTCATCGGTCGTCACGCCCTCGGCGTGCGCCTCATAGCTGAGAATCACGCGATGACGCATGATCTCGGGCGCGATCTCCTTCACGTCCGCCGGCGTGACATACGCCCGCCCGGCGAGGAACGCCTGGGCCCGCGAGGCGATCGCCATATTGATGCTCGCACGCGGGCTCGCGCCGAAGTCGATCAGCCGCTCGATGTTCAGATTCAGCTTTGACGGCTCGCGTGTCGCCCGCGCCAACTCGACGATGTAATCCCGCACCTTGGCGTCCAGATAGATCCGATCGACGACGCCGCGCGCCTGGGCGATCTCCTCCAACTCGATCGCCGGTTCGACGTGCGTGCGCGGGCGGGTCGTCGCCATCCGATCGACGATCAGCCGCTCCTCATCGCGATGCGGATAGTCGATGCGCAGCTTCAGCATGAACCGGTCCACCTGTGCCTCGGGAAGCTGGTACGTCCCCTCCTGCTCGATCGGGTTCTGGGTGGCGAGTACCAGGAACGGCTCATCCAGCGGCATGGTGCTCTCGCCGATCGTCACCTGGCGCTCCTGCATCGCCTCCAGCAGCGCCGACTGCACCTTCGCCGGCGCACGATTGATCTCGTCGGCCAGCACGATGTTCGCGAAGATCGGCCCTTTGCGGATATTGAACGTGTGGTCGCGCGGGTCGTAGATCTGCGTCCCCAGCAGATCCGCCGGCAGCAGATCCGGCGTGAACTGGATCCGGCTGAACCTCCCGTGCAGGCTCTGAGCAAGCACGCTCACCGTCAGCGTCTTGGCAAGCCCCGGCACGCCCTCCAGCAGCACATGCCCGTTGGACAGCAACCCGATCAGCAGCTTCTCGATCATCGGGCGCTGGCCCACCACGACCTGCTCGACCGACTCGATCAGCCGCTGGATCAGGTGGCTGTGGCGATCGACCTCCTGAGCGAGTTCTGCGGACGGTGTCGATTCGGCGCTGGTCGTCATGCGTTCTCCGTGTCACATCGGCTGCTCGGCGCGGGCTGCCCCGCGCCGGCCCAGCCGCGTATATGGATGGTATTCGTATGGGGTTGCCGTCACGTTCGCGCTGGCGAGCGATCCGCGCGACAATCCGCTCCTCCTCGTCCGCTCGCCATCCACATGGCGCGACCCCCGTTTGCCGTGCCACCGAGATGGCCGGCTCTGCGGCCTTCTCGGTGCTCCTCGACGGTCGCCGGCGCACGCTCGGCCCCGGTCACCGCAGGACCCGATCCGTCAACGCACGGCGTTTGGCACCATGCGGTCCTATCGGGTCTTGGCGTGAAGGGCCATCTCCAGCCAGGAGTCCGACCGCCCCGATTCCTCGCGTGTGATGCGGGCCTTCACGCTCGCCGCTCGCTGGGCGTACCAGAACAGCGGCCGCGCCACGACCATCGACAGCGGGCCCGCCAGCGCCCGGCTCAGCTTCACCAGCAGCTTCGGCGCATGCCGACCCAGCAGATCGTCCTCGAGCGACACATACGTCTCGGCCCGCCCCGGGTCGCCCTGGCGCCCGGCCCTGCCGAAGAGCTGGCGGTCGACCCGTCGCTCCTCGTTGCGGGCCGTTGCGATCACGACCAAGCCGCCCAGCTCGCGGGTGCGATCGTCCAGGATGATGTCGGTCCCCCGACCGGCCATGTTGGTCGCGACCGTCACCGCCCCGCTCTGTCCCGCGCCCGCGATGATCTCCGCCTCCTGGGCCTCGCGCTGCGCATTGAGGATCTGGCACGGCACATTCCTCGCCGCCAGCGCCTCGCCCAGACGCTCGGACTCGCCCACGCTCCTCGTCCCGATCAGCACCGGTCGGCCTCTGGCGTGATACTCCGACACCCGGTCGGCGACCAGCCGATCGCGTGCCTCGCTCGTCCGCACGATCCGGTCCCGCGCGTGCTTGCGGATCACCGGGCGGTGCGTCGGCACACCCACGATCATCAGCCCGTAGTGCTGGAACAGCTCCCCGGCGACCTCCCACGCCGTGCCCGTCATCCCCGCGAGCCGGTGGTACTGCTGGAAGAACCGCTGATAGCTGATCCGCGAGGCGGTCCGCCGATCCGGGCTGATCTCCAGCTCCTCCTTGGCCTCGACCGCCTGATGCACGCCGAGCTGCCACTGGCGGCCTTCGAGGATGCGCCCGGTCGAGCGATCGACGATCACGATCTTGCCGTCCTTGACGATGTAGTCATCGTCCCGCCGATACAGCTCCCGGGCAGACAGCGCCAAGGTCGCCAACTCCTCGCGGCGCATCGGCCCGCGCCAGAACGCCGGCAGCTCGTCCACCCACCCGCTCAACGCCTCGCGCCCCGCGCTGGTCAGCGTCACTTGGCGCTGCGGGCGATCGATCTTGTAATCGCGCCCCGCCTCCATCCGCTCGCTCAACGCCGCGGCGACCCGGTAATGCTCCAGCGCCGACGGATCGCCCGAGCTATCCACGCCGATGATCGCGGGCGTCACCGCCTCATCGATCAGCACGCTGTCAGCCTCGTCGACGATCGCGCTATAGAGCCCGCGCTGGACGATCTGCCCCCGCCACGACTGGCGCTCGCGCAGCACGTCGTCGAGCTCCGCGTCCAGCACGCCGCTCTCGATCGGCGTCGCAAGCCGATCGCGCAGGTAGTCGAAAATGAACTGCTTATCCGCGGCGTACGTCACGTCGCGCCGATACGCAGCCTTGCGCTCGGCCGGGGGCATCTGGTCCTGGAGCACGCCGACGCTCAGCCCCAGCCGCTTGTACGCCGGTCTCGTGATCTGCGCGTCTCGCCGGGCGAGATAGTCGTTCACCGTATGCACATGCACGCCCCGCCCGAGCCAGGCGTCCAGCGCCACCGGCAGCACCGCCGTGACCGTCTTGCCCTCGCCGGTCGCCATCTCCGCGCACTTGGCCCCCGCGATCACCAGCCCGCCCATGACCTGCTCGGGGTGCAGGCTGAGCCCCACCTCGCGCCGGACGACCTCGAACACCACCGCCGCGGCGTGATCGATCGTCTCGCTCTCGCTCCGGCGCAATCGCACCTGGTCACTCGCCTCGGCAACCCGCGCGTTCAGATGCCGCTCCGACAGTTCCGCGAGCGCCTCGGCGATGCGCACGATGGCTCTGGCCCGCGCCCGCTCGCTCCGATTTACGCGCCGACGCGCGGCCGACCCCCGCATTCGCTCGCTCAGCGCATCCAGTCCCTTTAGCGGCTTGCTGCGAGCCGCCGAGCGCTCGCGCACCGGCGCCGGCGCGACGCGCTCGACACCCGGCTCGAGCAGCTCGAGCATGGACGCGGCCTTGCTCATGCCGCCAGCCTCCCCGAGAGATACTGTCGCGCCCGCCGCCACAGCTGCGTCGCCAGCGGCGCGGAATCCAGGGGAAATCGCACCTTCGCCCGCAGCCCCGGCTGCCACCACCCCGGCTGCTCGATCGGCTCGACCTGGACCGTGAATAGCGGCATCAGCGTCGCCTCGCGGTCCGGATCGTTCGGATCCATCGCGAACGAACCGCCCGCCGCGGTCGAAGACGCCTGATTCTCCAGCCGCCGGAACCCCGCCCGGGCGAGCGACACCAGCCTGCCGTCGGTCGACTCGGCGCTGCGCCCGCGCACGCGGATCATCGCCCGCCGATCCCGCGCGGTCTGGAGATCCGCGTCCGGGAACACATGCGCGAACTCCCGGTCGGACATCTGCGCCGTCAGGCGGAGCTGATCGATCGATGCCACCATCGCCAGCGCCGTCCCTTTGGAGACGAATCTGCCCTCGAGGTTTTCCAGGTCGATCCCCGTCCCGCTGGGCGCGACCACGCGACCAGCGATCGAGCTCGTCACCCGCATCCGCGACTGGGCAAGCTCGGCCCGCTCCAGCCGCCTGTGCGCCGTCTCCAGGCGGCGCAGCGCGATCTCCCGCAGCTCCGGCGCGGCCTCGATCGCCCTATCCAGATTGATCTCAGCCTCGCGAACCTTGATCCGCGCCATCTCCAGCCGCTGCTCGATCAGCGGGTTCTCCAGCTCGATGACCAGGTGCTCTTCACCGATCGCGTCGCCAGGGCGCACATGCACCGCCTTGATGAACCCGTCCTCGCGCGCCCGCAGCAGCTCGCGCCGCGTCGGCTCCAGCACGCCGTGGGCGTACCCAGACGCCGGCGCCGGCACCACGCCCACCAGCAGCACGACGACCGCCGTGAGCGATCCGACCAGCGACACCGCCCGCGTCCTCCGCCCCAAGAGCTTCGGCGACGTGAACAGATAGGTAAGCCCCTTCGTCACCGGCCACACAAACCAGATCGCCGCCATCACGCCCGCGATCAGCACGCCCACGGTCAGATACTGGCTCGAGATAAGCAGCAGGATGCTCACCCCGATGAACAGGCGGTAGGGGGGGCTGAGCACGCCGTAGAGCGTCATCACCCAGAACTCCGAGCGATCCCGCACCGCCGGCTGCTTCAGCCGTCCGATCCCGAACGCGTACCGCTCGATCAGGTACTGCCACAGCGTGCGGCTGCGCTGCGCGAGGTTCGGAATCCCCATCACGTCCGAAAGAATGTAATACCCGTCATACCGCAGCAGCGGGTTGATATTGAACACCAGCGTCGTGACGCTGGAAATCACCATCATGTTGAACGCCAGCGCGTGGATCAGCGGCGCGTCCCGCGGATCGACCACCGCCCAGACGATCCCCGCCATCGCCGCGAAGAAGAACTCCACGAGCATCCCCGCCGCCGATACCAGCACCCGCTTGGAAAGCTCGGGAAACCGCCACGCGCTCGACGCATCGCAATAGGGCAGCGGCAGCACCAGCGCGATCAGAATCACGCCGATCTCGGTACACCTGCCGCCCATCGCCTTGCACGCCCCGGCGTGCCCCAACTCGTGGATCGCACGGATCAAGAGAAACAGCACGCTCATGTAGATCAGGTTCCGCGGGTCGAGCAGCCCGTTAAACGCGCTGCCGAACTCCCGGTACCTCGGCACAACCAGCAGCAGCGCGATCGAGACCGTCACCAGCCAGATCGCCAGCCCCACCTTCGAAAACACGAACCGCCAGAACCCCTCGGTCCGCTGTAAGAAAGGCTCGGGATTGATCAGCGGAAGGCTCGGGAACACGAAGCGCCCGGCACGCCGATGGAACCGGTCCGACTTCGCCTGCTCGATCCGCTGCTCCAGCATCTCGCTCGACAGCGGCTGATCGCCCACCAGCAGCCCGAACAACTGAAGCTGCGCCAGCAGATTGATGATCTCCCGCTGGCTCGGCGCCGCGTCGCCCAGCTGCACGCAGCACGCCTCCCACGCCTCGTCGATCGACGTCCTGCCGTCGAGCAGACCCAGGAAGAAGTACGCCGGCTCGCTCAGCCGGTAGTAATGCCCGCCCGCGGGGTCCTCAACAATGAACGTGATCCCCGGCCCATACCTCTGGCGCACGATCCGCGCGTGCGGGCTCAGGCGCGGGCGCGAGTCGGTGACTCGATACCACAGATCGCTGTACGAGGCTTGCACGTCGGGCCTCAGCAAGACGCCCTCCTCATCACCACCACAGGTTGAAACGGATCTCGTCGACGATCGGACCCAGGAACGCCCGTATCGGCGTCGTCGTCCCCGCCTCCAGGCGCACCGTTCCGGTCATCCCCGGTCGCAGCCACGCCGGGCGCTGGCCCTGCTCCTCCAGCACGAGCGCCTCGACCAAATAGATGTTCGCGCCCTCGACCGGCCTCGCCACGGGGTTGATCCGCGCGACCTCGATCCCCACGCGCTCATCCGGCAGCGCCTTGGAAACCAGCCAGCCCCGCTGGCCGACCTCGGTCCTGCCGATATCCCGCTCGTCCACCTCGACCACCACGACCAGCCGGTCTGTCACGATCTCGAACAGCGCCTGGGTCGTCTCGACAGGCGCGCCGACGAAGTCCTCCAGATCGCCCCGACTCACCGATCCCGCGATCGGGCTGCGGATCTGCGCCTTCTCGATCTGCCGCTCCAGCAGGTTGATCTGCGATTGCACGCCCTCAATCTGCGTGTCCAGGCGGGCGACATCCGTCGGCCCGCCGCGCACCGCCGCGTCTGCCCGCTCGGTCTCCAGTTCCTGACGCTCGGAGATCAGGCTCAGCCGCTCCAGTTCGATATCCTCGGTGCTCAGGCGCGCGAGCAACTCCCCCTCGCGCACCTCCTCGCCCGGGCGCACCAGCACCTCCGCCAGGATCGCCCGGAACGGCGGGATGATCTTCCGATTCACCGCCGCGCGAATCTCGGCGTCCGCCGTCACCCGCGCCGGGATCGGCACGAACGTCGCCGCCAGAATCAGCGCCAGCGCCAGCAGCCCGATCAGCTTTCCCAAGGTATGGCGAGGCCCGACCACCCACGTCGCCAGATCCCGCGCCCGATCCCGCGTCACCGCGAGCACGCCCCGGTCGGCCAGCCGCCGCGTGTACAGCGCCGGCCCAATGAACTCCGCCACCAACCGCACCAGCGGAATCGCCGCCGGCGGAAACGGGTCGTTCGCCTCGCGCTCCAGCACCACAACGCCCACCAGATCGCCCTCGACCCGCAGCGGCAAACTCAAAATACTGCTCGGCCCGAACGTCTGGCTCAAACGCTCGTGCGCACGCAGCACACGCTTGCCCCCCGGCTCGCTGGCGATCTCCTGCGGCGGCGGAAAAATCAACTCAATATCCTGCAGCGCGCACTCCTCCATCGCGTCCTCGAGCGCGTCCGCCGCCGGGCCCTTGCGATCGATATCCTCCGCCCCCGACACCGCCGCCAGCCGGATCCGATCGCTCCCCGGCTGGATCATGCCGATCGAAACCCGCGTGCAGGCGAACCTGCGCGCAAAGTCGTTGGCCATGATCGAGCCCATGCCGCGCGCCGACTGCGCCTGCTGCGTCGCGTCGATCAGCTCCAGCGTCTGACGCAACAGTGTCTTCTGACGCGTCTCGCTCATCGCCTGCTGACGCCATAAGAAGGTCTCGAACGGAGCGCTGCTCAAAGAAAGCTGCGTGAGCGCCCGCTCGGCGTCCACCTCCTCGCCGGCGGGCATCACCAGCATCGCCGCGCCCTCGACCTTTCCGCTCGCGCTCAAGGGCGCAACCAGCACCAAGTGCGTCTGCCCGGCCCCATATAACCCAGACCGATCCGCGATCGTCAGCGACTCGATCCGCCCCCGATCGCCCTCGCCCGCCGTCGCTTGGGCGCCAAGACGCTCGAGGCTGTCCATCGCCGCATCGTCCAGCAGGTTCGTCCGCTGTGGCCAGCGCGCAAAGACACCGGCCCGCCTGTTCGACGAGCCGGCGAGATAGATCACGCCCGCCGACGCCTGCGCGAGCCGACACTGGGTCTCCAGCAGTCGCGTCAGCAGCGTCCGCAGTTCCTCGGCGGTGTTTCCGGGAGTCGCCGGCGCGACCGCCAGCTCTTCTCCCGCGCTCACCCCCGTGGTTCCCTCGGATCGCTGCACGCTCATTCAGATACTCAGTCCTTCGCGGGTCCTCAGTCCTTCGCGAGGCGCGGGCCGCCCTCGCCGCCCTCCGCGCCCGGCTGGGCACGCTGCAACTGGATCTCGCCGTTGCGCTCCTCATACTGGCGGATCACCTGCCCGAGGTTGATCGCCAGACGCTTGGCCGCCGACCAGTTCATGATGACCCGGCTGCCCACGTTGAACACCAGCATCGGCTGGTTGTCCTGCCCCTGCATCGGCAGGTTCATGCCGAAGTCCAGCACGACCTCGTCCTGCGTCGTCGACGTCCGGATCGTGTTCGCGTAGGTGTTGTGCATCTTGGACTCGTCGATCCGCAGTTGGATCTGGCGCTGCTGATCGCCGCCGGCGTCGGGAGTGGGGGTGTCGGCCATGGTGTCAATCCTCTCTTAGCAAAAGTACTGGGTCTCGGACCCTGTCCGGTCTCGTGAGGGGTCCTGGTCGATGGGCCCGCCCGTGTGCGTGCCCGCATTCGCTGTGCGTCCCCGGGCGCTTGTCGGGATCATCGCGATCCCGCCCGGATGGGGACGATAGGCGCTCGCCCGCCCCTGCCGACAGCCCCGCACCCGCGGAACCCCGGCTCCCTGAGCGTGCGTCAGACGCCATCGCGGCGTTCAACGGACCCGTTCGTCGTGAATGAGCCCCGTCCCGGCGTCAGGCAGACGCCGGTGCGGCAGCCTCTACGACAAAACCAGCCGGGGGGTTTCCATCCGGGTAACAAGTGCAATTCTTGAGCGACGCGGATTCTCAACCAGAGGAATCTTCTTGGTAGCCTGAGGCCGGACATCGTCCGCGCCGTCGAGCGCGGCACCAACCACATGCCATCCAGATGCGTGCCATTCCCCAGCGCGAAAAGCCTCCGGACCAGCGCGGAATTGCCAATTTCTTGCCGACAACGCCGGGCACTTTGCTAGGCTGTGTCCCAAGGAGACCAAACCGCATGTCACGAGCACTCAGTATCATCGTTTCGACGGGCCTGGCCGTCAGTGCCGCTGTCGCCCAGCCGTCCGATAGCACCTCCAAGCTGCACAACGGCCTCGACGCCGCTGTGCGAGCACTCGAGCCGGGGCAGATGCTGCCCGTGGTCATCGTGCTGCGCGAGCAGACGCCCCGCGATCAGATCGAGGCTCTGGGCCAGATCGACGACAAGCGTGCCCGCCGGGCCGCCGTCCTCGGCGTCCTTCGCCAGACCGCCAATGCCACCCAGGGCCCCATCCTTGACCTTCTTACCACGGGTCAGGCCACCGGCGACGTGGGCGATCGCGTCCGACCGCTCTATATCGCCAACATGATCGCGACCGACCTCTCCGCGGAGATGGTCGCTCAGATCGCCCGCCGACCCGACGTCGCCTACCTCCACCACGACAAGCAGCTCGGCGAGGAGGTCTTTCCCGTCCTGCCGGGCGATGGCGTCGAGATCGAGGGCGGAGGCGGCGCAACCGCCGCGATCACCTGCGGCGTCAACAAGATCGGCGCACCCGATGTCTGGAACATGGGCTTCGATGGCACCGGCGTCGTCGTCGGCATGATCGACACCGGCCTGTGCATCACCCACCCCGACATCGCCAACAACCTTTGGGACAACCCGGGCGAGATCCCGGGCAACAACATCGACGACGACAACAACGGCTACGTCGACGACATCCACGGCTGGAACTTCCGCGACGACACCAGCAATATCGGCGACACCAACGGGCACGGCACCCACACCTCGGGCACCGTCGCCGGCGACGGCACCAATGGCGAGCAGACCGGCGTCGCCCCGGGCGCCAGCATCATGGTCCTCAAGTTCTGGAACAACTTCAACGGCGAGAGCGTCGTCTGGGAGAGCATGCAATACGCCGCCGCCAACAACGCCGACGTCGTCTCTGCGAGCATCGGCTGGCCCCACTCGACCGGCCCCGATCGCCCCATGTGGCGACAGGTCTCTGAGAACACCTTCAACGCGGGCGTCGTCACCGTCTACGCCGCGGGCAACGAGGGCACATGCTGTGGCGTCGATTCCGTCCGCACGCCCGGCGACGTTCCCGACATGATCACCGCCGGCGCGACCGACTGCAACGACGCCATCGCCGGCTTCTCCAGCCGCGGCCCGGTCACCTGGCAGAACATCGCGCCCTACAACGACTGGCCGCTGCCTGAGGGCAAACTCAAGCCCACCGTCTCGGCGCCGGG
>JAJDDM010000057.1 GCA_029260315.1 Phycisphaerales bacterium | reverse complement strand
CCAGCCGCACTAACATGTGTCAGCGATGTCTCCGAACGGGTGTCAACCATGTCCCCGGTCGGAACAGCTCTGCACGGCTGGTGCTTCCGGGAGAGCGCCATGAAACACCAACCGCTCAAAGCAGCGGTTGGTGGCACGACGTTAGAGCATCTGCAACTCTCGTGTAGCGAGCGGCCCTCATCCGGTACCGCACTGTTTCGGGATTCTGGAACGCAAGGACGGCGAGAATGCGACTTGCTCAGGCCGCGTCGCGGGACCGGCCCATCGACGCCGCGCCCTGGCCGTTGATCCGGTCCAGATCCTCGAGCTCCTTCGCGAGGAACGCGACGCGCTTCTGCGACGCCCACCTGCGCAGGAAGACCCAGAACCCGCCGATCGCCAGCATGATCGCGCCCATCGTCAGCGCCGTGGTCGCGTTGGCGGAATGTGCCGCGTTGATGTCCGCCGCGGTCGTGCCCAGGTCCACCAGCGCGAACGTTCCCGGCATCGCGCCGCCGACCGCGTCCTTGAATCCGTCGTAGGACGACACGCTCGCCGAGCGCGCCATGCCCGTGAACGTCCCGCCGCTGGGCTCATCTCCCGGCGGGATTTCGACAAACACGCCGTTGCCCGCGCCGACGATCGGCGCATACGAGTACCGCTCCCGGCGCGTTCCGTCGGTGTCGGTGAACAGAATCGTCGCGTCCGGCGCGAGAGTGATCCCCAGGCTCGAGAACACGCTGCGCACGTCCGCGCCCGTGCTGTCCAGGCCCGGGCGATTCTCCGGGATATCTTCCAGCCGCGACAGCACGCCCGTGAACGACGCCCGCTTCAGCCACTGGTCGTAGTCCGGATCATCGGTCGAAGAGAACCCCGGCGACATCAGCACGATCCGCCCTGCCGATTCCATCACCGGCACGAACACCCGCAGCCCCCGCAGCGTTCCGTCCTCGACCGTCTCGCCCTCGTAGTACTCGATCGTCTGGAGCTCCGCGTTGCGCGGGTCCAGTGTGCCCGTCACCGACACGGTCTGCCCGATCAGCTCCTGGGCATCGCTCCCGAACGGGTCCAGCACATGCTGGCGTCCGGTATCCAGCGCCACATACTCCGGGCGGCTGATGACCGTGCGATAAACCCGCTGCGACAGATCCGCCTGGCCCTCGATCTGGACGTAATGCTGCTTGTTGTCCCTGGTGGTCAGATCCAGCGCCTGCGCGGCACTGACAGGCCTGGCGGTCTCGTCCAGCTTCTCGCCCACGAGCAACTGGCTGGCCCCGGTAAAGATCGCGAACACGCCCGAGACGATCAGGCCCCAACGGAAGAGAAAGCCCTTCATGGTCAATACCCCCTGCGGTGTGCTCCGCCCCCATCGGAACCCGCCGACCCGCGCTCCAGCCCGCCTGGCGCGGGCGTACGGTCCTGCGGTCTGGGCAAGCCCCCAGACGGGCCGCCCCGGAGCTATGGGGCCTTCATAGAATGGGCGGGAAGGAGTCCGACGATGACCACAACCGCAGAGCCCCGCCTTTACGAAGAGGGCGGCGACGAGCTCATGAGCTTCGAGCAGTTCGCTGACCGCGTGAGCCTGCTGCCCGGCGAGGCCACGCCCATCGAGCCCTCGCACCGCATCCGCATCCTCTGGGGACAGGACATGCTCCGCGATGTCCTCGACGGGCGCTACCGCGCGATCATCTGCGGCGTCAACGACGAGGACAACTCCCACGGCATCATCGCCCAGATCGTCAACCTCGTGACGACGAGCCAGTGGTCGGTCAAGAGCGTCACCAGCTACGCCAAGGTCTTCCACGACGCGGTCAGCATCCACGCCGCCGGCGACAACGAGCCGTTCGTCCTCAAGTACGACCTCGACAGCCTCCTGGTCTTCGCGCTGCTGCGCCCCAAGGGCCGCTCGCACTTCACCCTGCCCGACTTTGCCCGGGGCTTCCGCACCGTCGTCAAGATGATCAGCGGCAGGCGCGAGCGCCTGCCCATCGCCAGCGTCAGCTTCCTTGGCGCACGCTCCAACCGCCTGCAACTGGAAGACGGCTCCGAGCCCAGCTTCGAGGCTGTGCTGAGCACCATGTACGACGCCGGCTTCCGGGGCGATGTCTACCCCAGCCCGATGATGTGGCGTCTGGGCAACGTCGGCGTCTTCCCGACCTACCCCTTCCCCGAGGGCGTCTCGCGCATGCGCGAGGGCAGCAGCTAACCGGGATCGCCCGATGGCTCGGCCAGCGCAGATCGCCGGCTCGCACCACGAGGTCACGCTCGCCGCGGGCCATTCGCCGCTGTTTCCCGAGTGCTGCGTCGCCTGCTGCGGCCAAGCCCAGACCGCCCGCCGACACCGCAGCGTCCGCACCGGGCGCTGGCAGCTCCTCATCCCGATCGCGCTGCCCGGCCCGGCCTGGTTCGTCCCCTATTGCCGGGCCTGCGCCGATCGCACCCGTAAACGCCTCCTGCTGCTCCGA
Organism: Phycisphaerales bacterium; assembly: GCA_029260315.1. GTDB lineage: Bacteria > Planctomycetota > Phycisphaerae > Phycisphaerales > UBA1924 > S146-42. Next base: position 3,064 of record JAJDDM010000057.1, on the reverse strand, counting down.
TTGCTCGGCTTCCCGGTCTTCTTCGTCGCGCTGCTCGCGTCGATCACCCTCGCCCAGAGCGTCCCAGGGCTGCGGGCGATGTGGCTGCCCGTCGCGCTGATCTTCGCTGTCGCCCTGTGCTTTCCCGTCCTCATGTGGGGCGCGGCCTGGAGCCCGCCGTTCGACGCGATGATCTCGGGCAAGTTCCTGCGCTGCCGCTTTCGCTCGCGCGACTACGCAAATGCCTTCGAGCGCATGAACCGCCAGGACGAGTCGCTGACGACGTCCGACGACTCAATCCCCTCGCCGATGTGATCACCATCCCCGGAGCACGCCCATGCACCTCGACCGGCTCATCCAGCGCATGCAACAGACGCCGAAGGCCCTGCAGGCGCTCCTGCAAGACCTCGACGACGCCGACGCCCGCTTCCGACCGCCCTCGGGCGCATGGTCGATCGTCGAGATCGTCCACCACCTCGCCGACGAGGAGACAGAGGACTTTCGCGTCCGCGTCCGCCTGACCCTCGAAGACCCGGCAAAGCCCTGGCCCGCGCTCGACCCCGAGGGCGTCGCGGTCGAGCGCCGCTACCACGAGCAGAGCCTCGCCGATGGCTTGCAGCGCTTCGCCCGCGAGCGCGAGAGCTCCATCGCCTGGCTCAACTCGCTCGACAACCCCGACTGGAACCGCGCCTACAGCCACCCAGTCCTCGGCGAGCTCCGCGCCGGCGACGTCATGGCCTCCTGGACCGCCCACGACCAACTCCACCTCCGCCAGATCGCCAAACGCCTGTTCGAGCTCACGCAGCGCGACGCGCCCGCATATGACACGACGTACGCCGGCGCATGGTGACGAACACGCCGCGGGTTTGAACCCGCGGCGTGTTCCAGTCACCGAGTTGCCGCGACTCACGACCGACGAGAGGAAGGTGCCAGGGACGGAATCAGCCTGTCGTCACCGTCTCAATCCCAGAGCGCGGCGACCGGCAGGTTCCCGGCCGGACGCCACATGCCGATCCGAAGAACGCCGTTGCCGCCCACCTCGATCGTGTTCGCCACCAGCAGATCACCGAAGAACGGCTCCGATCCGAGGATCCCGCTGTTCCCGCGAACGTCCACATGCGCCGATGGCGCAAAGATCGTGCCGCCGATGTAGAATCCCGCGCCGCCGCGGAACTTCATCGCATTGGTATTCGAGCTGTGCTGGACCAGCGCGATCCCCTGATAATCGCCGCTCTCCGGCGGGCTGATGTACACATCCGCGTTCCCGCTCATGTCGAGCTCGCCGTCCATGAGAATGAGCACCACGCCGTCGGCCATCACCGTGCCCGTGCGGGCCATAAACCCAGAACCACCCAGGTAGTACTCGCCCGGCTCGAACGTGACGTTCGCGTTCGTTTGTACCTCGATCCCGCCCGAGTAGTACCCCGGACTGACGACGAAGTTGCCGTTCTTCAGCCTCAGACTGCCCTGATCGGCGGACATATCTGCCATCTCGGGCATGACGAACTCCTCGAACGGATGCTCGATCACACCCGCGTCCTCGAGGATCAGGCCGGTCACGTCGACGCTGTTGCCGAACTCCGTCCCGCCCGCCGAGTGCACGCAACGCGTGCGGAGCGTTCCGTTGCCGCTGCCGATGATCGCCGCCGCATTCGTCGAGCGTGCGTGGATCCGCGGCACGATCATCTCGCCGCTCCCGCTCACGCTGATCGCACCCGAAGCGTCGGTGCTCAGCGCAATCACGCCCACCTCCATGGTATACCCGTTGGCGGGGTCATCGCTCTGGGCAAGGGCATGCGACGCGGCGGCGCCGGAGAGCGTAGCAATGCAGAGCGTGAGCTTGGATCGTGTCATCACAGGTCCTTTCCAGGGAGGGCCCCCACCTCGTGAGGCCCGCAGGACAAAGAATCAGTTTCAAGTTCCGCCGCCGCAAACACTCGCAACCAACGTACACGAGATTCCGGTCGGTCTGTAACGACGCCGATGCGCACAAGCAACATCGCAGGGCCCAGTCGCCCTGTCCCAAGGCTCCGGAGGAGCTCTGAAGCACATCCATGCGTCCGATACAGGAGGCAATCGGCGTGCCAGGCACCGGGCATCCGAATCGGACCTGTCACGCGCTCGCCGCCGCCGGAATATACACTGAGCCGAACCCCTGCCAGCTCTGCGGAGCCGGCAACGCCGCGCACAACTTCTCGAGGGGCACGCTCACTGCATCACACCAGCGCCAAGACCAGCGTGTTATGGGCGGCCTTGGCCGTCCTCGCCATCGCCGCGGCGATGGCCGTCGTCGCCGCCCTCTTCCAGGACCATCTCGCATCTGAAAATCAGCTCTTCTCCACCTCCATCACCACCGCGATCTACGCCCTGCTCGCCCTCCTCGCGGCGCTGGTCATCGCCAGACACCCCCGCACCGGCTGGATCGCCCTCGCGCTGCTCATGGCCAGCTATCTCTCCTGGCTCGTGCTGATCTGGGTCGATCCCGGCTGGCGCAATGACGAGCCGTACAGACGGGTGATCGGACTCATCACCGTCCCCGCCGCCGTCTTGCTCCACATCGGCGTGCTGACACTCGCCCCGCTGCGCGCCACCCTCTGGAGGGTGATGCGCATCATCGTCGCCGGCTGCTCGGTCGGCGCGGGCCTCATCATTCTCGCCCTTATCGCCGCCGACGACTCCTTCTTTATGAACGACGGCGGCGTGCTCCTGGGCGTGCTCATCCTCCTCGCCCTCTTCGGCACCGTCATGGTCCCCGTCGCCGGCGCCATCGAGCGCTCCACCGCCCGCGACACCCAGGAATCCGATCTCGACCTCAAGACCCCCGTGTCGCTCACCTGCCCTCGATGCAGCGCCGCCGCCCGCATCGACTCCAACACCGACGCGACCTGCCCCGCCTGCGCCCTGCGCATCCGCGTCACCATCGAAGAACCCCGCTGCGACTGCGGCTACCTCCTCTACAACCTTGATACCGGCCGCTGCCCCGAATGCGGCGAGCCCGACTGGACCGCCCTTCCCCCACCAACCTAACGACCACAACCAAACAACGCCGTCACTCTGCCCCTCTGCCACTTCGTCACTCTGCCCC
>JAJDDM010000056.1 GCA_029260315.1 Phycisphaerales bacterium | reverse complement strand
CACGACCTCGCGCCCGTCCTCCCCCTTCTCCGGCAGCGCCCCGCCCAGCCGCGCCAACCCCGCCAGCGCCGCCGCATCAGGCGACACCCGCATCGCCCCGACCCCGTCCAGGTACGCCCCCGCCCGCGCCGCCGCATCGTGCAAACACCCGTCCATCGCCGCCTCCTCACTGCCCCACGCCCCGCCCGAACCCCCCGCCTGATTCACGCCGCCAACGCCTATCGTTCCCGCTCACAACCACCCGCCGGGCCCCAAAACGCCCGCGCAATCGAGCAATCCACCCAACCACCTGCCACACAGGGAGTTCCAGACTATGGCCGCCCCCATCACCATGACCGACAACGGCCTCTCCGTCCCCAACGACCCCATCGTCCCCTTCATCATCGGCGACGGCACAGGCCCCGACATCTGGAACGCCTCCGTCCGCGTCTTCGACGCCGCCGTCGAAAAGGCCTACGCCGGCAAACGCCAGATCGCCTGGCACGAAACCCTCGCCGGCGAGAAAGCCAAGGACAAAACCGGCGAGTGGCTCCCCGAGGAAACACTCTCCGACTTCCGCAAGTACCTCGTCGGCATCAAGGGCCCCCTCACCACCCCCGTCGGCGGCGGCATCCGCTCGCTCAACGTCGCACTCCGACAGATCCTCGACCTCTACACCTGCCTCCGCCCCGTCAAGTTCTTCGACGGCGTCCCCACCCCCATCAAGCGCCCCGAAGACACCGACATGGTCATCTTCCGCGAGAACTCCGAGGACATCTACGCCGGCATCGAGTTCCAGCAAGGCTCCGAAGACTGCAACACGTTCAAGAAGTCCTTCGCCGACAACTTCCCGGACCGCTACAAAAAAGTCCGCTTCCCCGACACCACCGGCTTCGGCATCAAGCCCATCTCCAAGGAGGGCACCCGCCGCATCATGAAGGCCGCCGTCCAGTACGCCATCGACAACGGCCGCACCTCCGTCACCATCGTCCACAAGGGCAACATCATGAAGTTCACCGAGGGCGCCTTCATGGACTGGGCCTACCAGTGCGCCGCCGAGGACTTCGGGGCTGTGCCCTGGGAGGGCGGCCCCTGGCACATCATGGACCGCCCCGCAGGCGCCCCCGCCGTCACCCACAGACCCACCAAGGAAGGTCGTGCGCGCGGTGATAACACGAAGATAATTATCAAGGACGTCATCGCCGACGCCTTCCTCCAGCAGCTGCTCACCCGCCCCGCCGACTACGACGTCGTCTGCACCATGAACCTCAACGGCGACTACATCTCCGACGCCCTCGCCGCCTGCGTCGGCGGCATCGGCATCGCCCCCGGCGCCAACATCAACTACGACACAGGCCACGCCATCTTCGAGGCCACCCACGGCACGGCCCCCAAGTACGCCGGCCAGGACAAGGTCAACCCCGGCTCCGTCATCCTCTCAGGCGAGATGATGCTCCGCTACATGGGCTGGACCGAGGCCGCCGACCTCATCGTCAAGGGCATCGGCGCCGCCATCGCCGCCAAGACCGTCACCTACGACTTCGAGCGACTCATGGAGGGCGCCACCCTGCTCAAGTGCTCGGAGTTTGGGGACGCGATCATCAAGCACATGGGGTAGTTTCGTCGATGCGACCGTACTGGAGATCGGTCAAGTACTCAATTGGAGACGCTTGCCCGAACAAGTCGGAACGAGTGACTTCTTCGTCAGCTTCTGATGCCCGCCCCTTCTGCATCCCAACCGACGCTGATCTTGCAAGCGTATTTTCGACGACGATCCCTACCACAAACCCTCTCTTGTCGATGAGCGGGGCCCCGCTCAGCCCTCCCGCACTCACAAAACCGACACTGATGAAACGCCACTCGTCATTCTGCGTGGTTGGCAATGCTTCGACGACCCCTGATCGCAATGAAACTGTAGTTTGCCGCCACGCAACTGCTGGGTATCCGATCGCCGCGACTTCTTCACCCAACTCTGGGAGGCGCCCTTGAGAGGGGATCGGATCGCCAGCAACCTCGACATTTGCGGGCAGTTTCAGTAGTCCAACATCGGTGTCATGTAGAGCACATCGGTACTTGTGTTTCTGAACGGGGACTTCATCTCCGTTCGGAAGCACAATGGCAATCTCGAGATGCTGCAAATTGTGACCCGCCGTGCCCAGCAAGGAACGGCCTATCCGGAACGCCGAGCCCGTCTGATCTCCATAGTCTTTAGTTTTCACTTTGAGCTGATAAACGCTGCTGGCAACTCTCCCGTAAACCGAATTCCAGCCACTCACATTCCTCGGGACGCTTCTCAAAGGCGTGGGGTTTACTTGGGCTAGCGGCTTTATTGACTTAAACGCATCCGGGCACACATCAGACAGGCGCTTCTTGGCTCGACGGACTATTGGGTCATCCTCACCCCTGACCATCTGAATGAAACCAATCTTCCCTCGGCAGTAGTTGACAATTGACACGTCTGAACCTGCCACGTGAGGAAACAGTTTCTGGTTAAGCACTTTCTGAGCCTGCGCCTCGCCCAATTTTTCCCACACGCGAATGGTCGCGCCGAGTTCTCTTAGATGGCGGCGATCTACGTTCGAAAACTCGTTCACGCAAAGTCCGGTCACCTCTTGACGCCGCTTCCAGCTTTGAAGCTTCACTTTCCCAGGATTCTCAACGAATCCTGCGTCGCTGATCGCCTTGGCTAGTGCGTCCCCCAATACCCATCGTCCGTCTTCGAACTCCGCTAGCATCGAAGGAAAAGAAGGCTTGCTAGTCGATATAGAGATATCGTCCGCAAATCTCGTGTATTTGCAGTGATACCGGCTCGCCAAGTCCAACAAAGTGACGTCAAGTCCATGCGATACGACGTTTGCCAGAACGGGCGAGCATGACGACCCCTGGGGCAACTCCCCAGTAGCGGTACAAGCGATTTGGGCGAGGACAGTGGCGGCGCGTTTCTCGATATTGAAAGGCTCAGAGCGCAAGGCTCCAATTACTCGACCGATCTTGATTGAGGGGAAGAAGTCAAGCAGATCGACGTTCAGCACGTAGCGTTGCCCTACATGAATCGCTGCGTTAGTCGCGATACTCCTACCTGGCACGAACCCGTGAACGCACTGCTTGGCCTTATAAAGCAGTGAGATTGCATACCGCACCTTCTGCTGAAGAATGCTCAGATTCTTCGGCGGCGCATTGATGACCCGAGTTCCGCCGGTCTTCTTGGGAATCTCGAATACTTGGTATCTGCCTCGCTCCTCCCTTCCATACAAGACGCTACAGAGAAACCTATCCGAGATCTCAAGTAGAATCGCAACACCCGCTCGGCCTTCCGCAGTCGTCAATCGGCGCAGCACATCCGCGTCGTCAGCTTGGAGCTCGACGTAGTTCTTTGGCGCGAGCGATGAAGAATGGCCAGCCCCGCTCATGATCCGTCTTCCGCCAGGTCGATACCCATCTACCCAGGGTACACCGTTGATGAAGTTCCATGGAGTGAGGTGGACGCCTATGTCCAACCATTAGCTTACACTGTCGCGAATCAGCAACAGAAAGCGATCAGCGAGCGGGGCTGGCGCTTACTGAGTATAGGAGAGACTGATGTCGAGCGCAAAGGTCTGGAATGCAACCGCTCTCGCGCGCAATCGTCGAGTCTCTCCGAGGGGTGGTTTTCGACTCCCACAGTCCGCCGGTCCATAATTATCACCATGAGATGGCACCATCAGACCACGACCACCGAGCCTGAGTACGAGCCTGAAACCCAGCCCCTCCCACCCAACCTCGACCACGCCGACCTCCTCTCCCACTACCTCGACCCCGACATCCCGCCCCGCGAGCTGGCGGCCATCTTCTCCCTCTCCCTCCCCCAGCTCGCCGCCTGGGCCGACTCGCCGCCCGTGCGTGCCGACATCGCCGCCATCAACGCCCTGACCACCCAACGCGCGGCCGACCTCGCCCCCTCCCAGCTCGCCCGCGCAACGCACACCCTCGCCGCCATCGCTGCGACCGCCCCCGGCGCCAACCCCACCCCCACCGAGTGCCGAGCCAACGAAACCGCCCGCCGCGCCGCCACCAAACTGCTCTCCACCCTCTGCCCCTCCGTCCCCTCCGTCCCCTCCGTCCCCTCCGTCCCCTCCGTCCCCTCGGAGCGGAGGGCTTCCAGCCCTCCCCTCCGATCCCC
>JAJDDM010000055.1 GCA_029260315.1 Phycisphaerales bacterium | reverse complement strand
CCTGCACGGCGTCCTGGTGATAATCCAATCCGACAGAGATACGATCCATGGTCCGTTGCTCCTTACCTTGGGCAGTGCTCCAAGCACGCGCTCGCTAACGTATAGGGGCAACGGGCTTTTCTCATACCCATCTGACGGGCGCGGCTCGTTGGGAGTGCGCACGGGCGGGACGCCCGTGCCACCGGGTGGGGGGGCGATCAGGCGGCTTGGGGCTGGCCGGCGAGGCGGACGCTGGCTTCGCGCCGCACGATCTCGGGGCCCTTGGACTTGGCGGCTTCTTCGGCCTGGGCGAACTCTTCGCCGAAGCGGAAGAGGCGGAAGCTGTTGCCGAGGACGAAGATCTCGCCGACGAAGTGGTACAGCGCCGCGAACCAGACCTCGAGCAGGCCCAGCGAGGCGAGCACGAGGCCGACGATGACGATGAGGATGGAGGCGGCGATGTTCTGGGCGATGATGGTGCGGGTGCGCCTTGCGAGTTGCATGAGGAAGGGGATGCGGTTGAGGTCGTCTGTCATGAGCGCGACGCCGGCGCTGTTGGTGGCGATGTCCGAGCCGGAGAGTCCCATGGCGACGCCGACGTCGGCGGCGGCGAGGCTGGGGCCGTCGTTGATGCCGTCGCCGACCATCATGGTGCGATAGCCCTGGGCGACGAGCTGCTCGATCTGCTGGTGCTTCTCTTCGGGGAGGCACTCTGCCTCGATGGCGTCGACGCCGACGGCGACGCCGACGCGCTTGGCGACGCTGATGCGATCGCCGGTGAAGATGGCGATGAGGCGGACGCCGAGGTTGCGGAGTTCTGCGATGACGTTCTTGGATCCTGCGCGGACCTTGTCTTCGAGTCCGACGACGCCGAGGTACTTGCCGTCGCGCATGACGTGGACGCCGGACATGCCGCCGATTTTCTCTTCGACGGACTGGATCTGCTCCTTGAGTTCGGGCTTGAGCTGGATGAGCCACGAGGCGCGGCCGACGCAGATCTCGCCCATGGTGGTGCGGGCGCGGACGCCCTTGCCGTGGACCTCTTCGAAGTCGTTTGAGCCGTCGGGGGTGATCCGCGCGGCGGTCGCTGTGTCGAGGATGGACTTGGCGAGGGGGTGGTTGGAGTGCTGCTCGCCGTTGGCGGCGGCGGCGAGGAGGTCCGCGCCCTCGACGCCGTCGGCGGGGACGAGTCGGCTGACGCCGAACTTGCCCGTGGTGATCGTGCCGGTCTTGTCGAGGACGACGGCGTCGATATGTGCGGCGGCTTCGAGGTAGTGGGTCTGCTTGACGAGGATGCCCAATCGAGCCGCCGACGCGAAGGCAGCGACCATGGCGCTGGGGCTTGCGAGCAGGAGGGCGGCGGGGCAGGCGACGATGAGGACGGTGATGGCGTTGGTCGCCGCGGCGTCCTTGACGGCCTGTACGGGGCTCTGGGAGTTGATGAACCAGACGACGGCGGCGACCGAGAGGGCGATGGGCACGAAGAACTGAGCGACCTGCTCGATGAGGAGCTGTCGCGGGGTGCGGCTGTCCTCGGCGACGCGGATGAGCTCGGTGACCTTGCCGATGGTGGTCTCGCCGCCGACTTGCAGGGCTTCGACGTCGATCTGGCCGGTGAGGTTGGTGGTGCCGGCGTAGACATCGCGCCCGGGCTCTGCGCTGATGGGCATGGCCTCGCCGGTGAGCGACGCCTGGTTGATGGTGGTGCGTCCTGTGACGACGCGCCCGTCGACGGGGAGGTTCTCGCCGGGGCGGACGCGGACGGTCTGGCCGACCTTGACCGCGTCGAGGCTCATTTCTTCTTCGCGCCCGTCGGGGTGGATGACGCGGGCGATGTCGGGGGTGAGCTCGATGAGCTCTTCGATCGCGCGCTGCGCGCCGAAGGCGGTGTGGCGGACGAACTGGTCGGCGACGAGGAGGATGAAGGCCAGCAGGCCGGCGGTCTGGTACTCGGTCGCGGCGATGGCGGCGAGGATGGCGATGGCGACCAGGGTGCTGCTGCTGGCGCGGCCCTGGCGGAGCTCCCTGAAGGCGGCCCAGACGAGGGGCGCGCCGAGGACGGCGGCGCCGATGAGCGCGGGGATCTGGGCGGTGAGCGAGTCGCGGTAGCCGACCCAGTTGGCGATGACGGTCATCATGACCAGGACGCCGCCGACGAGGTACCAGAACATCCACTTCTCGATGCCGGCCATCTCGTGATGGGCACAGCAGGCCATTTTGCCCTCGCTGTGGATCTGCTCGTGCTGGTGGCGCATCTCGCGGGTGGTCTGGTCTGCCATGGTGCTGGGCTCCGTCTGGGCGGGAATGGCCCTGGGGGGCTGGAAATGGGGGGCCGGAATGATAGCGCGGGCCTCGATCGGGCCCGGACCGCTACCCTACGCCTCGCCGCTGGGGCGGGTTCAGCGGCGGAACCTCGAAAAATGGCACTCGACCATGGCGCAAGGCAACTCCAGTCCGAGCCTCGGCAGGCCCCTGCGGGTGGGGGTGTTGGGTCTGGGGCAGATGGGGACGGTCTGTGCGCACATCCTGAGCTCGACGGATCGGGCGGCGGGGACGGGGGAAAGCCCGCTGCCCAAGGTGGTCATGTGGGGACATGACCCCAACGAAGCCGCGGCGTTGCGCCAGACGCGCGAGAGCCCGAAGCTGGCGGGGTATCGGCTCGGGGATGGAGTCGAGGTGCTGCTGGATGATTCGGGGCTGAAAGGGGTCGATCTGGCGATCGCGGCGATCCCGGCGCAGAGCGTGCGGGAGACGATGGTGCGGCTGGGGGGGGTGCTGGGCGATGCGCCCGTGGTCTCGGTCGCCAAGGGGATCGAGAACGAGAGTCTGCTGACGCCGATCGGCGTGGTGCGAGACGTGCTGGGCAGCGATCGTGCGGCGGGCGTGGTGAGCGGGCCGACGATCGCGGCGGAGCTGGCGCGGTGTCTGCCGGCGACGATGGTCGCAGCGAGCGATGACGCGGAGTTGGCGGGGTTGTTGCAGCGGCTGTTCGCGACGAGCTGGCTGCGGATCTACACGCTCGAGGATGCGATGGGGGTGGAGCTTGCGGGGGCGACGAAGAACGTGATCGCGATCGCGGCGGGGATCTTGGACGGGCTGCACGCGGGGTTCAACGCCAAGAGCGCGCTGCTTGCGCGGGGTTTGGCGGAAATCACGCGGCTGGGCGTGGCGATGGGGGCCGAGAGCGAGACGTTCTTCGGGGTCGCGGGGGTGGGGGACCTGGCGACGACGTGTTTCAGTCCGGAGGGTCGGAATCGCTCGTGCGGCGAGGCGCTCGGGAAGGGGCAGACGCTGGAGGGGTATCTGGCGAGGTCGGCGCATGTGGTCGAGGGTGTGGCGACGTGTAAGAGCGTGATGGATCTGGCGCGTCGGCACGGGGTGGAGATGCCGATTACCGAGGCGGTGTATTCGGTTTTGTTCGAGGGATTGGATCCGTTGGCGGGGATTTCGGGGTTGATGAGTCGAAGGCCGAAGGGGGAGGATGTGGGGTGAGCTGTCAGTCGATGATCGAAACACATCGCGCTGACGAGCCCGACGCGCGAGCGAGGTACTTACGAGATTGTGCGATCGTCGTACAATCACCTCGCTTGCGCGTCGGGCTCGTAGGGGGCGCTATCGGATGAGTGATGCGAGGGAATTGAGGCCGAGGGGTTCTTTGGTGTAGAACGGTTCGGCGGCTTGGGTGCCGATGCGGGAGCCGAAGTAGCTGGCGCTGTGCTCGACCCATTCGACGACGCGCCGGTTCTTCTCGGGCAGGACGAACTGGGTGTGGTAGGCCTTGATGGCTTCGATCTTGCGCTCGACCAGCCCGGTAATGTCGAAGAGGAAGCTCGGATCGGCGACCCAGCGCAGGTGCGTGCAGTAGTAATAGAAGAGCCAGCGGGGGTAGAGCGGCTTGGCGTCGTTCTTGACGGCGAGGGCGGGGGGGATGGGCATGTCGATGCTGGTGAGCTTGGCGTCGAAGCGGGCGTCTTCTGCGATGCGGGTGACGGCGCGGTGGTCGGGGTGGGCGTCTTCGAAGTAGGGGACGAAGAGGATGTCGGCCTGGTGGGTGCGGATGACGCCGGCGACCTGGTGGCGGGATTCGACCGAGTGGATGACCTCGCGGTTGGGCAGGCCCAGGAGGACGCGTCGGACGGGTTTGCTGTTTGGGAACTCGCTGGAGTCGGGGGAGAGGATGTCGAGGGCGTCGGCGGCTTCTTTGGCGCGGGTCTTGGGGTCGCCGTGGGGTGTGGGCTCGCCGTTGGTCATGTCGAGGAGCAGGACGTCGTGGCCCTGCTCTGCGAGGCGGATGATGGCGCCGCCCATGCCGAGTTCCTGGTCGTCGGGGTGGGGGCCAATGACGAGGATGTTCATGGGGCGGCTCGATAGGAGAAGGAGGAGTCGAAGGAGCCACGGAGCGGGGAAGCCACGAAGCCACGGGAGGGATTGAAGGCCGGACGGCGCGCGACGCGCGGTGCTTCGTAGATGGATGGCTGCGCCGCGAGGTGGGTGCTGAGAAAGCCCAGGCTTGCGCCAGGGCCTCTGATCGTTGCGCTGCTCATTCGATTCTTCCGTCGATGACGATGAGGCCGTAGATGACCTGGTCGCCGGCGTCGGTGGTGGTCTGGTATTGGGCGAGGACGAGGTCGTCGGGGTCGTTGATGGCGAAGAAGCCGCCGGCGCGGAAGCGTTCGCCGAACTCGTTGACGAACTCGCCGAGGTCGAACGAGACGGTTGTTGCGACAGGCAGGCCCTCGGGCATGTCGCGGCTGAACCATTTGTTGACCCACATGCGCCCGGCGGGGAGGTCTTGCGCGGTGGTGTTGGTGAGCGTGATGGTGCGGACATCGCGCTGGACCTGGATGTCGAGCGTGCGGAGCTGGGCGATGGCGTCGGGGTAGGTGGGGCCGGGCTGCGGCGGGGTGGTCGAGCAGGCGGCGAGGGCTGGGAGGGCTACAGCGAGTGCGCGGCGGGCGTTCATGGTGAGCAGGGTATGGGTGCGAGACGCGGTGCGTCTTTGTGTACTCGCCCCCGCACATTGGCGGGGGGGGAAACTGGGAGGCGCAGCCATGGCGGATATCTTTCTGTGCGGGCACGGGGCGTGGGCGACCAAGGGCAGGGGGACGGTGTTCGCGACGGTGCCGGGGGGCACGACGCTGAGCGTGTACACGCCGATCGGGCGGTTTTTTTGGGTCTCGGCCAGGCGTGCGCGATTCTGCGGGGCGACCAGGGGCGGCTGATGCCCGACCAGAGGTTCCGCAGCTATCAGAGCTGCACGGATCTGATGCTGAGCCCGGCAACGGAGTACCGGGGGCACTTCCAGCAGGCGGGGACCGGCGGCGGCAACCAGGTGCATATGGTGACCCAGGACACGATGCTGAGCGAGTTGCTTCGGCAGTTCGAGGGCAATGACCTGCACTGGCTGGCTTGCCGCGTGCGGTTCGGGGGGCTGGACACGACTGAGGGCGGGCACAACGACGATTATGTGCCGGCGCGCGGGATCGGGGTGTAGGGCGACGGGACATTGGCGCGGTGCCGTGGTCTGAGTGAGTCTTCGAGCGAAGGCCACGCCGAATGTGCAATCGCGTGGCGCGGTGCCGTGGTCTGAGCGAGTCTTCGAGCGAAGGCCACGCCGAATGTGCAATCGCGTGGCGCGGTGGCCGGGGGG
>JAJDDM010000054.1 GCA_029260315.1 Phycisphaerales bacterium | reverse complement strand
GTGACGTGCCACCAGCCGTGGCTTTGTACGGCTGGTGCTTCTGGGAGAGCGCCATGGAACACCAACCGCTCAAAGCAGCGGTTGGTGGCACGATGCGAGAGGCGCGCGCAAGCATCCTGCCGCGAAGCACTTGTGACAAACGACGCAAATGGCTCTCATGGTCGAGCCTGTGATGATCCGCCGACCGACCACACGCTACAAACGCACACAGACCTGACTAGCTCACCCGCAGCGTCGGGCGGTCGTGCCCCTGGCGGATCCCCGCTAGCGCGACCTGCTTCTCGACGTTGCTCACGACCTCGCCCAGCGCCCGCGCCAGCGCGCCGCGCGAATCGGGTCCGTCCCCGTGGCCCTCCCCCTCGGCGAAGTTCGCGCTCGGGTCCCCCGCGTCGGAGTTCTCCCGCAGGCTCGTCGTGATCGGGATCTGCCCGAGGAACGGCAGGTTCATCCGCTGGGCCATCTGCTGGGCACCGCCGCGGCCGAAGATGTCGTACACCTTCCCGTCGTCGCCCACGAAGAAGCTCATGTTCTCGATGACGCCCAGCACCTCCACCTTAAGTTGCTGGAACATCCGCACCGCGCGGGCCGCGTCGTCCTGCGCGACCTTCTGCGGCGTACACACGATCACCGCGCCCGTCAGCTTCAATGTCTGGGCCATCGTCAGCGGCACGTCGCCCGTACCAGGCGGAAGATCGATGACGAGGTAATCGAGCTCTCCCCAAGACGTCTGCTCTGTCAGCTGCTTGAACGCCCCGTGCGCCATCGGCCCGCGCCAGATCAGCGGCTTCTCCGGATCCACCAGCTTGCCGATCGTGATCGCCTTGATCCCATGCACCAGGTACGGCTGGAGCTTGCCCTGGAGCACGTTCTGCTCCAGCGCGTCGAGCCGCAGCATCGTCGGCAGGCTCGGCCCGTAAATATCGCCATCCATCAGCCCGACCGCATGCCCCTTGCGCGCAAGGCCCACCGCAAGATTCACCGCGACCATGCTCTTGCCCACCCCGCCCTTACCGGCCCCCACCGCGATCACATGCCTGACACCCGCCAGGCCCGAACTCGATTGATCGAGCCCCCCGATCGGCGTGTGCCCCGACGTTGCACCCGAACCGGACTCGGTCGCTTCCTTCCCTTCGTCGTTCCGTCGCTCCGTCGCTCGATCGATTCCCCCCAGCGTCACCGTCTCCAGCACCTCGCCGGCCCCATCGACAAACTCGACCGTGAGCTGCCCGATCGGCTCCCCCTCGCCCTCGCTGCGGGCCTTGAGAGCCTGGAAGCAGCCCGCCGACAACCCCCGCCGGGCCTTGGCCTCGCTGATCTGGGGCGTGAAAAGCCGGATGCTGGCGAACCCGTCGCAATAGCTCACCCAGCGCAGGGCGCCGGAATCCACGAGGTTCTGCTCCGCCCCCGGCAGGCGGACCGCTGAGAGCGTCTGACGAATGAAATCCTTGGTCACGGGCATCGGAACTCGGCTCTGAGGGTTGCTCGACAGGCTGATTCTTCGCGTGCCGACGCGCTGAGACTGGCACCGGGCCGGCAATCCCGAGAGCCTATGAGCGTTCAGCCCACACTGACTTCGCTCGGAGAGGATCCGCCCATGGCGACCCGCACGATTCTGACCCTTCTCCTGTTCGCGACACCCCCCGCGCTTGCCCAGGATGACGAGGCCGCCGAACTGCCGGCCCTCGCCGGGCCCCGGGTCGAGGAGCCCGCCGACGAGGGCGCCCAGGCGTTCATGCCCGACGAGCAACGCCTGATCCAGCGCAAGGCCCTGGAGGCCCGCGCCCTGCCGCGCCTGCTCGGCCAGATGTCGGGCAGAAGGGCCGAGGCCTCGATCCGCCTGAGCCCCACCCAGCAGCGAGCCCTGACGGCGATCCGCCGGGATTTCGAAACAAAGATCACTTCCTACCTCGACAAGCATCGCGAGCGCATCGCGGCGGATCTTAGACAGTTGGGGGCGGAGCGGGCGGCAGACAAACTGGGCGGCGATGGAGAGTTCGCCGCCCGCGAGCTGTTGGAACTGCTCGAACGCGTGCCGAGGGATCTCCTCTCTCGCGCCGCGGCGGAGCAGGGCCTGGACGACGCGGACCGAAGAGCCCTCTTCCGCTCGCTCGACGAGGACCAGCGGGAGGCCCTGCTCCGCCTGGTGGCGATCCAGCGCGAGGCCCCGAACGCCCGCGAAATTCACGACAAAGCCCTCGCCGAGTTGAACGACGCCCAGCGAGCCCATGTGGAGCAGGAGTTTGCCCGTCTCCACGAGACCCAGAACCGCGAGATCCGCATGGCGCAAGAAATGCGTGGTGACGAGATGATGGCCCCGCCGGAGGATCGCGATATGGCGATGCGGTCCGCCCAGCCAGCGGGCCCGGATCGCCTGGATCGTCTGATCGCCGAACTGCTGCCCGAGGAGCGAGAGCTGCTGGCCGACCTGATCGAGCGCCGCCTGATGATGGAACGTCGCCAGAGGCCCGGCCGCGACAAGCAGCCCCCCTCGATGGACGAGATCGAGGTGCCGCCACCGGCTCCATCTCGATGAATGTTGGCCAAAGTTCTGAGTTCACGGGCCCTGGATGTGAAGCCAGGTTGCTTTTTGCGTGAATCTAGGTAATACTGATGGCGGTTTGCGGGCCCTGGAGAGCCGGACTCGGAGGTCCGGTTTGGGCGAGTCTCGTGGGTGAGGCGCAGACCGCAGGCACGGCCGCACGGAACAAGATCTCTCTCCTCCAGCGGGGCGCTGTCTTACCGGATGGCGCCCTGCTTTGCGCGCATGGGCGGGTGAATGCGCCAAGGATCGGCGATGGGCACGACGCTAATCACCGGAGCCGCGGGCTTCATCGGGTCGCACCTGAGCGAGGCGCTGCTCGCACAAGGCGAGCGCGTCGTCGGCGTCGACAACCTTGATCCGTTCTACGACGAGGCGCTGAAACATCGGAATCTCTCGATTCTCAGCGGTTCTGAGGCGTTTCGGTTCGTGCGCGAGGACATCCGCGATGCGCACGCGATGGCCCGTGTGTTTGAGGAGGCGAGGCCTCACACGGTCGTGCATCTCGCGGCCAAGGCGGGCGTGCGCCCGAGCATCGCCGACCCCATCGGCTACGCCGACACGAACGTGCGCGCCACCAGCATCATCCTTGAGGAAGCGCGCCGCGTCGGGGTCGAGCGCATGGTCGTCGCGTCGAGCAGCTCGGTCTACGGCGACGCCCCGCGTGCGCCGTTCCGCGAGGACGACCACGCCATCATGCCCATCAGTCCCTACGCCGCGACCAAGCGCGCCGTCGAGATGCTCTGCCACGCCCACGCGCACTTGACAGGCATGCCGACAGCTTGTCTACGGTTCTTCACCGTCTACGGCCCGCGCCAACGCCCGGACCTGGCGATCGCCAAGTTCATGCGGCTGATCGACGCAGGCGAGGCCATCCCGGTCTTCGGCGACGGCTCCAGCAGCCGGGATTACACCTACATCGATGACATCGTCGCGGGCATCCGCTCGGCGATCGAGCGGATCCCGGAGCAAGGCTTTCGCGTCTGGAACCTCGGCAGCGACGCGCCCATCCGCCTGGACGCCCTGATCGACGCCATCGCGGGCGTCGTGGGAAGGCCACCGGTCATCGACCGCCGGCCCATGCAGCCCGGCGACGTCGCGCGCACCTGGGCGGACCTGACGCGCAGCCGCGACGAGCTGGGATACGCGCCAAGCACGCTGTTGAGCGAGGGTCTGTCGCGTCAATGGGCCGAACGAGTGGCGAGGCCCGCGTGAGCGGCTCCATCGCTAGTCGCCGCCCTCGATGACCTCGACGCTGTCGTTCTGGTCGGATCCGTCGTCCTGCGAGTCGTCTTCGTTGGATTCGTCGTCGTACCTGCTTGAGTAGCTGGTCACGATGCGCGGCCTGGCGTCTCGGATCAGGGACCGCCGACGATTCGTGCGATCGCCCCTGGATCGGTCGTCGCCGGTCACATATCGCGGGTTGACGTATCGTCGGGGCTCGTTCTCGCCGCGCACGCGGGTGAGGACAAGGCGGGGCTTGGTGTCGGGATTGTCGGCGAGGTCGTCGCCCGAGTCGTCGGATCCGCCGCCGGAGTCGTCTGATCCGCCGGAGTCATCGGAATCGTCGGAGTTATCGGAGTCGTCGGAATCGCCATTCCCTCCGCCGCCGAGGTCGTCACCGAGGTCTCCATCGGGCAGGCGGCTGAGGTCATCACCGTCGTCGTCGCCTTCGCGCATGTCGCCGGGGATCGACCACACCCAGCTCTCAGCGCCGTGCGGAATGGGCCCGACCTCGACCTCGGTATGGACCAGCGGCACGAACCCCAAACGCGCCGCCTTCTCGATATCGCTCCGGATCTTCTCCGGCGACGCATCATGCCCGAAGTAATAGGAGAAACGATCCCAGCGCAACGACGCCCACGTCTCGTGTCCCGGATTGACAAGGTCGGCCAGGTAATGCGGCGTGTGGATCATCGTGAGGTCGTCGTAGGAGTCCGCGAACGGAGGCCAGTCGTATCCGCGATAGAACGTCGGCGCGACATGGTGGAGGATGTCGGACGACTTGGGCTCGGTGACGAACTGAAACTCCGGGTACCGCTGTCTCAGCGTGTGGAGCCAGTCGATCGCATCCCAGGTGCTTATGTAACGGTGCGTGAACTCATCGAGGCCGATATACGTCGCGCCGGCGTCGCGCGCCGCGTCCAGCTCGCGATACACATACGCGAGATGCTCGGGATTGGAGGTGTCCAGGACATCGAGGTCGCGCGGATTCCACGCCGAGGCGAAGCGAGCGCTGTGCCCCCACCAGAGCCCGAGCTCCTTGCCCGCGACCTTGACCCTCGGAAACCCGACAAGCGGATCGAACGCGGTCGCGAGATCCGGGTCCTCACGGAGTGGACTCACGAACTGCGTGGGGTAGTTGTGCGGAGTGTCATAGAGCCCGCTCGGCGCCCACAGCATGAACCGGTCGTAGTTCGGGTCGCCCGTCAGATCGTCGCACCAAGGCCCCCATCCGAACTCGTCGGGGCGACAATCGCGCGGGCGCGCCCACCCTCTCGGATTGTCCGAGTCCTGGCGGACCGCGACAGAGACGTTGACCGAGCGCACCGGATCCGATCGCCTCTCATACTCGACCTCGTCGTAGGTCGAGAGGAAGTAATCGTGGTAAGGCTGGAGGGTACGGATCCACTCGCTCGGGTTGCGTGTCACCCGCACGGCGAACGCATAGGACTGGGTCTGTCCGGGCTCCAACAGCTCGGGCACATGCATCGAGCGCAGATTGTCGCGGGGATCGGAGAACGCGAACCGGAGTTGCCAGCCCTGCCCGCCCTCGCCCTCGGCGGCCCGGCCGCCCCGCGTTCGCGGACCGATCGTCACGTCGTGGCGATACTCCATCACCGGGTACATCAGGCTGACGCCGATCGCGTACTGCTCGTTCGCGAGAACCGATACCGGCGAGTACAGGTTGCCCGGATACGCGTGCGCCCACGACGGCGGCGACGCGAAGGTTCCGCGCACCGGCTCGCCCGTGGTCCGGAAGTCCGGGATGGTGATGGTCGAACCCAGCGTGAACGTGTGCAGGACGATATCGCCCAGGTGCGCGGGACTGTTGGTGTCGTTGTAATACGTCGCCACCAGGTCGAATCCCGCCGGGTGCGGCGTGAACTCAAAGCTCGGCGTGAGCGCGAAGCCATCACGCCCGCCGTGCATCGCCATGTACCGCGGCATCATGATCGGTGCGCCGGTGTCGGCGTCGCGCATCGTGACGTGCTCGCCGTCGAACTCGACCGTCACGATCTGCTCGGGATCGTCCGGCTCTGCGGCGCGGACGGAGCTGGTCGTCGCGCACATGGCGAGCACGCCCCCCACCGCCGCCAGCGCGACTATCGGCCTCGATTGATTCCACAGCATGAGCGCCTCCCGGAGAAGTTGCCTGGGCTCTCATACAGATCGAATTGGTAAACGGTTCATTCCACCGAACTGCCTAAGTTCTCGCGTCGTCCCGCCCCCTCCGAACGGTCCCGATTGCCCAGGCCGCACAACCGGGCCACGCGAGAGACCCGCGTGCGCCGGTGGTCCGAAAATCCGCGCCGCGATCGGCGGAATTCCGCCAACGTCTCAGAACTGCTTGCGCAGGCGGGCACTGGGGATGTCGAGCTGCCCGCGATACTTCGCGACCGTTCGCCGGGCGATCTCGATCCCCCGGGCGTTGAGCTCCTTGACCAGCGCCTCATCCGAGAGCGGCTTGGCCTTGTCCTCATTCTCGACGATGTCCCTGAGCGCCGCCTTCACGGCGTCGTAGCTCATGTCCTCGCCGCTCTCGGTCTGGAGGCCCCCGCTGAAGAACCCGCGCAGCGCCACCACGCCGCGAGGCGTCTGGATCCACTTCTCGCTCACCGCCCGGCTGACCGTCGCGACATGGATCCCCAGCTCGTCGGCGACCTGGCTCATCGGCAGGGGCTTGAGCGACTCTGGGCCCAGATCGAAGTAGTCCCGCTGGTGCTCGATCACACGCTCGATCACCCGCAACAGCGTCCGCTTGCGCTGCCCCACGGCGTCGATCAGCCAGCTCGCGTTGCTGAGATTGGTCTTGATGAAGTCCCGGTCGCGCTTCTCCAGCGCCCGGTCCTTGGACAGCAGCGAGTACTCGCGATTGACCTGAAGATTCTGCCAGCTCGTCTCGTTCAGGTACGCGTAGTACCGATCCTCGTTCTCGTCGTACTCGACGATCGCGTCGGGGATCACCGGCTCGTTGCGCGACACCACCAAACGACGCGCCGGCGCGAGGCTCAGACGACGCAGCAATCCCAGCCCGCCCTTGATCTGATCGAGATCCAGCCCGGCGCGCTCGGCGATCCGCGGCAGACGGTTGTTCATCAGATCGTCCAGATGATCGTCCACCAGCACCCGCGCCACGCGGATCAGCCCGTCATCGGCGTCCTCGAACGCCTCGTCCTCGCGCATCGCGTCGAGCTGGAGCAGCAGACACTCGCGGGCGTCGCGGGCCGCCACGCCCGCGGGGTCCAGGAAGAGCTGCACCGCCTGGAGCGCCCGCTCCAGATCTTCGGCCGCGACCGGCCTCATCGCCTGCGGCGCCTCGTCGGCGACCTGCGCCAGATCCACCCGTAGATACCCGTCCTCGTCCAGCTTCTCAATGATCAACCGCCCCAGCGGCACCAGCGACGGATCGACCTCCACCAGCGACCATTGCGCGAGCAACTGATCGACCAGCGGCACGCCGCGATCCGGCGCGTTGGCCATCGCCTCCATCTTCGCGTCAGGCTCCCCGCTCTGTCGCACACGCTGGTACGAGTCGGGCTCCCACGGTCGCTCGCGCTCGGCGTTGAACTCATTCGCCACCGCCTCGGGATTGTCATCCGCGTAATCATCGAGCCGGCTGAACTCCTCGTCGGCGGCGCCCGTCTCCCGATGCTCGCCGTCAACATCCGGCGCCTCGGGCTCGGCCAGTTCCAACGCGATGTTGCTCTCCAGCTCCTGCTCGATCCGCTCCTGCAGCTCCGTCAGCGGCATCTGCAGGATCTCCATCGACTGGATCATCCGCGGCGCCAGCTTCATCTGCTGGCCGAGCTTCATCGATTGGCTGGTCTCGAAACGCAACCGGTCCCTCCAGAACCGAGCCTACTGCCCGTCCTCGCCCATCGCCCGGCGTGCCGTGATCGCCTCGGCGAGCACCGCGCGATTCGCCAACTCGATCTGCCCGCCCGTCGGCAAGCCCCGCGCCAGGCGGCTCACCCGCACGCCCCGCGTCCGCAACTGCTCGGCGAGGTACAACCCCGTCCCGTCGCCTTCCAAGGTCGGATTCAGCCCCAGGATCACTTCCTCCGGGGTCACGCCCCCGGCGTTGCCCACACTCGCATCCCCCGGCGTATCGATCCGCGTCAGCACCCGATCAATCGTCAGATCCTCGGGGCCGACCCCGTCGAGCGGGCTCAGCCGCCCCAACAGAACGTGATACAGCCCCCGATACGCCCCGGCCTGCTCGATCGCCAGCAGATCCTTCGGCTGCTCGACCACCAGGATCGACGCCCGGTCCCGGCGCTCATCGGCGCAGATCGAGCACAGCTCATCGTCGGCGAGATTGAAACAGACCCGGCAGTGTCGCACCAGCCGCTTGAGGTCCACCACGGCGCTCGCCAGAGCCTCGGCCTCCTCCTTGGACGCCTTGAGCAGGTGGAAGGCCAGTCGCTCGGCGGATCGCCTGCCGATGCCGGGCAGGCCGTTGAACGCGTCGATCACGCGCTGGACGGCGTTGGGATAGCTGGAGCGGTCCGTCGCTCCGCGTGACTTGGCCATGTCCGGATTGTATCGGTTTCCACAGAAAGAAGTTCCCAAAGCGGGAGAGATTGGCACCAAAGTTGCAGCAATCTCGTCCTGGCTCGATCAGCCCTCACAACCGCGGCTGAACAGATCGAGATAGCCGAAGAAGTCCTCAGCATCGCAATCGCCGTCCGCGTCAACGTCGCACACCTCCAACTCGACGCCGGCGAACGCATCGAGGAAGACGAAGAAATCGTGCGCATCGAGATCGCCGTCACCATCGATATCCGCTGGACACCGGACCGTCGCGATGAAGATCCCCTGGCTCTCATCCGTGAACAGAGCCTTGAACGCGAGCTGGTTGGAAGCACCAAAGTCCGCGACATTGAAAATGAGCGCCGAGATCGTCCGCAGGTCATCAATCTGTGGGTCGTTGTTGACATCGATGCGATCGCCTCTGCGCACCACAAGTCGGAGATGGCCGTTGGCATCGGCGAACCAGATGCCATTGAAGTTCGTGTCATCCACGCCCGGGCCGGTCAGGGGGGCCCGGAACGCGATCTGGCCTTCGTCATTGAGGAACGGAGCGCCCAAACTCAAGAAGACGACGCCGGGCGGTGTGCCCGGCGCTCGATCGCCCTCACGCGCGAGCAGGGAAAGAGGCCCGCCCGCGTTGGTCCAGATACCCCCGTCGTTGCTGTTGTCCACGCCGGGCCCGCTCAGCCCGCCCCCGAATGCTATCTGGCCAATGCCGTTGCGGGCCGGACCCAGCAGGCCGCGGAAGACAACGCCCGGCGGCGTTCCTGGGGCGGACTGGCCTTCCCAAACGAGCAATGTGAGTGAATCGCCGTCCCCCGACCAGAAACCCTCATCGTTCGTCGCATCAATCGTCGCGCCCGCAAGAACGGCCTGGATCGTCACGATTCCGTCGTCGTCGAACTTGGGGCGCGGCAACTCAGAGAAGAACACACCCGGCGGCGTGCCCGGCGCTCTGTCCCCCTTGCGAAGGAACAGAGACAAAGATCCCGGCCCTCCAATCCAGATCCCCTCGTCGTTCGAGGGATCAACGCCCGGGCCCGAGAGATTACCTAGAAACGCGCTCTGTCCGGAACGATTGAGGCGTATGGGCGGAACCAGCGACGAATAGATGACGCCATCCGGCATACCGACGGCCGCGTCACCCTTCCGCGCAACAAGAGCAAGAGAACCGCCTCCCTCGGACCAGAAGCCTCTGTTATTCGAGCCATTCACACCCGCGCCGGTGAGAACGCCCTGAAAGGCGGTCTGCCCCCGATCATTGAAGACGGGTCCGTTGTTGAGTGCCGAGAAGAACACGCCCGCAGGCGTTCCCGGGGCGCGGTCGCCCTCCCGGGCGACTAACGCGAACGAACCCCCGCGCTCGGCCCAGATGCCACTGTTGTTGTCGTCGTCCACATCCGATCCGTCAAGCAGGGCACGGAAGGCAATCGCACCCGCGTCGTTGGCTATCGGGCCGATCAGTTCTGAGAACACGACGCCCTGCGGGGTGCCCGGAGCGAGATCGCCATTGCGAACGACCAACTCGATCGATCCCTCCCATTCGGACCAGAAACCGACGTCGTTGCTGTCGTCCACATCCGGCCCCTCTATCCCAGCGCGAAATGTCGCGCCGCCAACTTCGCTGAGATCGGAGTTCCCGAAGAACGAAAACGTGACACCCGGCGGCGTGCCGGGGGCCTGGTCACCGGATAAGGCGACCGTGCGCAACTCGATGGGACTCGCCGGAACGTTCGCGACAATGAGAGCGACCGTCGAAACTGATGCATACACCAGAGGGATGCCGGCCATGGGGATTTTCTCCATTCGAGCCCGCGCGAAACCGCAGGGAGTTTCATCGGCTCGTCTTGGTGGTGCTCGCTGTCGAACCCATTTCGGGGGGGGGATCAACAGAGACAGCCGTGCATCACGCAACGGCAGCGCAGCTCTGGCACCTGTCCTGACAGCCCCTCAGGACCGACTGCTCGTAAGAATATAACCGGTTTTTTCTACCGCGTCAACACCTAACTAAAAGGTCCAGTCATGTGAAATTCCCTGGGTATTGCACGCTCAGAATCTCAATGCACCGGCCTTGCCCACAAGCCAGAGCCCATCTGACAGGATCTGTGCACACCCGTGCCTGCCCATAATCAACACCCCGCGCTGAACAGATCGAGGTACGCGAAGAAATCGTCGGCGTCGCTGTCCCCGTCGCCGTCGATGTCCGCCAACGGATCGCCCACCGCGAACAGGTCGAGGTAGCCGAAGAAGTCGTCGGCGTCCGCGTCGCCATCGCCGTCGACATCGGCTCGGCAGTCGAAGAACCCGTCGGGCACGACCGCGAGCGCGAAGAAGTTGTCCGCGTCGTCGTCGGGCGTGAGCCAGCCCCGGCTTGCGCCGGAGTTGGCGTCGTAGATATTGATCGCGATCTTGTCGCCGACGTAGAGCAGGCCGTCGTGCTCCTCGACGACATGCGGGCCGTGGAGCATCTGGTCGCGGACGACCCGTCCGTAGCCCTGCCCGGCGCCCCACCTGAAGATCCCATCATCGAGAACGTCGGTGGTGTGGTACTCGCCCACATAGCCGATGCCGTCATTATCGAAGTCGATGCCGGCGGCCCGATTGGCAAAGCCGATCGAACCCACATACGCGCCGGTGTCTGCGTCGTAAGAGTTGACGGTGTGGCGTCGCCACTCGGTCATGTAGATGCGGTTGTCCGGGCCGTAGGCCATGGTTGTCGAGGCGTTGCCGGCGCCCCCGCCCTCATCAATCAGCACGTCGATCAACTCGCCGCTGTCGGGATCGACCTTGACGACCGTGGCGTTGTACCACCCCTGGACATACAGCTCGCCATTGCGGATGAACATGTTGCCGGCGAGGAAGTTGTCATTGACGGCGGTGCGGACGTTGATCAGCGTGCCGAGAGCCTCGCCCGTGCGGGCGTCGAACTGCAGCACGCTGTCGCCGCTGCCCACGAGCAAACGCCCGTCGCTGAGCACGAGGATCCCGCTGGGATTGAAGACGCTGGGGACCAGCGCGCCCAGGTACTCGCGGCTGTCGAGATCGAACATAACGATGCTGTCGGCGTCCCAACTCCCGGCGAGCATCACGTCCGCCCTCGCCTCGCCCGCGTGCAGGCCAAGACCGAGCGCCCCGATCGCCAGAACCGTCGTGCGTGCTGTGGACATGATATACCTCCCCGGCTGGTGACTGAACCCGGGCGGGAGATCGCGTTTATCCACCCGCCCTTATCAGACCTGATGTCGGGGAACGAGCGGTCCTTGCAGTTCCAGCAGTATTCTCCAAGGCGAGCCCCGAGCGAGTCCACGAGAAACGGCCCGGGCCGCGAAACAGCCGCTCGGCTCGTTCCGGTCCTGTTCGCGGCTCAGCAGCCCTGCGCGAAGAGGTCGAGATACCCGAAGAAATCATCCGCGTCGCAGTCGCCGTCCTGGTCGATGTCGCAGATCGGCAGATTGCCCCCGGCGAACGCGTCGAGGTAATCGAAGAAGTCGTCGGCGTCGGCGTCGCCATCGCCATCAAGGTCCGCGTCGCAGCCCTCGCACTCATCAGGGATATCGTTCTCGTTGTCGTCCCGCGAGCCGCCGAAGATCACGTCGATGAAGTCATCGACGCCGTTGTTGTTGCAATCCGGCATCTCGTCGAGCGCCGCGTAATCATCCGGCCCGTGCAGAATGCCGCCGGTGAAGTCATTGAGGCGGATGTACCCCGTGGACTTGTCGGTCACGATCCACGCGCTCTCGCCGATCCACACCCCGCCGGTGACCGCCTCGTCGGATCGCTCGTCGGCGATGTCGTTGTCCTGCCCGTCGATGCTCCATTGCAGGTGGTCGGCGATGAAGTCGCCGTCGCCGAAGATCACGAACCCATCCTTCGTCGGGAAGTACAGCCCCATCGCGAACACGCCCGGCCCGAGCGGGGTGGCGAAATCGCCAAGGCCGAACCTGTCGAAGTGCCCCGGCTCGTTCGGCGCGTCGTTGTTGAAGTGGACGAAGATCGAAGCGCCGGCCTCCAGGGTCATGCCGTCGAGGCCGTCCGCGCTGGAGTACCGCCGACGCTGATTGTCGTCGTGGCTGCAGAATCGCCAGCCGGTCAGATCGATCGCGTCCACGCCGTAGTTGAAGACCTCGACCACGCCCGTGTCGAGGTTGATGCCGCGGAACTGCACGTCGCGGTTGTCCGCCAACCCCACCGGCGCGAAGATCCCGGCGCTCACGATCACAAGGCTCTTATTCATATCTCTGCCTCCAGTCCCTTCGTGTTGAATAACCTCCGGCGCGCGGCTATTCCCGCCCGCATCTCGCCGCCTGAAAGCGTGATGTCAATCCCATGGAGAACCCTTGCACGAACCGCGCGATTCTTGTCAGAACGCAAGAAAACCCGGGCATCGGGCCCGGGTGTGAGAGATCGCCGCCGCCCGGACCCTCAGTCAGCAGCCCCGGCTGAACAGATCGAGGTAGGCGAAGAAGTCGTCGGCGTCCCGATCGCCATCGCCGTCGAGATCGGCCTCCGGGTCGCCCCCGGCGAACAGATCGAGATACCGGAAGAAGTCGTCGGCATCCACGTCGCCGTCGCCGTCGAGATCCCCGGCGCAGCCGGTCTCGGTCTCGATCGCTGCAACCCACGTCCGCCAGGAGTTACCCTGGGCATACTCATGGTGCGACCAGATCGTCGCGTTGTCCGCCGGATCGATCTCGCAGGCGCTGTAATCGCCCCAGCGCGTCACGATGTACGGCCCGGTGTTCGCCTGCTGGGCGTCGCCCAATCGCATCGTCCCGAGCGGGTCGCCGGGCAGGCGGTACGCCGTGCGCATCGAGATGAACTCGCTCGGCGAGCTCTGGGCATACGTCACCGCGGCGAGCCCGTCGGCGTTCGCCGTGATCGCGCTGAAGAACGTGTGCGTGCTCGCGTCCGGCTGGATCTCGCCGGACTGCACCAGCGCCGGCGTGTCGCCACTGAGAGGCCACCCGCGCATGTCGATCTCGTACCAGCGAACCCGGACAACGGGACTGGAGACGTGATGCGTCGCCCACAGGCTGCCGCCGGCGTACGCGGTGCTCCAGAACCGGGCGTCGAAGGTGTTCGGACGCACGCCCGTGCCCATCTGCGACGGGTCCGCCGGCGCTCCGTAGCTGTCGGCGGTAAGGTCTGTCGTGGTGACGCTCGGCGAGCCCAGCGCATCGCTCAAGGCAATCAGGCGCAGGCCCGTCCTGCCGTTGCCCTCCTGATGCTCGACCATGTACAGCACGCCCGGGTCCGGCAGGCTCACCGGCGGGATCCCCGCCGACTGCGTGCTCGTCGCCAGCGTCCGCCGGCGGCTGATCGCCGGCGGATCGCCCGCGTACAGCGACGCCTTGTCCCATGTGAAGATCGGGTAGTTCGCGCCGATCCCGAAGCCGTCGCCCGTCACGATCACCGCGTCGGCGGTTACCGCGATGTTCGGCGAGTCGAACAGATCCCCCGCAAGACTCGTCGTCTCGAACCGGTACTTGTGCCAGGTCCCGTTCGGATCCGAGTCGTCCGAGATCGCGAGCAGGACGTGCGAGCGCGGGCCGTCGAACGCCTCGGCGGCCATCGCGATGAATCGCCCCTCCGCCGCGTCGTAGAGAACCTCCGGATCGAACACGAAGTTGGTCGTCCCCAGCGACCCCCAAAATCCAAAGCTGTCCTCGATCTCGTCGCGGAACGTGTTCGTCCCGTCCTTGGTGAAGAACGCGATCTCGCCGTTGGTCATCACCACGACGTGATCCGGCCCCACCGCCATGTGCGGGTCCGGCGGCGTCCAGCCCGTGTCGGTGATCGCCAGGAAGCCCAGCCCCTCGGGCGTGATCCGCACGTCCTGCTCGTCGCGGGCCACATCGAGCGGATTGAACGTCGGCGGCACATGCGGCCCCGCGGCGAGATCGGTCATGGTGCCGAACGGCGCCGCGCACATGCCCTCGTGCACGCCGCGCGCAAGTTCCACGATCGGCGAGGCAGACGCAAGCGTGACGTTGGCGCTCGAGCCGTCGCCCAGCCCCGCGTCGCCGGACCAGGCGCAAAGTAGCTCGCCGCCCGCCGAGAACGCCAAGCGGCTCGTGCCCGCCGCCTCGCGCAGAAGCTGATCGCCCTCGCTTGCGTTTGTCAGCCGGAACTCATCACCCAGCGGTGAGAGCTCGCGATCGAACAGCCGCGCGAAGACGCCCCGACTCTCGCCCTCGTCGCTGTTGAACGCGATGGCGATGGCTCCATCGCGACGCACCGCGATCGCCGGGGCGTTCTGCACGCCCTCGCGCCGCGTGCTCACGACGATCGGCTCGCCGAGCGACCGCCCGCCGGCGCCCAGTCGCGCCGCCAGAACCTCGTAAGAGTTTGTCATGCTCGCATCGACGGTGTCGATCCACGCGAGCACATACCCGTCGCTGGTGGCCTTCAGCACGGGCTCGACCTGCGAGCCGTGCTGGGACGCCGGGGCGACGGCGTCGTGCAATGGTGTACCCGCGTCGTCGAAGGTCCGCACGCGGACGCCCATCGGCACGCCGGAATCTGGATCAAACTCGCTCCACGCGACGGCAAATCCCGAGGCGCTACCCGCGACGCTCGCCGTCGCCTGCCGCGTGCCGTCAGCCGCCACGCGCCGCTCGTCGCCGACCGCGTGCCCGCTGGCGTCGAAGACGCGATACCGAACCGTCTGAGCACCTTTACTGCGTTGATCTTCCCACGCGATCACGACCCCGCCTGTCTCAATCGCCGCGATGACCGGGTTCGCCTGATGCCCCTCGGTCGTCTGATTGACCAGGATCTCCTCGCTCGCGTTGCCCTGTGCATCGAAGAAACGCGCGACGACGCCGCCGGCGTCGCCGTCCTGCCCATGACTCTGCCAGACCGCCCAGGTCGTCCCCAGGCGCGTGCTCGCAACGCTCGGCACGCTCTGGTGATTCTCTCGCCACGCGCTCAGACTGAACTCCTCGCCGACCGCACGCCCGTCGGGATCGAACCGCTGCGCGAATACGCCATACTTGCCCCCGTTCTGCCGCCGACTCGACCACGCGGCGATCACCGAGCCATCGGGCGCGATCGCCAGGTCCGCGTCGCTTTGGCTGCTGAGCACGAACGTGCTCGCACGAAAGTCGATCCTGTGCGAGGTCGCCGGGCTCTGGACCGGCGCAGCGAGGCCGACCGAGGCGAGGATGGTCGTCAGCATTTCCTATCTCCTTGTCTTGTTTGCGGCTCGGGGCCCACAGTCGCGCCATGCTACAGCGCTGCGGATGCGGCTCCTCGCACGATCCGCCCAAACGCCCCGGGATGTTTCGTCCAAGGACATGGTTCTTTCCCCAAAGGAGGCCCTGGCGCAAGAGCGATTTGCGTCAACTGGCGGAGAACTCGAACAACTGCGGATGACCGATTGACGTGCCACCAGCCGTGGCTTTGTGTACAGACCGGAGACATAGCTGACAGTCGTTCGGGGACATGGTTGACAGTTTCGAGGAGCATGGTTGGCCGAAGGGAGGCCGGCTATGCCAT
>JAJDDM010000053.1 GCA_029260315.1 Phycisphaerales bacterium | reverse complement strand
CCTGCACGGCGTCCTGGTGATAATCCAATCCGACAGAGATACGATCCATGGTCCGTTGCTCCTTACCTTGGGCAGTGCTCCAAGCACGCGCTCGCTAACGTATAGGGGCAACGGGCTTTTCTCATACCCATCTGACGGGCGGGCCTGTGACGGAAAGGAGCTAGCGATGAGTTTGCGTGAGAAGGTCGGTGAGGTGATCGAGCACATCCGTGGTGGGAAGATCGTGGAGGCCGTGGAGCGGTACTACGACGACGACGTGAGCATGCGGGAGAACGGGGGGACGCCGACGGTCGGCAAGGCTGCGAATATCGAGCGGGAGAAGCAGTTTCTCTCGCAGGTGAAGGACTGGCACGGGTTCACGGCGCACAGCGTCGGGATAGACGGCGATGAGGGCGACGGAACGGCGCTCATCGAGTGTTCGCTGGAGTTCACGAATACGGAGGATAAGCGGGTGACGATGGAGCAGGTCGCGGTGCAGCGGTGGAAGGACGGGAAGATCGTCAGCGAGCGGTTTTATTACGACGCGGGCTGAGATGCCGGTCCTTGCGTACATGAGCGCCCCACCGATTGGCGGGGCGTTTTTCGTTTGCGTCGAATCGATCGGATCCGCCTCTTGCTGCTGACCCGGGCGGGACGCGGGATGGGACGGCCGGGGGTGGGGGGGGGCCGAAACTGCGCCCGTGAGATTGAGTCGGTCGATAGTCGTTTCCAGCACGGGACGTGCGGGAGGCAACATGGGATCTCAAGAGACGGCCGGGGCGATGATCGTGGCGCTCGTCGTGGGGGCGGCGGGTGGCGAGCCGGCGTTGGCGCCGGCGCAGGGGCTGCACGGGAATGGGCCGTTCGGGCTGATGCGCGCGGTCGATCTGGATGGCGACGGGTGGATGGAGTTGCTGGTCGAGGATCCGCGGGGGCGGCTGGTGCTGATCGAGCCGACGGCGAGGAGCGAACCGGCGAGGAGGGATCGGGTGCTCTCGGTCGCGTTCGGCGACCTGCGAGACGTGGCGATGGGCGATCTTGATCGCGACGGAACTCTGGAGGTCGTCAGCGCGGGGGATGACGCGATCCGCTGGATTCGGCGCGAGCGGGGCGACGGGATGATGGGTAGCGGCGGGATCACCGGGCCTTGGCAGACGCACGAGCTGGCGGTGAGCCCGGGAGCGTCGGCGGTCGCGCTGGGCGACTTCGATCGCGATGGCGATCTCGATTGCCTCGGCGCGGACGCGACGGGGCTGGACCTGGCGTGGTATCGCAACGACTCGGCGGATGGGTCCGTCGCGTTTGTCGCGGATCTCTCGATCGCGCTGGGCGCACCCGCGCTCGGGCTGGCTGCCTGCGATGTGAATCGCGACGGGTGGCTGGATGCGCTGAGCCTTTCCTCGCGCGGGCTGGGGGTCCATCTGCGCGATCCCGGGATGGCGACGTTCACGACGGTGATGGTGGCGACGGGGCTGGGCGATCCCCGGCAGGTTGTGGTTCTCGATGGCGAGGGCGACGGCGATCTGGACGCGCTGATCGTCGGCGACGACGCGGTGCTGCTGGCGACGAATGTCGACGGGCGAGGCGGGGATTGGGTTGTTGCAACGGTGGCGGACGGGCTGGCGTCGGCGAGGCGGGCGCATGTGGGCGATCTGGATCGCGATGGGCGGGTCGATCTGGTGGTCGAGGTCGGCGGGAAGTCGGCGGTGTGGCTGAGCGATCTTGCTGGAACCGAGCGTTCGGCGTTGCTCATCGCGGTCCACAGCTATGGGCCGATTGCGCTGGTGGATATGGACCTCGACGGCGATGAGGATCTGATCGCGGCGCTCGGGGCCGGGGCGTTGTTGTGGCGGGAGAACGAGGCGATGCATCGCAGCGATGCGCTGCCGAGGCGGGGCGATGTGGAGGCGGATGTCGATGGGGCGTTCAACGTGTCGCCGGGGGATCTGGATGGGGACGGGGATGTGGATCTCGTGAGCGCGGCGTTCAACGGCGACGCGATCGCGTGGCACGAGAATCTGGGCGATGGCGCGTTCGTGAGGCATGTGGTGCTGGAGGGGACGAACGGGCCGGTGGCGGTGGTGTGCGCGGATTTCGATCTGGACGGGAAGCTGGATATCGCCAGCGCCTCGACGAACGACGACACGATTCACTGGCATCGGAATCTCGGGGGCTCGCCGACGGTGTTCGAGACGGCGGTTGTGAGTGCCGACGCGGACGGCGTGTTCTCGCTCGGCGTGGGCGATCTGGACCGCGATGGGCGGATCGATCTGGTCTCGGCGGAGAAGAACACCGATCGCGTGCGCTGGTTCCGCAACGCGGAGATCGGGGGCGAGGTCTCGTTCTCGGCGGGGCTGGTAAAGGGGGGTGTGCGCGGGGCGTTCAATGTCGCGGTCGGCGATGTCGATGGCGATGGGTGGATGGATGTCGTCAGCGCGTCGCGGGATGACGATGCGGTGCGGGTGCTGCGCAACCTTGGGGGTGAGCCGCTGGCGTTCGAGTCGATCGTCTTGAGCGATCGGGCGGACGAGGCGGCGGGGGTGGCGATCGCGGACCTCGACGGCGACGGCGATCTGGATGTCGCCAGCGCGTCGCGGCGGGACGGGAAGGTGCGATGGTTTGAGAACACGGGGGCGTCGCCGACGGCGTTCGTCGAGCGAACGGTGGACGGCGGGGTGGCGGGCGCGACGTGGGTGCGGGCGGCGGATCTGGATGGCGACGGGGATCTGGACCTTGTCAGCGCGGCGCGCGACAGCGGCGTCGTGCGCGTGGCGAAGAACAACGGCGGCTCGCCGGTGACATTTTCCAATAGGTCGCTGGCGGCGCCCGCGGCGTTCCTCTCGTGCGTCGAGCCGGCGGACCTGGATGGGGACGGGAAGGTCGATCTGGCGATCGCGGCGGTGATGGACGATGTGGTCGCGTGGTATCGCAACGAGGGGGGCGTCTTCGCGATCGGGGCGCTGTCGATCGCGCCGGCGTCGGCGGGGGCGTGGGAGGTCGCGGGGCTGTTGACGCTGAACGCGGCGAGCCGGGCGCGGGCGGGCGAGGGCGACATTGTGCTGTCGTCGGTCACGCTGCGGTTTGAGGACGACGCGTCGAACCCGCTGACGAGCGAGCAGTTGGCGGGGCTCGTGCAGCGGCTCACGCTGCACCTGGACGACGGCGACCGGGAGTTCGAGCCGCTGGGCGACGCATGGCTGGTGTCGCTTGTGGATGTCGAGCTCTCGGCGGGTGAGCTGACGCTCGAGATTCCCGAGGGAGCGCGGGGCTTTGGGCCCGGGCGGGCG
Source organism: Phycisphaerales bacterium (assembly GCA_029260315.1). Lineage (GTDB taxonomy): Bacteria > Planctomycetota > Phycisphaerae > Phycisphaerales > UBA1924 > S146-42. Next base: position 41,695 of record JAJDDM010000053.1, on the reverse strand, counting down.
CGAACGTTTCATGTCGGGGTACGGATGGCCGCGGGCGCGGGGAACCAGGGCATGACGGACTTTCGTGTGCGAGTCGTCGGGCAGGATGCGCAAGGCGTTCGGCACGGCTCTGCGGTCAGCATCGAGGATGCGCGGATCGTCGGCACGCCCGTTGTGAGCGCGACGTGCCCGGCGGATGTGACCGGCTCGAACAACCCGGATGACCCGGGCTTCGGCGAGCCCGACGGCAGAGTAAACCAGACCGACATGCTCTATTACACACAGCTCTTCGGCGCGCTGGACCCTTCGGCGGACCTGACGAGCACCATCGACCGCGGAGACCCCGCCTACGGCATTCCCGATGGGATCGTCGACGCGCTGGATTTCACATACTTTGTCGATCGCTTCGACGAGGGATGTTGAGAGCGTTCAGGATGTCGCCTGCGCGGTGAGTCCAGGTGTGCTCGGCGAGGACGCGCGTGCGCGCGGCGATCGCGAGGTGCTCGCGCCGGTCATCGTCGGCGAGCAGCTCGCGGGCGGCGTGCAGGGCGGCGGCGGGCGAGTCGAAGGTGACGATCTGCTCGCCTGGCTCGAGCACGGCGTCGATGCCCGGGCGGTTGCGCATGAGGCAGGGGGTGCCGGAGGCGCTGATTTCGAGGGGCTTGATGTTGACGCCGAGGTCGTCCTGTTGGCGCATGACGTTGAGGGCGAGGCGTGCGCGGGAGTAGGCGACGGCTTGCTCGTCGTAGGGGAGCTCGCCCAGGTGTTCGCCTTGGTAGTCCCAGGCGTCGAGGGCGCCGCCGCCGAAGACGGCGCAGCGGAGGCGGCGGGAGAGGAAGCTGATGGTGAAGGCACGCTCCCAAGACTCGACCTGGCGGATGCGGGCGGTGGCGTCGACGAAGAGGCGGGGCGAGCGACGTAACGCGGCCGCGGGCTCGGCGAGGTCGTCGACACCGAGACTGTGCAGGCGGTCGAGCATCGGCGTGTCACGGTCGTCGATCTGGGAGCGGAGGAGGGCTTCCAGGAGCGACTGCATGCGCGTCGGATCGATGCCGCTTGCTTGGCGGGCGAGTTGGTGGAGCTGGGGGAGGAGTTGTTCGGCGCGTTCGGCGCGGATCGCCTCGATGTCGGGCTCGTCGCATTCGAGCTCGCGGCGCATGAGGTCGGTTGGTGGCGGATCGCCGGGTCCGAGGGCGAAGACGATGTCGAACTCGCGCGGGACATTGTGGGAGCGGAAGATCTCTTCGTTGATGGCGTAGGGGCGGCTGTGGACGTTGGAGAAGCCGAGGACGCCGCGCATTTCTTCGGCAGTGGCGGGGTTGTTGACGAGGTGGTGGACGCGCTGGCCCGCGACGATGGGCGTGCGGGCGTGGTCGACGAGGACGCCGTCGGCGGCCCACTGGGGGGCGTCGAGCCAGAACATGAGGTGGGGCTCGTCGATGATGTCGAAGAAGGTGGCGGGCTCGCCGTGGCGGCGTCCGTTGGCGAGCGAGAAGATGGCATTGGCCCACATGGCGATGGAGAGGTCGATGTCGTTGGACTTGATGAGAGCGGCGACGACCGAGGAGACGTCGTGCTTGAGCGCCTCGCGCTTCTCGGGGTGTCGCGCGTACATCTGGGCGATGGGGGCGGCTTCCCAGAGGATGGTCTCGTGCCCGGCCTGGCGGAAGCCGCGGATCATGTCCTGGAAGATCGCGCGCGAGTTGGTGCCTGGGTGGACGAAGAAGAGGATTCGCACGATCGGTTCCGTGGGCGTGAGTATCAGGCGGCGCGCTCGTCGGGGGCGATGTCGATGGGGGCGAGATCGCCCATGTCGAGCGCGGCGAGGTGGTCCGCGCACTGCTCGAGCAGCGTCTGCTGCTGGCGGACGCTGAGGCCATCGCGCCAGCGATCGACGCTGTCGGTGTGCGGGCGGGGGTGTGCGCGGGTGTTCTCGTCGCCGTAGCCCTCGTCGTGGGTGAATCCGCCGTAGTCGATCATGGCGGGCTCGTGTTCGAGTTCGAGGAACTCGCAGAGTGCTCGGGTGGTTGGCTCGGGCTCGGTGCAAAGGTTCTCGTAGCGGACGAGGTGCGAGCGGTCGGCGTGGTCCTGGATGAAGCGGGCGAGGCGGGCGATGTCGGCGACGACGCCGGGGAAGCGGGATTCGGGGGTCGGACTCTGTGTGTGGCGCCAGGTGTGGCGCGACCAGCAGAGGGCGCGCGGGTCGCGGGCGAGGACGATGTAGCGGGCCTCGGGGAAGACCACCGGCAGAGCGCTTGCAAACTGGAGGTACAGGGGTGTCTTGTCGACGAACCAGCGGGCGTCGGCGATGCGCTCGGCGTAGAAACGCCCGGCAAAGGCGCGGGCGCAGGCGATGAACTGCTCCTGATTCAGATGGCCGCGGAGGGCGGCGCTGGCCTGGGCGCGATTGAACCCCTCGGCATCCCCTTTGTCGTTCCACATGCTGAGCAGGGGCAGGAGGAACCAGGTCTCCGCGGGGGCGGTGATGGCGGTGTGGGAATCGAGGAGCTTGCGGCAGAGGGTGGTCCCGCCGCGGAACGCGCCGAGGAGGAAGACCAGGCCCGCGCCCTTGGCCAGAGCGTCGGCCCGCTGGTCGTTGGGTTGGTTCATGGGCGGGTTATCGGCGCGAGCGACGCCTTTGCGACGGAATTCTCGATTCCGGGGCGGAGTTCGGCTACCTTGTTTTCTGGAGAGAGTTCGCGCGTGCGCGAGCGCCCACAAAGCCCTTACAAACGTTGGAGGAAGACCCATGTTTCGCAAGATCGCTGCCGCCGCCTGCATCGCCGCCGTGTCCGGTGCGGCCCAGGCCCAGGAGCTGACGACGACCCGCCTGCTCAATGGTCTGAGTTTGGCGCTGTATCTGACCCACTCGCCGGAGGATCCGGACCGGATCTACATCGTGCGCCAGCGCGGCGTCATCAATGTCTACAACCTGCAGACCGAGCAGCTCGGGGTGTTTCTTGATTTGACGGGGACGGTCTCGACCAGCGGGAACGAGCGGGGGCTGTTCACGATCGCGTTCCACCCGGACTTCGCGAACAACAATCAGTTCTTCGTGAACTACACGCGCAACGGCGGCAGCCACCCGACCGTGGTCGAGCGGTACACGGCGATCGACGCCGACACGGCTGATGAGAGCAGCGCCGAGACGGTACTGACGTTCAACCAGGACTTCTCGAACCACAACGGGGGATGGTGCGACTTCGGGCCGGACGGGATGCTGTACGTCGCGACCGGCGACGGGGGTAGCGGGAACGATCCGAACCGGCGTGCGCAGAATCTCAACGTATTCCTGGGCAAGATGCTTCGGCTGGACGTTGATGGCGACGATTTTCCGGGCGATCCGAACCGCAACTACGCGATCCCCGCGGACAACCCGTTCGTCGGCCAGCCGAACGTCCGCGAGGAGATCTGGGCATACGGATTGCGCAATCCGTGGCGGTGCAGCTTCGAGCGGGGCACGGGCAACCTGTACATCGCCGACGTCGGCCAGAACGCGCGCGAGGAGGTGGACTTCCAGCCCGCTTCGAGCGAGGGGGGCGAGAACTACGGCTGGCGCTGCTACGAGGGCAACAGGCTCAATATCGCCAACGGCGACTGCGATCCGCTGCCGGATCCGGTCGTCTTTCCCATCCACGAGTATACGCACAGCGGCGGGAACTGCTCGATCACGGGCGGGTACAGCTACCAGGGATGCGGGATTCCGGGGTTGGAGGGCACATACTTCTTCGCGGACGTGTGCTCGAACCAGCTCTGGAGCTTCCGGCACGACGGCAACGACGTCAACGAGTTCACCAATCGCACCGCCGAGCTCGCGCCGGATATCGGGTTCATCAACGGTGTGGTCTCGTTCGGCGAGGACTTCTTGGGGGAGATGTACATCGTGGGCGGGGGCGAGGTCTTCAAGATCGTGCCCGCGGGGGGCATCAATGACATCAACGGGAACGGGATCGAGGACGCGTGCGAGTGTCTGGCGGACCTGGATGAGGACGGCGACGTCGACGCGGACGACTTCTTCGCCTATCTCGACCTGTTCGCCTCCGACGACGACGCGGCGGATCTGACGGGCGACGGGGCGATCGACTCCAACGACTTCTTCGCGTATCTGGATCTGTTCGTGCTTGGATGCCCGGGATGACCCGGTGCTTTCACGGAGATTCTTGCCCTGGGGGAGTGGTCCGTCTCGTTGCGTTCCGCGCTGCGGGGCGGGTGGGACCGCTCAATTGTTCCTCGCTCGTCGTGTAGTTCGGCGCTTTGGTTGCGGGAGGATCGGCGAGCGGTAGAGTTTGCAGAAGCGGCGCGCGGGCGTGCGTTCCGAATGCGGCCGCCGGCGACGTTGCCGGCGGTCTCTGTGGCGTCCGAGTCAGCGGCGCGCGTGTTGGCCGCGATAAGAGAATGGAGGCGGTCGATGTGTGAACGGCAAGTGAAATCCGTCGTGGCGATAGTGGTCTTGTCGCTGAGCGGGGCGGCGATGGGTCAGTGCGATGTCTCGGAGGTCTTCGGCGAGGCTGTGGGGTATGGCGTCGGCAGCGCCAACCTCGACGTGACAGCGGGCGATCTGAATGGCGATGGTGCGCCCGATCTCGTGGTCTGCGCGTTCTTCGCGGACCCGGACACGATCGCGGTGCTCCTGAACAACGGGGACGGCACGTTCGGCGAGGCGACGGAGTACCCGCTGGTGGGCGGGCCGGCCCGCCGCGCGGCGATCGGCGACTTCGACGAGGATGGGAGCCCCGATCTTGCGGTCGTGACCGGCGTGATCGAGGTGTTGCTCGGCGCCGGAGACGGAACGTTTGGTGCTCCGGGGACGTTCTCATCCGGGCAGATGTACAAGGACGTCGAGTGCGCGGACATGGATGGTGACGGCCATTTCGACATCATCGCGGCCGACCGCGACTTTGATGAGTTTACGATCGCGTTCGGCGATGGGACGGGCGACTTCTCGGTTCGGTTCTTCACGGCGTTTGACGGCCCGACGGGCGTGGAGATCGCCGATTTCAACAACGACGGCATCCTCGACGTGGCGACGTCGCTTGTGTTTGAGCCGAGCGGAGTACAGATCAACCTGGGGGAGGGCGACCGGCAGTTCGGATCGGGAAACGTGTTCGAGCTGGGAGATCCGGAGGATCTGACCTCGGGCGATTTTGACGGCGACGGCAACGTCGATCTGGCGGCGCAGAACGACAACGAGGGGACGTTCGAGGTGCTGTTCGGCAACGGGGACGGAACATTTACGCCGCTGGTTTCGGTGGTGGTGCCCGGGCAGGATCCGGGGAGCGGGTTTCCGGTGCCGCTGGCGATCGGCGCGAACGATCTTGATGGCGACGGCGACGACGACATCGTGACCGCGAACTTCGGGCTCAACATCGGTCCGGACATGGGCAGCAGTTTCGGCGTGGCGTTGAGCAACGGTGATCGGACGTTCGAGGGGCCGGCGCTGTATCCGGTCGCGCCCGATGATCGAACCGGCGATCGCCTGCGATCGACGGCGTTTGCGGATTTCGATGGCGACGGGACGCTGGATCTCGCGGGCACCGCCAACGCCGACGTGTTCGTGCTGTTGAACGCGTGCGGCGGCGGTTGCGCGGCGGACATCGATGGCGACGGCGATGCCGACGCGGATGACTTCTTCGGGTACCTGGACCTGTTCGCGGCCGGCGATGATCTCGCAGACATCGACGGCGATGGAGACACCGACGCGGACGATTTCTTCGGGTATCTGGACCTGTTCGCGGCGGGGTGCTGAGGGCTCCGGACGCGGGCGAAGCGGGTCTTGGGCCGGCGGAGGGATGCACCCTTCGCCGGCTTTTTTGCGTAGCAGAATCGCACCGGCGGGGCGAAAACGGCGTGGGACGGCGTACGGTGCGGGTCGGTCGCGGGTGCGCAGGCGAGGAAGGAGCGAGGCGGGATGGCATTACGGACATGGGCGTGCGGTGCGATGGGCGTTGTCTCTTGCGTGATCGGCGTCGCGGGGGCCCAGGTCGGGGCCGAGCCGGAGGAGCGGCCCGACCAGCCGGTGACACAGGGCGAGCGGCTGGACCAGCCGCCGGGAATCCCGGCGGTCGCGCGCGGCCCGGGGCGGCTCGTGCCGATGGGGCCGTTCATGAGCATCCAGGCGAACGTGGACGGCGACGGCAACAACATCGTGGGCGACGCGGCGAACGAGCCGAGCATCGGGGTGGATCCGCTTGCGCCCAATCGCATTGTCGTGGGCTGGCGACAGTTCGACACGATCAACTCGAGCTTCCGCGAGGCGGGGTTCAGCTCGAGCGTCGACGGGGGCAGGACGTGGGCGGCGATGGGCGAGATCGAGTCGGGGATCTTCCGGTCCGATCCGGTGGTCAAGTTCGACGACGAGGGCAACGCGTACTACGCGAGCCTGACGATCACCAACCAGAACGAGTTCCTGAACGACACGTTCATCTCGACCGACGGCGGCGTGACATGGCCCACCAAGACGTTCGCGCTGGGCGGAGACAAGCTGTGGTTCGCGATCGACGACTTCACGCACAACGGCCCGGCGAAGCTGTACCAGGGCTGGAACGTCGCGGGCAACGAGTTCTTCCCGAACCAGTTCAACCGCTCGCTGGATGGCGGGCTGAGCTTCGAGCAGCCGGTCGAGTATGACCCCGGCGGGTTCCGCAGGCCGGCGTTCGGGCAGGTGGCGGTCGGGCCGGATGGGGCGGTGTATGTGGTCGGCGGCTGGAACGGCGGGGACAGCGACATTCTGTGGATCGCGCGCTCGGACGACGCGCAGGATCCGAACGTGGACGAGCCGACGTTCGGCGTCGCGACGATCGATCTGTCGGGCGGGGAGGACTTCGTGTTCTTCGGCGGGGGCGGCTCGCCGAACCCGCAGGGGCTGATCGGGCAGGCGAATATCTGCGTCGATCCGGCCAGCGGGGACGTGTTCGTCGCGGCCTCGGTGGTCAGGGTATTCGGCGGGGGGAGCGTGGATATCGCGGTGTTCCGGAGCACCGATCGGGGCAACACCTGGAGCGCGCCGGTGCGAAGCAACGACGCGACGAGCGGCGTGTGGAACTGGTTCGCGACGATGAGCTGCTCGCCGAACGGGCGGCTGGACATGGTGTTCAACAGCAACCGCGACGACCCGAACAACGCGAGGAACAACAAGACCTTCTACACGTTCAGCAGCGACGGCGGGCGGACGTGGTCGAGCGACCAGGTGATGACGCCGCAGTGGGACTCGCACGTCGGCTGGCCCCAGCAGAACAAGATCGGCGATTATTACGACATGATCTCCGACCGGGTGGGAGCGCACCTGATCTACTCGACGACGTTCAACGGCGAGCAGGACGTGTATTACATGCGCATCAACGATTATGACTGCAACGGCAACGGCGTGGGCGATGGCGACGACATCGATAACGGCGACGCGCAGGACTGCAACGCCAACACGATCCCCGACGCGTGCGAGATCGCGGCGGGCGCGGTCGAGGACGCCAACGGCAACGGGATTCCCGATTCGTGCGAGACCTGTGAGGCGGATCTGGACGGCGACGGGGACGCGGACGCCGACGACTTCTTTGCGTATCTGGACCTGTTTGCGTCGGGGGATCCCGGGGCGGACCTGGATGGGGATGGGGACGCCGACGGGGACGACTTCTTCCTGTATCTCGATCGGTTCGTAGCGTGCGATTGAGCCCGGGGTTTCGCTCTGGGTTTTCATATTGGATGGCGGGTGTCGGCGCGGGGCGTGACGCGGTGGTCGCGGCGGATTGTTATTGACTGCGGGGCCTGGTGGCGTTAGTTTCGGGGCCAGAGCGGGCGGCGTTTGGGCCGTGCGGTTTGTCATCGCAAGGGATGGGGCGTCCTCGGACGCCATAGAATGCGGTCCCCTGATGCGCCCGACCTGGTGCGCCGAAGGGCCGAACACGACCCGCACATCGCCGCGGCGCGCAGTCAACGAAAAAGGGAATGAAAGAATGCTGAGAAGGACCATCGCCGCCGTCACCCTCACGCTGTGCACGGGCGTGGGACTCGCCAGCGCCGTCGCGTCGTCGAATCCGCTCGAGGTCGTCGGGGTGCATGACGGTGTCGTTTTCACGCCGCTCGTGGAAGTCGACCCGGAGTTCGTGCGAGTCACGGTGCCGATCGCGGGCGTGGAGTCTGCGCTTGTGCTGCACCCGGTGAGCCATCGGGCGGCGTCGTTCCAGGCCTGGATCGAGCGCGAGGCGGGCGTGCTGGAGCCGTTCGACGCGGCCCCGGCGCGGACGTATCAGGGGCGGGTCGTCGGGGTCGCCAACAGCCGGGTCGCAGCGAGCATCATCGACGGCGAGGTGTGGGCATATGTCTCGCTCGACGGCCCCCTGGACGGTCCGATAGACAGCACGGTTATCGGCGTGCAGCCGGTCGGCAAGGGGCTGCACGTCGCGTACGACGCGACGGATCGGATCCCCGTGGACGCGTTCTGCGGCGTAGACGAGCGGCATCGCGTGGGCCGTGCGCCGTTCGCGGCGGGCGAGCACGAACAGACGAGCGAGATGGAGATCTGCGTGCCCGCGGGGCTGACGGCGTTCGACACGGACTTCGAGTTCTTCCAGTGGGCGGGCGGCGCGCAGGAGACGATCGACCAGATCGAGCTGGTGATGAACGCGGTGGACGTGATCTATCAACGCGACATTCCGATGGGGCACCTCATCGGCGAGATGATCATCCGGGCGACCATGAACGACCCGTACTCGGGCGACATCTCCAATCGTCTCGAGCAGTTCCGGCTGCACTGGAACTCCCAGCAGCAGGGGATCGATCGCCACCTGGCGCACCACTTCTCCGGCACGGGGTTCGACGGGCCGATCGGGCTGGCGTTCGTGGGTGTTCCGTGCAGGGCGCCGAACTTCGCGTACGGCATCAGCATCTCGAGCTTCAGCAATAACTTCGTGAGCCGGGTCGCGCTGACCGCGCACGAGTTGGGGCACAACTGGAGTGCGGAGCACTGCGATGGCGCCGCAGACTGCGGGATTATGTGCTCATTCGTCGGCGGGTGCGCGCAGGACGAAGAGAACTTCGGCGCCGACTCGCAAGGGTCCATCCGGGGATACTCGAACGCGGTGCAAGCCTGCCTGGACGAGGAGTGCTTCGACGGCGAGCCTCCGGCATCGGGGATCGCCTTCGGGAACACGCTCTCCGGGGAGATCGGGTCGATCGACGCCACCGGACGGTTCGTGCCGGTCACGATCCCGGACTTCGATGTCGACGGCATGGCGTACGACAGGAACCGTCAGACGTTCCTGCTGAGCGACACGCGGGACGGCGCGACGCTGTACTCGATGCGTGACATCGATTCTCGGATCTCCGTCGTCGGGCCGTTCGTAGGCGCAAGCCGCATCGCCGGCCTCGCCTTCGACCCGAACAACGACCGCTTGTACGGCATCGACCAGGCGATCGGGCAGCTCTATCTGATCGAGCCGCAGTTCCAGGGCGAGGATTTCGTGGCTCTCGCGACGCCGATCGGTTCACGCAACGGCGGGCTGATGGGTGGCCTGGCGTTCGACGAGGACGAGGGTGTCCTGTACGGGGTCGATGACTTCGGCGGGTCGACGCTGTACTCGATCGACACCGATACGGGCGAATGGACGGAGATCGGGGATCTGGGGCTTCAGGACTGCGACGGGCTCTGCTGGAGGCCCGAGGACCAGACGCTCTACACGATCGACGGGCGCGCGCAGGCGATCTATACGGTCGACAAGGAGACCGGCGACGCCGAGGCGCTCACGCAGTTCGTGGGCTTCGGCATCGGCTCGACGTTCGGGATGGCCGTCGGCTCCGAGGAGTGCCTGGCGGACATCGACGGCAACGGAGAACTCGACGCGGACGACTTCTTCGGGTACCTCGACCTGTTCGCGGCGGGCGATCCGTCGGCGGACCTGACCGGATCGGGCGATCCGAATGACCCCTCATACGGCGTCCCGGACGGCTCGATCGACGGCGACGACTTCTTCTTCTTCCTCGATCTGTTTTCCCTCGGTTGCGAGTAGGTCGAGTTCCTCCATAGGGCCTGTTTCGCGGCGGCCAGCGCGTGGTCGGTGGACACATCAGCGGCGGTCCCGCTCCCCAAAGGTGTGGGGCGTCGGCATCTTGGCTGTACCACATGCTTGTGACGGATGGCTGTTCGCGGCGGCGACAACGCGGTAGCGACAACGCGGCGTCGCGATCCTGCTCGCCGCTGAGCGATCGGCCCCGCAGATCCGTGTTTGGGCTGTGCCCGCCGGCGAGCCATACTTATGGTTGTTTGCCGCCTTCCGGACCCGTGGACGCCCGGCGAACATTTTCTTTTGAAACAGACTTCACAAATCTGCTCTGTGCTCTGACTACATCTACTGGTGAAGGGGTTCTTGAAGAAAAATCGATCGCGTCCGGAAGACTCGTTCCAGGCCCTTTCGATGCACGCTGAAGCGATTGGCGGACGGCACGCTTGCGAAGAAGAGTCCAGTCGGAATACCGACGCGAGGCACCGTTGCTGCCGCGCAGATCGCCGCCTTGGGCGTGTGGCCGCGCGGCCTGACGGGGCATGCAGGCGTGTTCTAAGCAGCGCCCGGTGTGACCGGGGGAGGGATTCCCGCATCACAATGCCACCCGGGGTGGGTGAGCATGCGTGATGTCGTCTTTCAGAAGGAGGCAACTCGTGTTTGGACAGTTTACAACTCGTACCGGCTTTGTGGCGACGGCGTCGGTCTGGCTCGGCTGCACGCTCGGTGCCGGAGCCTTGGGCGCGGCCGCTCTTCTCTTGCCACGCGCACCGGCGGCTCCCGCGCTACCAGAGGCGGGCACGAGCACGGAGGGCGTCGTCGCGGCGGGCGATCCGAACGTGTGCGTGACCGCTTTCAGCAAGGATCTCTGCGGGGGATCACTGAATCCCGGAGGGGTCCTCTTCGGCAGTTGCGTGACGCCCGATGGAGAGCAGTGCAAAACGGTCGGCGTCACCGGAGCCGAGTGGAAGTTTTCACTTGCCCACAATAATCAGGCCTGTAGCACGGTGGGCGATCCCTTCTTTGGCCGCTGCGATGAGGCGATCGAAAAGGACGGAACGCTCACGGCGAAGATCGACTACACGATGCGGCTCCATCGCCCGTGCCCATATCGTGCGTGCTTCAGCGGCACCTGGGAGTTCCAGGCGGTTGATGGGACCATCTACCGGGGAACGGTCATGGGCACGATGGGCGTGGGATCCCACAGGCCATCGGCGTGTCTGATCGGAGGACGCGACTGCGAGCGATGCCTGGACGTGGAGTTTCGCAACGACCTCACCTGGCGAATCGGCGTCGAGGCGACGTTCCAAGGACAACGAGTCAACTCCAAGGTCATCGAACGCGATGAGATCTGCTTCTCGCTCTCGGGCGACTTCATCGCGCCGACGATGGATGACGGGATAACGTTGGATCCCTTCAGCCCGTGGCGCTTCGGCGGAACCGCCGACGGCGCACATATCCACTGCAACTGATCGGAGAGCGCGTCTCCATCGGCGTATTCGGGCGGGGCGGTCCCTTTGCTGGCCGCCCCGCTGTTTTCAAGATTGCACCCGGTGTCGCCGCGCTAGAGCGGCTCGCTCAAACAGGATCTGCGATGTCCCTGCCCGACAGGTCACGCGACATCCGAGGTGCTGCGGTGACGGAGCACAGAGCTTCCGCCTCCGAGACCTCTCGCGTGATGGCGCCCCGGCGCTCTCGGCCAGGATCCTCTTTCCACCGTCGGCATGGCTGAGACGATCGTACCTATCCCCACACGTCGGATGATGCTGCTCGCGGTACGGAGATGTCCCGGATGCGGGTTCCCGAGTATCCGCTATGGCGACGATTGGCGCCTGCCGATCGCTTGGATCGGCCATGGGGGGCAATCCTGAGTCTTGCGACAGGGGATGGTGCCGCCCCAGAGGCACCTGGTTCTCCGTCGGATCAGATTGGTCCGAAAAGCCGGGCGAAAACTCGCCGGCCCTTGATCCCACGCCCATCCATCTGGTAAGGTCTGGCGGGGCTTTTCCGCATGATGCACGCCACGGAGCCCCGACGCGTTCAAACTCCGTGTTATGCCATGTCGTTGCAAGTGAAGAGAAACTTATGAATACACGACGTTTCGTGTGGATCAGCGGGCTTGCCGCCTCCATCGCAAGTGCTGCGCTCGCCCAGAACTCCGTCGAGGATGGACCGGATTCGATCGAGCCGTTCATTCCGACCCGCGAGGTCGAGTTTGATATCCGCTCGGGCTTGGTGCGCAACGACGGGCAAGCGCCCGAGGTCGTGTACTCGACGTGGGTGCAGGCCGAGGGCGCATCGTGGATCCGCCTGAAGTTTGAGAGTGCGCTGCTCAGCGGCACGGCGTTCGGCGACGACCAGGCCTATCTCCGGATCACCAGCGCGCTGGATGGGGCGGTGCAGATCCTGAACATGGTGCAAATCGCCCAATGGCAGAACACCAGCGCTTACTTCAACGGCGACATGGTGCTCATCGAGCTTATCGCGGCGCCCGGCACCGGCGACAACAGCCTCTCGATCGTCGGCGGGTGGATCGGCGACGAGGCGAACTCCATCGCCACGATCTGCGACGGCGCCGACGATCGCGTCCGTTCCGAGGACCCGCGCAGCGCCCGCTACATGCCCGTGGGATGCTCGGCGTGGATGTTCGACGACGACGCGCACTGCTTCGGCACCGCGGGTCACTGCGTGACCAGCGGCGGGGTCATGCAGTTCAATGTCCCAGACAGCAACAACAACTGCACGGTCAACCACCCGCCGCCGGAGGATCAGTACCCCATCGACAACACCTCGCGCCAGTGGACCAACGGCGGGATCGGCAACGACTACGGGTACATGGGCACGTTCCCGAACTCCAACACCGGCCTGACGGCCTACGAGGCCCAGGGCTCTGTGTCTTATGTGCTCGAGACCGACGCGCCGCCGGCGTCGGGACAGGACATCCGGATCACCGGCTACGGCACCTCCAACATCTGTGTTGTCAACCAGCGCCAGAAGTCGCACGTCGGCCCGTTCTTTGATAACAGCGGGACGCGCCTGCAGTATCGCACCGACACCACCGGCGGCAACTCCGGCTCGCCGGTGATCTTCGAGGACACGGGCAACGTCATCGGCGTGCACACGCACGGCGGATGCCGCAACGGCAGCGGGGCAAACTCCGGGACGAGCGTCGAGAATGCCGGCTGGCTCAACGCGAGGAACGACCCACAGGGTGTGTGCCTCGGTCCTCCCGGCCCCCCCGCCACCGAGCTGTTCATCGCCTCCAGCAATCTCGGCGAAATCGGCGCGATCGACCCCAGCGATGAGTCCTGGGGCGTGGCGAACACGACGGGCCTGCAGTACGACGCGATGGCCTATGGCCGCAACACGCGGACGTTCTATCTCGTCGGCTCGACCGGTCCGGTGCTCTACGCGATGGACGAGGGCGACTTCTCGATCACCACGATCGGGACGATCAGCGGCGCAAGCCGGATCCACGGCGCGGCGTTCGACCCCGCGACGGACACGCTCTACGGCATGAACGAGTCCTCCGGACAGCTCTATCGCATCAACACGGCCAACGCTCAGGCCGCAGCGATCGGCTCGCCGCAGGGCGGGCGGGTCGGCGCGATGGCGATCAACGAGGACACCGGCGCGCTCTATGGCATTGATGACGTCGACGACGTCACCGAGAGCCGGCTCGTCCAGATCGACAAGGGCACGGGCCTGAGGGTGGTGATCGGGCTTGTGGGCTCGAATCGGCGGGATTTCGACGGGCTGATGTGGCGTAAGAGCGACGGGCAGCTCTACGCGCTGCAGGACGCGTCCGATCGGCTGTACATGATCGACAGCACGCTGGGAACCGCGACGCTCATCGCCAATGTAAACCGCGCGGACTTCGGCCCGAGCTTTGGTGCCGCGGCGGGCGCCGACCCCAACGGCTGCCCGGCCGACCTCGACGGCGACGGCGACGCGGACGGCGACGATTTCTTTGACTTCCTCGATCTGTTCGCCGACGACGACGCCCGCGCCGATATCGACGGCGACGGCGACATCGACGCCGACGACTTCTTCGATTACCTCGATCTGTTCGCCGCGGGCTGCTGATCGGGGCGAGTTCGAACGGAACTCCGGCGGCCGGCCAGTATTGGCCGGCCGCCCTTTTTGATTGGACAACAGAAGCCTCCCGCGATGCCCGCGAGCGATCGAGCGGGGCAAGGCCCGCGGCCTCCAGAGCCCTGGCATGGCGCTTGCCACGGATCAGGGATCACGAGAATCTTGAGAGGTTCCCTCTATGGATAGTAAAGGACGATTCGCGGTGGCAGCGGCTGTGGGCCTTGCCACATCTTCGTTCGCACAGGACGAGCCCTGCGCTTGGGAGTTCTTCGAGACACCTTCGATCGCGCAGCGCAACCACATCCTGTACGACCTCAACGGGCTCGCCGATGACGACGTGTGGGGCGTCGGCTGGGCGCAGAACGCGGACTTCGACACGCTGACATTCGCGATGCATTTCGACGGGTTCGCCTGGGCCGCGTTTCCCACGCCGAACCCGAGCGACAGGCGCGGCTACAACACGCTTAGCGGGGTGGCGATGCTCGCGCCGGACGACGTGTTCGCCGTGGGAACGCACAATCCCGATTCGGGCGGGGCGTCGCAGACGCTTGCGATGCGATTCGATGGGAGCGACTGGAGCCTGATCAACTCGCCGTTCATCGAGGGCGGCAGCTCGTTCGACGAGATCGAGCTCATCGGCGAGGATCTGTGGGCGATCGGGCTGCGGCGCTCGCACGAGCCGCCGCCGGCGGTCGGGAGCCTCGCCCTCGCGGCTCGCTGGACCGGTGCTTCGTGGGAGCTCGAACCCGTGCCGCCGCTGGCGGAACTGGGCGGGCGCGGATACAACAATCTCCGGGCCATCGCCGGCGTGACACCGGACGATGTGTGGGGAGTCGGTGTGGCCCAGCAGACCGGGTCGGTCGACCCGTTCGGGCCGCGCACCTACATGGTGCATTGGGACGGCGGAGCGTGGTCGCTCGTGGATTTCGACTTTGGCCATCCGGTGTTCTCGGCCCTCGAGGATGTCGTCGCGATCGCCCACGACGACGTGTACGCGGTGGGATGGACGCTCGTCGACGGCGAGGGGACCCAACCCCTGATCGCGCACTTCGACGGCAGCAGCTGGAGCCAGGTCGATCTCGGGATATTCCCCGGCGGTCCCGCGAACTTGCGCGCCGTCGCGGCTCGCTCCTCTGACGAGGTCTACGCCCTGGGCACTTGGGCCGGCGACGATGGCTTCCCGCGTGATCTGATCCTCCGGTTCGACGGGACGAGCTGGGAGCGGATGCCCGGCGCGCCCGAGCCGGAGCACGAGTGGTTCCGGGCAGCCGAGACGCTGCCCTCGGGCCAGATCTGGGCGGGCGGACAGCGTCTGGGGTTCCGCGTGCTCGCCGAGCGTTTGTCGTGCACGCCGGGCTGCGGCGCGGATATCGACGGCGACGGCGACGCGGACGGCAACGACTTCTTCGGCTATCTCGATCTGTTCGCCGGCGACGACGATCGCGCCGATATCGACGGCGATGATGACATCGACGCCGACGATTTCTTTGGGTATCTGGATCTGTTCGCCGCCGGCTGCTGAGTCTGGGCGTCAAGAACGCGAAGAGAGAGAAGCCGCCTCGGGCGAGAGCCTTGGGCGGCTCTCTCTTTCATGCGCTTTCATGTGAGTGTACCCGGCGTCGCATCGTGGCGGCGTGGGGTGCCTGCCCCGGGCGGTCAGCCGGCCCGGCGCTCCTGGGTCTCGGCCTCACGCGGATCGCCCTCGAGGAGCAGCTCCTCGATCTTCGGCGCGTCCTTCAGCGGCTTGCCATTCTCGTCGGTGAGCGCCCGCCCGTCGCGATAGGTACAGATCACGTCGATCGGATGCGCCTTCTCGTGGCGTTCGAGCTTGCCCTTGAGCTCGGCCTTCTTCTTGTCCTCGAGGTCGGCCCACTTGCCGCGGCCCCGGCACTTGGGGAATCGCGAGCAGCCGAGCCAGGGGCCGCGCACGCCTGAACGCAGATTCAGGGGCGACTCGCAGGTCGGGCAGGGCAGGTCGGTTTCTAAGGGCGGGCGCGAGGGCGCGGTCACGCGTCCCTGCTTGTCGATATTCAGGATGATGCCGAGGCCCTCGGGATTCTCACCATCTTCCAGGGCGGTGGCGATGAACGGGCCGAAGCGCCCGGTCCGCCGGATCATCGGACGGCCGGTCTTGGGACAGCGGACGTCGACGAACTCGGCCTTGCGCGGTCGGCCCTGGCGGTCGACCGGGCAGGCGTAGTCGCAATCGGGATAGCGCGAGCAGGAGAGGAACCGGCCGTTGCGCCCGAAGCGGTAGACGAGGTCCGAATCGCACTTCTCGCAGCGGTACTCCTTGGGCGCCGGCACCAGCTCGGCCTTGGCGTGCTGGAGTTCTTCGAGGGCGCGGTCGAGGTTCTCCTTGAACCTGCCGTAGAACTGCTCGAGCATCTCGATCCAGTCGAGGTGCTCGTCCTCGACCTTGTCGAGCTGGGCCTCCATCTGGCGGGTGTAGCCGACGTCCATGATGCGCGGGAAGGCCTCGATGAGCTTGTCGGTGACGACCTCGCCCAAGTCCGTCGCGTGGAAGCGGCGCTCGATCAGCTCGACGTACTTGCGGGCCTGGATCTTGGCGACGATCTCGGCGTAGGTGCTCGGGCGGCCGATGCCCTCCTCCTCGAGCTTGCGGATCAGCGACGCTTCTGAGTAGCGCGCCGGCGGGCTGGCGAACTTCTGCTGCGGATCGATGCGGAACGGCGCGACCGCCTGCTGCTCCTCGAGCTTGGGCAGGACGGCGGTATCGCTGGCGGTCGGCACGCCCGCGACCTTGTAGAACCCGTCGAAGATGAGCGTCCTGCCGTTGGCCTTGAAGGTGACGGGGTTGTTCTTGTCTGCGCCGCCGTCGATGAGCACGGTCGTCGAGTCCCATTGGGCGTTGGCCATCTGGCAGGCGACGAAGCGCTCCCAGATGACGGTATAGAGGCGGAGCTGGTCGCTGGAGAGCGCGTTCTTGACGCGCTGCGGCGGGAACTCGAGGCTCGCCGGGCGGATCGCCTCGTGGGCCTCCTGAGCCGCCTTGTTGCTGGAGCTGAACATGTTGGACTTGGCGGGGAGATAGTTTCCGCCGAAGGTGCGGTCGATGTAGCTCCGGGCCATGTCGACGGCCTCGCCGGAGAGGTGTGTAGAGTCGGTACGCATGTAGGTGATGAGCCCGACCGGGCCCTCGCCGGGGATCTCGACGCCCTCGTAGAGCTGCTGGGCGGCGCGCATGGTGCGCTGTGCGCCGAAGCTCAGACGGCTGGAGGCCGCCTGTTGGAGCGTGCTGGTGATGAAGGGCGCCGGGGGCTTGACGCTGGTGCGCTTGGTTTCGATCGAGCGGACGCTGTACGGTGAGTCGTGGTTCAGCGCGGTGACGGTCGCCGTTCTCGGCCAGCGGGCGGGGCCCTTGGCATCTTCATGCGGAGAGTGTGACAACCCGTGCCCGTATTGAGTCGCACCCGCGGCAGAAACGGCCTCATACACCTTCTCGATCAATGAGCAACTCGACTCGTCAGCAAAGACGGCCGCGGGTTGATCTCCAGATTGGCTGATATCCAGCTTGACTCCACCAATCTCAATCAACTCAGCTCTAAATGAATCGTGCTGCGCAAGCCAAGCATTTTGAGCGGCCTTTGTTGGCGTGTTTCCTTTCTCGTCTTCCTTCTCAACGAATCTCTTCCATTCCGCCGCCAGGCCGCTCGCGATTTTCCCGCCATGCGCTGTGAACAGCCCCTCGATCGACCAGTACTCATCGGGCACGAACGCGCGAATCTCTCGCTCGCGATCGACCACGACGCGCACCGCGACACTCTGCACCCGTCCGGCGCTCAGCCCGCGCGCCACCTTCTTCCACAGCAACGGTGAGACCTGGTAGCCGACGATCCGGTCGAGGATCCGGCGGGCCTGCTGGGCGTTGACCTTGTCCTCGTCGATCGGGTGCGGATTGAGGAACGCACGCTCGATCTCGCCCTTGGTGATCGCCGCGAAAACCACCCGCTTGGCCTGGTCGGCGGCAATGCCGAGTTCTTCTGCGAGGTGCCAGGCGATCGCCTCGCCTTCGCGGTCGAGGTCGGTCGCGAACCAGATCTCGCGGCCGGAGGCCTGGCTTTCCTTGGCGGCCTTCTTGAGCTCGCGGATGACCTTGTCCTTGCCGCTGAGGATCTCGTAGGTGGGCTGGAATCGCTTCTCGAGGTCGACGCCGGGGACGGGCGTCTTCTCGCCCTTCTTGGCCTTGGATGGCAGGTCGCGGACGTGCCCGACACTGGCGAGCACGATGTAGTCGCCCCCGAGGTACTTGTTGATGGTCTTGGCCTTGGCGGGGGATTCGACGATGACCAGGTGCTTGCCCTCGGCACTGCCCGCGGTGAAGCCGGTGGAGGCGACGCGGCGCGACCCGCCGGCCTTCTTGCTCACCGTCTTAGATGACGGCTTGGATGTCTTTTTGGTGGTCTTCTTGGCCATACGTTCCGTCGCCCTCGGGCGGGCCTCTCCGTGCCTCGCTCGCCAACAGGGAATGGCCGACTTCGCGCGGAGTCAAGCCAAATCCTGAATGAACCGTATTTTTACCTAGATCGTGAGCCGCCTTCTTGGGGCGGCGATCGGCGCTACCCCAGCCCTAGTCTCGGCTCATGTCGCCCGGGTCCTCGATACTCGCGAGCGGGGGTTTGCGCCCGAGCACTCATTTGGACTGCGTAAAACAAGCATTGACAATGGTTTGCGCGATTCTCTCGTCTTGGTATTTCTCCCCGGGCATACGGATCGCCCCGGGCGTGGTCTGCAGCCGGCGGATCCACGTCCGCTGGTTCTTGGCGAATCGGCGGGTCTCGATCTTTATTCGTTCGACCGCCTCGGCGAGCGAGCACTCGCCCGCGAGATGTCTCAGGATCTGCTTGTAGCCCAGGGCCTGGGTGGCCTGGGGGCCGATCTGGCCGGCATCGGCGAGCGCCCGGACCTCTTCGACGAGACCTTGCTCGATCATGTCCCGGACGCGGGCGTTGATCCGGCGATTGATGGCCTCGGCGTCCCAGCCGAGGATCACGAGCAGGCAATTGGCCCGCGAGCCGCGGTCCCACTGACCCTGCCAGGCGCTGATCGGCTTGCCGGTGAGGCGGAAAACCTCGAGGGCGCGGATGGTTCGGCGGGCGTCGTTGGGGTGGATGCGGGCCGCGGCGGCAGGGTCGATGCGTTCCAGTTCGGCGCGACGCTTGGCGGGATCCCAGGATTCCAGTTCGGACCGGATTTGTTCGTCGGCGCCTGGGCCGTCGAAGACGCCGTCGAGGAGGGCCTTGATGTAGAGGTGGGTGCCGCCGACGACGATGGGGATGCGCCGCTCGGTGGGGCCGGCTTCCAGCCGGTCGCCCTCGGTGGAACCGGCTTCCAGCCGGTCGCGGGTCTCGTCCGCCGAGTCGGCCCAACCCATCTCTGCGATGAGTCCCTCTGCGAGTTGGAGCCAGCGGTGGACGCTGAACGGCTCTGGATCGTTCGGCTCGAGGATGTCGATGAGGTGATGAGGGACACCCCTGCGCTCATCGGGCGTGGGCTTGGCGGTGCCGAGGTCCATGCGGCGGTAGACCTGGTAGGCGTCTGCGGAGATGATCTCGCCGGCGGCGAGGCTCTCGCGTTGGAAGGCCTGCGCGACATCGACGGCGAGCGAGCTCTTGCCGGCGGCGGTGGGGCCGATGATGACCGGGAAGCGTGGGGGACGGTCCATCGGTGGATCATTGCGTCGCGGTGCGCTCTGGGCCCGGCACCGTTAGGGTGAACGCCGATTCCGATCCAAGGCGTCTCGACGGTTCGCGAGCAGTTCGTGCGCGACCAGAGACATGCCGATGATGAGTGTGAGACAGCCGATCGCAAAGGTCGGTACATGCGCCCACTCGGCTCGGGTGTATGCAGGGACAGACTCAGGCACCTGCCCATGGCGCATCCCCAGGGCGTAATAGGCGTTGGCGGCGACTATCGATTCGTGGATCATGGGTAGTGCGATGAGCCCCGCACCGGCGAGGCAGATCGAGATGAGAAGTGCGTACCGCATGGTCGCGTTCCGATCCGCCAACTTCGGTCCTTCGGTTCCTCGCCGGTCGGCGGATCTCAGCTTGCGCCGGGAGTGCCTGCCGAACTCTCTGTGGACTGCGTGACGGGCTCGCCATTGACGGTCAGTCTCGCCGGGTGCGCGAACCACTCGCGCCTGCCGTCGCCATAAGCCTCCTCGAGCTTGCGGACGACGTCGGCCATACCCGCGCCGGCGGGCACCCAACCGCCATCGACATCGGGGAAGTCTCGCACGCAGTTGGCGCACTTCTTCTCGGAGTCGAAGCGGATCGGGCACCAGAAGGACTCGACGTTGCGGAGCATCTCTGCGCCGAGTGAGTAGACGCCGGTCATCCAATCGCAGTAGAGGCACCAGATGAGGTCGTGCCCGATGAGTCCGTCGAACTTCTGGCGCGAGACGCGGATCCATTCAGCGTTTGGATAGCGCGGGAAATCGAGCAGCCAGACGAGGACGGGATAGACGATGATCTGTGCGGCGCGGATGGTGAGAAAGCAGGGCAGGGCGAGGGCCGTCGCCCAGACGGCGACGTGGTTGCGGATGCGTCCCTTGATGCCGCCGCCGAGGATGCGATTGAGTGTGGAGACGATCCGCGGGCCGCGCCGGGCGCGCAGGTGGCTGAGCTCGTGGGCGATGGTCCAGAGGGAGTAGCCGAGGAGCTGGCCGAGGACTGCGCCGGCGACGCCCAGCCAGCCGGCGAAGATCGCGCCGTAGACGATGGGGGCGACCTGGAAGAGAACGATGACGAGATCCAGCCCGGGCGCTCGGGTGCAGCGCGAGGCGATCGCGCGTCCGGGCCCGGCGAGCTTGGGCAGCAGATGGAGCACGCCGGCGAGGAGCAGGACGCCGGTCGCGACGACGCCGGCGACGATGAGCAGCGATTGCAAGGTTGTGTCCCCCTAGCGGATCGAGCGGTACCCGCCCGGCACGCCGCGCTTGGAGAGCACGATCTGCCAGAGCTGGTACTTGCGAGACCGGAACGAGCCGGCGGCACCCCGCAGGTAGAAGCGCCACAGGCGATAGAAGCGGTCATCGTAGCGGGCTTGCAGCTCCGGCCATGCGTTGTCGAAGTTGCGCCACCAGGCCATGAGCGTGGGGTCGTAGTCCGCGCCGAAGTTGTGCAGATCCTCGACGACGAATCGTCCGTCGATCGCCCGCCCGACCTGGGCGAGCGAGGGGATGACCAGCCAGGGGAAGATATAGCGCTCGAACCAGTCGACCTCGCTGTCGAGCGTGTTGGGGAAGCTGCGTTTGGAGGCGAAGAAATGCAGCAAAGCCAGGCCGTCATCGGCGAGGCAGCGATCGAGCACGCGCATGAACTCTGCGTAGTTCTTCTGGCCGACGTGCTCGAACATCCCGATGGAGACGACGCGGTCGTAGGTCTCGCTGACGGCGCGGTAGTCGCGCAGCTCGAAGCGCACGGGCAGGTGGTCGTAGCGCTCGCGAGCGAGTTGGAGCTGCGCCGGGGCGAGGGTGATGCCGGTGACGTCGGCGCCGTAGCGCTCGGCGGCGAAGCCCGCGAAGCCGCCCCAGCCGCATCCGATATCGAGCACGCGCATGCCGGACTCGATGCCGAGCTTGCGGCAGATCAGATCGAGCTTTGCCTCCTGGGCCTCTGCGAGCGCCGTTGCCCCGCCGCTGAAGTAGCCGCAGGAGTAGTTCATCCGCGGGTCGAGCATGGCGCTGAAGAGGTCGTTGCCGCGGTCGTAGTGATCGCGGGCGTTGCGCTCGGCCCGGGCGCGGGACTGGCGGTTGACCAGGGCGTGGGCGAGGGAGCGGCGCAGGACGTAGGGCGTGAAGCGCATCGCGTGGGGCAGGTCGGCGCGCAGGGCGCGATCGAAGAACTCGTCGATCGCCTCGCACTCCCAGAGGCCTTCGACATACGCCTCGCCCGCGCCGGTCATGCCGCGCCGGGCGATACGCTTATAGAAGGATGGGTCGCACACCTGGATATCCCAGGGGCGGTCGCCGTCGATCTCGATATCCGCGCGTTCGAGCAGGCTCCGGACGCGAACCTGTGGTCTGGAGGGGCGGAGGGCTCCGTCGTCCGAGCCGCCGTGCAGCGAGCGCGTGCCGCTCTGTAGCATCAAGGGCATCGCTGGGCTCCTTACTGCCCCCCCGCGA
The DNA here is from genome assembly GCA_029260315.1 of Phycisphaerales bacterium. Classification (GTDB taxonomy): domain Bacteria; phylum Planctomycetota; class Phycisphaerae; order Phycisphaerales; family UBA1924; genus S146-42. The sequence continues at coordinate 19,483 of JAJDDM010000053.1, read as the reverse complement.
GATCCGTCCAGATTATATGGACTGTCCGGGTGGCGGGTCGGATCGGCGGATCCACTCTGGCTCCATACGATGGGCGATGCCCATCCCCCGCGTCGCCATCGTGGGCCGACCCAACGTCGGCAAGAGCAGCCTGCTCAACCTGATCGCCCACGAGAAGATCGCGATCGTGGACGACTTTCCCGGCGTGACGCGGGATCGGGTGGGGACGATCCTGGATCTGGACGCCCCGGGGGCCGAGGGGCCGCCCAAGCCTGTGGAGGTGATCGACACGGGGGGCTACGGGGTGTACATGGGCGAGGGCCAGCGATTCGACGAGGTCGGCAACGATCTGACCAGGCTGACCGCGAGCATCGAGCAACAGATCGGCGAGGCGGCGCGCTCGGCGGACGTGATCCTCTTCGCGGTCGACGCGCAGGCGGGGGTGACGCCGGGGGACTGGGAGATCGCCAAGCTGTTGCGCGAGCGGACCTTGGGGAGAGGCGACGAAGCGATGGAGGGGGGGAAGCGACGGAGGAGGGGGAGCGACGGAGGGGGGGGAGCAGCGAGTGAGCGAATGAGCGAGTCAGCGAATGAGGGGGGAGATGGGACGGACCAATCTGGCAGTTCCCAGGCGGCTCCTCACTCCATCGCCCATTCGCTTAATCGCTCAATCGCTCCTCAGATCCGCGTCGTCGCGACCAAGGTCGACAGCCTCAACTGGGAGGCCCACGGGCTGGAGGCCAGCGGGCTCGGCTTCGGCGAGCCGCTGATGGTCTCGAGCACGACGAAATACCTCCGACGGGCCTTCCTCGACGCGCTCTACGAGCTCGTGCCTATGAGCGAGGGCGAGGACGAGCGCGTCGAGAGCGCGGACCTCAAGATCGCCATCGTCGGCAAGCGCAACGCCGGCAAGAGCTCGCTCATTAATGCCCTCGCCGGCGAGGATCGGGTGATCGTCAGCGAGATCCCCGGCACGACGCGCGACGCGATCGACGTGCGCTTCGATATCGGCGAGCAGAGCGTCGTCGCGATCGACACCGCGGGCCTGCGGCGCAAGAAGAGCTTCCAGGGACGAGTCGAGCACTTCGCGTTCGATCGGGCCCAGCGGGCAATCCTGCGGGCAGACGTCGTCGTGCTCGTGATCGACGCGACGGAGAAGGTCAGCCAGGTGGATGAGCACCTCGCGCAGATCATCAACGCCTCGTACAAGCCCTGTGTGATCGCTGTCAACAAGTGGGATCTGGTCGCCCAGCGGGCGGGGCGCGACGGCAAGCCGCTCAGCGTCGAGCACTATGGCGAGTACCTGCGCAAGGAGCTCAAGGGCCTGGCGATCGCGCCGATCGCCGTGATCAGCGCGCACGCGGGCACCAATATCCGCGAGCTGATCGACCTGTGCTTCGATATCAAGGACCAGGCCGAGGAGCGTGTGGGCACGGGCAAGCTCAACCGCATCCTGCGCGGCGTCATCGAGACCCGCGGGCCCGCGAACGCGCTGGGCACGCAGGTCAAGGTCTTCTTTGTGAGCCAGGTGCGATCGAGCCCGCCGACGATCGTGATGATCGTGAATCGCCCGGACCTGTTCACCGCCAACTACCAGCGGTTCCTGCTCAACCGCCTGCGCGAGGCGCTGCCGTTCGAGGAGGTGCCGATCCGCCTGATCATCAGGGCTCGGCGGCATCGGGATCTCGATCTTGAACGAGGCGACGCGGTGGATACCGCGGGGCACAATCTCGACGACGAGTTGCAGCAGATCCTGCGGGAGTTGCCGCAGGACGCCGAGTCTTACTTTGAAGATTAGAAGGGGGATTCACCACAGAGGGCACAGAGATCACAGAGGTGTTCCAAGAGGACTTGCTCTGGTCTTGAACCATATCCATCTGGTTTCTATGGCCCCTGTGCCTTCTGTTGTGCGATCCTGTCGGCTCGGCGATCGGAGATCTCACCACGGAGTTGCACAGAGTAAGAACCGGAACAAAGAAGGGACTGGGGTCTCAGCCCCAATCCCTACTCCGTGCAACTCCGTGTCACTCCGTGGTTCAACTCTTCGTTGAATCATCCGACGGCGGCGGCATGTCCGGCTCGTCGTCCTTGACCAGCGTCAGGTGCCCGTTCTTGTTGGCCTCGTCGAGCTTGCCGAACGCCTTGGGCAGATCGATCCCCGCCTGCTTGGCGAGCTCGTGCATCCTCGGCAGCGCCCCGACGACGCCGGAGAGGAAATCGCTCGTCGCGTTCCGACCGTCGCCCTTAGTTCCCTGGTCCCACACCGTGATCTTGTCGATCTTCAGGTTGCTGATCGCCTTGACCTGCTCGGCGACGAGGGCCGGGAGCTGCTCAATCAGCAAGAGCGTCGGCGCGACATCGGGTCGTTCGGCACACGCCTCCATGAGCTGGCGATAGCCCTCGGCCTTGGCTTCCAGCACGCTCTGCGTGCCCTTGGCCTCCGCCTGGTACCGCGCGAGTTCGGCGTCGGCCTCGCCCTTGGCGATCCGGCGCGTGCGCTCGGCCTCGGCCTCGGCGGCGATCTCGATCCGCTGCTTCTCGATCTCCTGCGGCGCGATCTGCTCCTTGGCCAGGCGCGCAAGCTCCGCCAAACGCTCGGCCTCGTTGATCGCCTCGCGCGACTGGGCCTGGGCGACCTCCGCCCGGCGCCTCGCCGCGGCCTGGATCTCCCCGAGCTGCGCGTTCGACTCAGCGACGCGAGCCTGCGACGTGTTCTCGCCTTCCTTGGCCGTTGCTTCGGCGTCGGCGACGCGCACGCGCTGCTCCTGCTCTGCCGTCTTGCTCGCCGCGATTGTCTCGGCCTCACGCTCAGCGGTGGCGATCTCCCGGTCGCGCTTGGACTGGACCTCGCCCACGACCGCGTCGGCCTCGAGCCTTGCGATCTCGACGCGCTGCTGCTGCTCGGCGTTCTTCTTGCCCTGCTCGGCCAGCGCGCTCTCGTTGGCCACGTTCACGATCTTGGCCCGGTTCGCCATCGCCTCGCCCGTCGCGCCGTCGCGCTCCTGCTCGGCGACCTCGACCTTGGCCCGGTTGATCGCCTCGGCGGCGGCCCGCTTGCCGATCGCCTGGATGTACCCGCTCTCGTCGGTGATGTCGCGGATGTTGACGTTGATCAGCTCCAAGCCGATCTTGTTGACCTCCTGGGCCACGTTCTCGTTGATCAGCGCCATGAACTTTTCGCGGTCCTTGTTGATCTCCTCGATCGACAGGGTCGCGATCACCAGGCGGAGCTGGCCCAGGATGATGTCCTGGCTCTGCTCGCGGATCTGCTTGGAGTTGAGGTTGAGCAGGCGCTCGGCGGCGTTGTTCATCAGCACGCCGTCGGTCGAGATGCCGACCGTGAACGTGGACGGCACGTTCACGCGGATGTTGTTGAGACTCAGTGCTCCCTCGAGCGGGATCTCGATGACCATGGGCTCGAGGCCGAGGTAGGCGTACTCCTGGATGAGCGGGAGCACGAACGCACCGCCGCCGTGGTAGCACTTGCTGGCCCGCTGGGCCCCCACGCGACCGGACACGACCAGGATCCGGTTCGCCGGGCAGCGCCGGTAGCGGGTCATCAGGTAGAGCAACAGGAACAGCGCGATCAGCACGACAACCACGCCGAGGATGATGAAGGGGTTGAACGGCGTGTCGCCGCCGGTCTGCGCGACGCTTTGGGCGAGGCTCGGAGGAACGGTTGGGGCGAGCTGTGCGCTCAGCCATGGACTCATCGATGACATCGCATCTCCTTTCTCAGGTTGTCTATTCCGAGGGCCTTCGGTCGCCCATTCTCACGCCCGCACGACCATGAGCGTGTTGCCCGTCACGCGCGTCACGAGCACGCGCGCGCTTCTTGGGATCTCCTCGCCCTCGGTCACGGCGTTGTAGATCCGCTGGCGCTCATCGAGCACCACGCGCACCCGTCCCGAGCCCTCGCCCGCCGCCGGCACGCGCACATACACCTCGCCCTCGATCCCCACGGCGTCTTTCACCGAGACGTTGCCGCTGCTCTCCAGCTCGTACAGGGCCTTGAGCCCCAGGACGAGCAGCCAGGCGATGACGACGCCGCAGCCGAAGCCGACGGCGGCGCTGATGGCGAAGCTGTCGCTGGCGAAGGTCTTGTGCGCAGCGAAGCCGCCCCAGCCGAAGCCCATGAGGAACGCCGAGATCGTCTGGATGCTCAGGACCTTGAACGAGTCGGCCGAGGCGTCGCCATCGGCGTCCACGTCCGTGTCGAGATCGACATCGGCGTCGATATCCAGCCCGCCGACGAGCATCATGATGATGAGCAGCCCGAACACGCCCGAGCCGATGAGGGCGGGGATCGTGAACCAGGGCAGGGCACCGCTGAAGAGATAGTCGCTCATCGCCAAGGCCTCCGATTCGCGGCGGCCTCAGCGTACCAGAGTTCGGGCCCCGCGACCCGCCTGTTCATTGGGTGTCAGGTGGGGTGGATTTCAGTTTCGCGGTGAGGAAGGGCCATGCGAACGCGCGGGCGCATTCAGAGCGGCCCCCGCTGATCCCGCGAGCATCGTTTGTTGCTACTCGGTCTCGATCCTGGCGATCAGCGTCTCGATCCGCGCGAGCGGCTCTGGGATCTGCTCGGTCGTCACGCCGATGCACGCGTTGGCTCGTCGCTCACGCCGCCAGGCCGAAGTCGCCCGGCTCGTCGAACTCGCCCTCGTCCATCCCGTCGCCGTAGCCCATCTCGCCCTCGGGCTGGTGGCGATGGTGGATGCGGATGACCCGCTGAAGCTGCTCGCCGAAGGCGTCGCGGATGACCTCCAGCGTGCTCAGAAACTTGGCCTCGAAGGGGTTGCGCCGGTCGCGGAAGAGCGTGACGACCGCGAGGCACTCATCGCCGGCCATGCACGACATCACCAGCACGCCCTGCCCGCTCAGCCAGTGCGCGTCGTCGCCGAGCATGGCTTCCAGTTCGGCGTCGGAGCGCATCAGCGCGATCCGCGTCTCGTCGCAGAACGCGTCGGGCATCACGTCGGCGAGGTGGTCGAGCATCGCCTCGCCCGTGTCGCGGGGGCAGTCGTAGTTGACGTAGGCGCCCAGGCTGAAATCGCCGTAGCTGTCGGGCAGGAAGATCGCCGCGTTTGTCGGCCCGCCCTTGGCGAGCAGGTACTCGAGCACGGTCCGCAGCAGCGCCTCGACGTCGAGCTCTCTGCGCACGAGGCTCTGGAACTCGTGGAGGACATCGAGCACGTCGATCTGCTCGCTCAGCTCACCGTAAGCGGTGACCAGGTCATCGCACATGGTGCCGATCTGGTCGAACATCTCGCGCCGGATGTCGTTGAGCTTGGCGCACATCTTGCGGAGTCGGTCGCGCTCGCCGTCGCGTTCGCGCCGGGCCTCGCCGCGCGCGATCGCGCTCTCCAGGCGCTCGATCAGGCCCTCGCCGGCGAGCGTGCCGTCGATGAAGTCGTCGGCGCCGTCGCGCATGGCCCCGACCGCCAGGTCCACGCTCGGCTTGTGCGAGACCACGACGACCGCCGGGGCGTCCTCGAGGCGGGCCGCGTCGCGTACGAGCGCCTGCGCCGCGTCGCCGGCGCGTTGGGCCTCGACGATCAGCAGATCGACGCTCGCCCAGCTCAGGCGCTCGCTGGCGGCCCGGATGCCCTGCACCGCCTCGACCGACCACGCCCGCGTCCGCAGCGACGCGCTCAGTCTCTCTCGCTCGCGCTTCGATCGGGCGACGATCAAGACCTGGGTCTTGCCGGCGGAGGACGGGCGTCGCGTTATCTGCTCGCCAATGGCGTCGAGTTCGAGGTCCATGGCTAGGCGCTCTGCCTGAGGCTCGTCGCGTCGTGTGCGGGAAGCTCGACCCATGCCTCGGTTCCTCCTTGCGCTCGCTCCAAGAGCCCGCTGCTTCCCTTGAGCGCCTCGATCAGACGCCGAACTCGGCTCAGCCCCAGCCCCCGACCGCGACCCGCGTCGCGCTCGGAAAAAAACGGGTCGAACGCGTGCCGGCGGGCCTTGACACTGAGCCCCCGACCCCGATCGCTGACCACAACTCTCAGTCGGCCATCTTCGCCTGCTGTTTCAGCGCGAATCGCAACACGCGGCGAATCGCCCGATTGCAAGGCGTTTGCAACGAGCTCGCCGAGCGCCTGGGCGAGCAGATCGCCGTCGGTCGAGAACAAACCGATATCGCATTCGATCGCGATCTCGCCCTCGTGATCGACGCGGGCCCGCTCGCGTCCGATCTCGCACGCACGTCCGAGAATCTCGCGGACGCCCCGCTCCTCGATCGCCACCGTCGGCTCCTCGGCGAGCACATGCAGGCTCGTCACCAGCTCGCTCAGCTCGTGGGCCGCCTCGACGATCTCCTCGCCCAGCTCGCGCTGCGGGCCTTCCAGACGCATCGCCAGCCGCTGGGCCTGCCCGCTGATCCGCGTCAGGGGATTGTTCATCTCGTGGGCGGCGCCGGCGGTCATCTCGCCCAGGCGGCGCATCGACTCCTCGCGCGAGCGGGCGGCCTGCATGCTGGCGATCCTGGCGTTGGCGTCGGCGAGGCCCTCGCCCATGGCGCGGACGCGCTCGAAGCGTTGCGCCGAGCTTGCCGCGCTCCCCCAGACCGCCGCGAGCGTCGCATCGACGCCTTCCAGCTCCTTGGGCAGCGCATCGCCCACCAGGACGAGCCATGCGTCCCCGCCCGAGAGACGCATCGCCCGCATCAGGCGGCCGGATCTGCCCAGGATCCTGCCCACGGCGTCGCTCGTGCGCAAGCTCAGCTCGGCGATCTGACGCCCGTCTTGCAGCGGGGCGAGCACACCCTCCACGAGACCCTCGTCGGCGTCGAGCCAGAGGTCCACGCCGCGCTGGTAGGCGATCGCCCGGCTTGCGCCCTCCTCGCGGGTGACGACGAGCCAGGACTCGCTCTGGAACCATGTGCCGGCGTGCTCGACGATCGCGCCGATCGTCGAGGCGAGGTCGCCGTGCTCACGCAGGCTCTGGTGGAACTGCGCAATCGACGCGAGCGCGTCGGCGCTGCGCTGGTCCTTGCTCTGGCGGCGTCCGAGGCGGTCAACCAGTCGCCCGAGGCTCTGGTTGGCGCGAGCGATCGATTCGAGCATCATGGTCGGCGCCTGCTGGTCGCACACGCCCAGGGCTTTGCAACGATCGGCGACGTCGGCGTGCAGGCGACGCCCGGACTTCTCGATCCGGACCGGGTCGAGATTGAACTCCCGGGCCTCCCTGCGCCAATCCGGCGGGTCGCCGAAGTCTCCCGCGACGCCGACATAGAGCTCGCGGCACAGCGCGCGGGCCAGGCGGACGATCATGACCAGGGCCCGGTTCTCGCCCTGCGGGATCGCCTCGGGCTCGTGGACGTGCAGCCAGATGACCTGGGCGATCGACTCGGGCAGGCCCCAGTGCTCTGCGAGGCGCTTGCCCGCCAGGGCGTGGTCCAGGCCGATCAGCTCGCGCTCGACCTCGCACGCGTCCAGCCCGCGGGCCGCCGCGAGTTCCTGGGCGCGGGCCATCGCCTTGGGCAGGGCGACGGTGAGGGCGAGGCGTCCGAAATCGTGGAGCAGGCCCGCGACGAATGCCTCATCGGATCGGACGCCCAAGGGGGTATTGTCGCGGGCGATCCGCTCGCAGGCGCAGGCGACGCCGATGGCGTGCTTCCAGTACCCGGCGATGTCGAAGCCGGCGAGGCTGCCGGTCTCGCTGGAGACGCGCTTGGCCTCCTTGTTCATCAGATCGAAGACGCAGATGCTCAAGACCGCCGAGCGCACGGCGTCGAGCCCGAGCATGACGACCGCACGACGGACGGTGGTGATGCGTTCACCCAGGCCCAGCTCTGCCCTTCGGCACATCGCCAGCACGCGCGCCGACAAGGCCGGGTCGGCCTCGATCATCGTGCTGATCTCTTTGAGGTCGATCCGCTCGTCGCCGGAGATCTCCAGCAGACGCGAGGCGATCGAGGGAAGCGTCGGGAGTGAGTCCAGACGCGCCAGGATCAGCTCGGCCTGACCCGATCTCACGTCCATGGGGGCTCAGGCGCTCACGCCCAACAGCTCGTGGACGCGCTCGGTGAGGTCGGCGATCTTGAAGGGCTTCTGGATGAAGCCGTCCGCGCCCGCGTCGAGCAGGCCCTGGACCTCGCTCTGGTTGATCACGCCGCTGACGAGCAAGATCCGTGTCTTCACGAGCTCGTCGTTGGCGCGAATGCGCTCGCAGACGACGTTGCCGTTGACGTCTGGCAGCATGTAGTCGAGGATGATCAGGTCGGGCTTGAGGCGTTCGGTGAGCAGGCCCGCGTCGTAGCCGGTCGAGGCGCTACTGACTTCGAGGCGCTCGTCGCCCGCGAACACGTCCTCGAGCAGCTCGACGATCTTCGGATCGTCGTCGACGATCAGGATCTTGCGCTTGGCGCTCTCCATCGACTCGGTCGGGATGCCGTTCTGACGCATGAAACGCAGCAGTTCGTCGCGCGGGATCCTGCGGAACTTCGAGCCGGGCACACGGAATCCGTTCAAACGCCCGCTATCGAAGCACCGGATGATCGTCTGCTGGCTGACCTTGCACAACTGCGCGGCCTCGCCGGTCGTGAAGACCTTCTTCTGCGCCAGATCGCTCTGTCCGTTCTGCTCGCCAGCCATAACACTGCCCCATCGCACCGACGGGCCGACCGGATCCCCGGCCAGAGGGCGAGGGGGCCTCTTGCCCATCCTGCCCGCGTGCGCCAGACCACTATCGTTGCCCGAAGTCGCCAACTTGACGCCTCTGTCCGAGAATCGGGGATCTTTCAGGGCGAATCCTCATCACGACCATGCAACTCGCGCCAGCGCATGACCGCCTCGCCCAGGCCCAGCGGGGCGGTCACGACGTCAGACCATGCAACTCGCGCCAGCGCATGACCGCCTCGGGCTCGCGGGGGTAGAACGGGGCGAGGGCTATCGGATCCACCGGATCCCCCGCCGCCGTCAGCTCGAGGCACGCAAGGGGGTCGAAGATCGGCGGCTCGATGGCGATGGCGAGCCGTTCGACGGCATCGCGGAACGCGGTCGGAAGGTGTTGGTCGGCGATCAGCCGGGCCACGCCCAGTCTTTCGAGCTCGGTCGCCCCATGGATCGCGCCGTCGTCGCGTGCAGCGCCAGAACTGTCAAAGACGGTCAGATGGGCGGTCTGCCGCTTGGACGCCAGGGCGACCGCGAACGGATGACCGTCGCTTGTGACGCGCCGCGCGACGACCAGGGCGGTGGGCACGCCGACGCACACCGCTCCGGTTGCCTCGCAGATCATCTTCGCCGCGGCGACGGCGATGCGCACGCCGGTGAATCCACCGGGACCGATCGAGACGCCGACCCGTGACAGCTCGTCAGGCTTCGCGTTCGCCGATGCGAGGATCCGCGCGATGGCGGGGAGCAGTTCCTCGTCGCCGCCGCGTTCCAGGCGTGCGCTCGCGATGACCTCGGGCGGGTCGCCCGCTCGAGCGAGCGCGATCCCCGCCGACGCCTCCCCCGCGCCGGGGTTGCTCGTCTCGATCGCAAGGATGAGGCTCATGTCGCATCCGGCGGCCTGCGCCGCTTCTTGGCATCGCTGCGCTCACGCTTGGCCTGCAGGCGGCGTTCGATCGCCCCGCGCGAGGGCCTGGTCTTGCGCCGGACCTTGGGGCGGTGCATCGCCTTGACGATCGCCTCGCGCAGGCGGCGGAGGCACTCCTCGCGGTTGCGCTCCTGGGTCCGCTGCACGTCCGAGGCGATGACCAGCTCGTCGGCGTCGTTGAGCCATCGCGAGGCGATCGTCCGCAGACGCCTCGCCGAGCCCTCGCTGAGGCCCAGGTCGGGGATCGCGACGCGCAGGATGGCCTTGGTCGCGCGGGTGTTGACGTTCTGCCCGCCGGGCCCGCCGCTGCGGACGAACTCCATCCGCAGGACGCCCGGCGGGACGAAGAGCCCTGGGGCGATCTGCTCGCCGTGCTGCTCGGGCTGGGGCGCGTCGGGGTCCATGGCACGATACCCTACGCCCGATGCCCATCCCGCGAATCGCCATCGTCCTGCCGTGCCTGCTCGCGCCGACGTCGTTTTCGCAGGACGATGGGCCGGCGCGGGGTGGATCCGAGCTGGGACAACAGATCGCAGAGCCGATCGACCAGCCGCCCGCCGACACGATTCTCGACTGGTCCGTCCGGATCCAACCCCGAGCGTGGCTCGCCAGCGCCGCGGGCGATCTGCGCATGCCGGGCGGATCGGCGGAGATGACACTCGACACACTGAACCTCGATGAGGCGTCCATCCGCCCGGTGCTGGAACTCGATGTCCAGCGCGATCGCTGGCGCATGACCGTCACAGGGTTTTATCTTGATGAGGATTCTTCCATTACGGTACGCTCGGGTGGCAGCCTGGGCGGTGTCGGGTTCTCGGCGGGCGATCGCCTGGCGTCGAGCCTTGAGTATTTTTCTGTCGAGGCGATGGGGTCCTACGAGATATGGCGGTACGACCCGGAGAAGCACGATCGCTGGCCCGACCTCGACACGAGCGTCGATCTTGTCGCGGGCGTGCGCTTCAGCTCGATCGAGTTCAACTTCGACGCCTCGCGCGGCTCGGTCGGGCTCGGTTCGTCGTCGGCGAGGCATCTGTTCGCAACACCGATCGCGGGCGCGCGCTGGCGGCTGGGTCTGATGGAACAGTTTTCACTCGAAACTGAGTTGAACGCGGGTGGTTTCACGACCGGGAGCGATCACAGCTCCTTCGCGTTCGATGTCAGCACGCACTTCGCCTATCGCCCGACGCCGAATCTCGGCGCTCTGTTCGGCTATCGCCAGTTGCTGTCGTCATTCGAGGACGGGTCGGGGTTGGATTCGTTCGAGTATAGCGGCGCGACGGCGGGGCTGTACTTCGGCGTCGAGCTGCGCTACTAGGACAAGAACGTTCACAGAAGACTCGGTGTTTGCCCGAGGTTTTGCGGACATTCTGCCGATTTGTTCGATTGGACGTTGACGAACGAGCCTCGGCTTGCGATACTCCGCCGCGTGCCCATGTGTTGCGTGGGGGGCACCGACATTCTGAGTCATCGGCGACTGCGACAAGGACCCCGCCTCGTGTGTATGGGGGTGGGCGTGTCGATTCTTCGGGCATGGATGTTCCGATCGCCGCCTGAGCGACGGGATCGACAATCATGCCAACGGTGACCAAGAACGATCTCATCGACCGCATCGCGAAACAGACCAAGAGGCCGCGCACCGAGGTGCGCACGATCGTGCAGGCGTTCCTCAACGGCGTGGTCGAGGAGGTCGGGCGCGACAGCCGATTGGAGTTCCGCGACTTCGGCGTCTTCCAGGTGCTCGTGCGCAAGGCGCGCATGGGCAAGAACCCCAAGACCGGCGAGCCCGTGCCGATCCCCAGGCGCCGCTCGGTCAAGTTCAAGCCCGGTCGGCTCATGCGCGAGGCGCTCGCGCATCCTCCGGAGACGGTCGTCCAGACCGATGACATACCGGAGTGCCAGGTCGTCGCGCGGATCAATCCGAACAACAACGGCGCGCCCGGCGCACGCGTGATCCAGGCGCGGGGCTGAACCTCTAGCCTGTCACGCCGCGACGCGCTCGGCGATCGGCTCGTTGAATGCCAGCGCGATCCGGCGCACGCCATCGGCCTCCGCCTCGGCACGGATGACCCGCGCCTCGATCATTTCGCCGCCACCGACGACGCCCTCGCCCAGCCAGTCGATCGCGATGCGGACCGGATCGCCCGGGAAGACCGCGCGCACGAGGCGGGCCTCGATCAGCACGCCCCCGCCGCTGAGATCGAGCGTCTGCGCCTGGGCGTACCGCAGGCTCGGCGTGTGGAAGAGCTTCGCCGAGCGATCGAGCGGCTCTCGCGGGAACCGACGCCGCTCGGCGGACGCCTCGGTCAGACTGGGCATAGGTGGCACCTCCCGGGGGCGCAGTATCGGTCGTCCGGAGGCAGCCCTTGGGCCCAGGTTCCAGAGTTCAGAAGGATCGGGCCGATGCGGGCGATATGACAGACCTCAGCGTGCTCATCCCGACGTGGAATCGCCCCGACAAACTCGAGACCTGTCTCCGATGCCTGGACGCTCAGGGCCTCGCCAGCGACCGCTTCGAGGTCGTCGTCGGCATCGACGGGCCCGACCAGGAGTCCATCGACAAGGTCGGGGCGCTGCGCCAGGAACTCTCCCTCGGCGAGCGGATCCGCTGCGTCGCGTTCCCCAAGATCGGCTACATCGCCGTCCGCAACGCCCTCCAGAGCCAGCTCACAGGCGACATCCTCGTGTCACTGAATGACGATGTTCGCCCCGAGCCCGATTTCCTCGAGGCTCACCTCATCGAGCAGCGCCGCCGGCTGGAGCGCAACAGCCCTGCGATCGTCGTCGGTTATTCGCCTTGGGTCGTGCATCAGGACGGGCGGCTGATCGACCGGATCGTGCGAGAGACCGCCATCGTCTTCTTCTACAGCAACATGCTGGGTGAGGATCCCGAGCGCGACTGGGGCTATCGCCATTGTTTCGGGCTGAACTTCTCGGCACCGATGGCGTGCGTGCGGGAGGTCGGCGGTTTTTGCGCGATGCCGCAGACCTACGGCTACGACGACATCGAGCTCGCCTACCGCCTCCAGGCACGCTTGGCCATGCCCGTCATCTTCCGCGAGGGCGCCAGAGCGCCGCACGACCACCGGTACTCGGCACAGGACCTCGTGGGGCGCGAGAAGTCCCTCGGCGTCGCGGCGTGGCGGTTCGGACGGGCCAACCCCGCCTTCTGCCGGGACCTCTTCCAGCGGGACATCAACACGCCGGAGGAACTGAGCTATTGCGAGGAGTTCGTTCGGCGAGAGCTCGACGACGCCCGCCGAATCGAGGCGTCGTTCCTGGATCTCGACGAGATCCCCGCCGACGCGATCGGCGGCGAGGCGTCCGAGCGGCTCATCCGCATCCTCAGCCAGCAGTGGACGCTGCTGAAGCGGTTCCAATGGCGGTGCGGGCTGCTGGCCGCCGCGATGGAGGGTCGGTCGACGCTGCCGATGGTCGCCTGACCGAGCGGCTCGCAGCGGGAGGTCGTCACGCGGCGGCGGGAATTTCGCTGCCTCGAGCATCGCTCGACGCGTACAGACGATGGAGCGTCACGCCCTGCGGAAGGCGACCGCGCCGTAACCAGATGTCCTGCTCGTGCATGTGCGAGCTGATCACGATGTCGCTGACATCCAACTCCCCCGCCTCGCGAGGCGAGATGATCGGCCAGCCGAGCAGCGTCTCGCACCAGCGGGCCGGGTCGTCGTCGCAGATCGCGACGATCGTGCAAGGAGCCGCGGCGAGCACCGGCGCCAGCTCGATCGTGTGCCGCCCCGCGCCGTGGATCGCGATCCGCCTGCCCGCGAGTGCTTCGAGCATCTGCCGCATGCGACCGGGACCCTGGGGGGGCAGAATCGGCGAGCCGCCTGCGCTCGCTCCGGTGAACGCGCAGGCTCGCGTCACGGGCCAAGGGCGAGCGGGCGACGCCGCGACCTCGCCGAGCATGGAACGCACGAGCGACACATGCCGCTGGATCGAGAATCGCTCGCACGCGACTCGATGCGCGTTCGCCGAGAGGCAATCAAGCCCGATCGCGAGCGCTCGCTCCACGCCGTCGGCCAGATTCTTCGCGATGGCGCGTTCATCGTCGGGCTCGCCCGGAACGAGCACGCCGGTCTCGCCGTCGGCGACCGCCTCGCTCGCGCCCGAGCGAACGCGGGTCATCACGGGGACGCACCCCGCCGCGAGCGCCTCGAGCATCGAGACACTGAGCCCTTCGTAACGAGAGGACAGCACGAAGACATCGCTGCGCGCGAGGTGCGTGCGAACGGCGCTGGGAGACTGAGCGCCGATCCTGCGGATCGTTGGTCTCTCGGCGCACAGCGCGTCGATCTCTTCCGCCGCGGGACCGTCACCAAGCAATGTGAGTTCATGATCGATCCCACGTCGGCAGAGCTCGTCGGCGAGATGCACGAGCTCGCCGATCCGCTTCTGCGGATGCTCGATGCGTCCGGTGTAGAGCAGCCGCAGCGGTCGCCGGCCGATCGGCTCGCGTGCGGGACGATCGCCCAACTCGACGCCGTAGGGAACCTGGATCACGTCGCGTGCTCGGTCACGCACTTGCTCTCGCAGCGACCCCGCGATGTGCCCGCTCACGCCGACGAACCGCGAGATACAAGGCGCGTAATGCGCGAGCACGCGCGCGTCGTAAGCGATATCCGAGTGCTGCCATCCGACGATGCGGACCCGTTCGGGGATCACCTGCGTCAACGCCGCGCCGATCGCGTAGCAATCACCCAGCAGATTCGGGCTCAGCACAACCGGCCCCTCGCCCGCCATCGCCCCGACCGCGTCGCGATAGCGCGGGATGTACGCCGACAGATCGCCCCCGCAGCGATCCAGCGCCGACAGATCCGTCAGATCGAACCGGCGCACACGCGGATCGATCTCAACTTCCAGGCACGCATGACACTGATCCTCGGCGTGCACGATCAGCCCCGCAGCCCCGCCCTCGCGCACCAGCGCATTGGCAAGACGCACAGCCCACATCGTCACGCCGCTGACGCACAGCCCGCGCGGCAGCGCGATGAGCATGGGCGGACTCACGCTCTCACCATGGGGGACCGGGATCTCGCCTCGGCGATATCGCGTTGCGCACCGGCATCGGCGACAGAGCAACGGCGCAGCCCGAGCGGCGGAGTCATCGCTGTCTCTGACACCCTCAGACCTCCTGCGCAGACAGTGCGGCGAGCGACGCGTCCGACGCGAGCGAGACGTTCGGCGTGGGCAGCAGCACCGCGAGCGTCGGCCCGTAGCTCGGGATCGCGTCTTTGCCCTTCCTGAATGGGCGCCAGGTATGCATCGTGATCTCCTGTCCCGGCGCGGGCTTGCAGGCCTCATCGAGGACGCCGAAACGCTCGACATACTCGTCGTCGTCGGTGAAGAACGCGCGCACGCCGCTGTTCTCCAGCAGCTCTCGCTGTGGCGTCTGCCGCCGCGTGTCGTGCAGAAACGCGGCCCGCAGGTTGGCGAATCGCTCGAACAGGTCCCCGATCAGCTCGATCGCCGGCAGTCCCTTGGGTCCATCGATCAACAACGCCGCGGGGGAGTCGCCCAGCTCCGTGATCGCATCCGCCAGGCTCTCGAACGCATCGCCGTAGCGCAGCTCGCAGCGCGCGTGCCCCGCGAGTCGCCGCTCGGCGAAGATGGCGTCGTCGTCGCGCGACATCTCCAATGAGACGAGGCTCCGGCCGGACCCCTCCAGATACCTCGCGAGTTGCAGCGTGCTCTGGCCCCGGGCGCGCCCGGATTCCAGCACCGTCCGCACGCCCAGCGCGTCGACTATCCCACACGCCGCGAGCATCTCGCTGTGGAGCACGCCCCGCTCCTCATAGCCGTCGGCGAGCGGGCGGTAGGCCCCGAGCGCGGCGTTCGCGCCGCGAAACACCAGCGAACGGGCCATCTCCCGATGGGACTCGCGAGCGAACGCTCGCCAGAGCCGCAGCATCTCTCGGCAACGCTCTCGCGGGCGATTCTCGGTGTAGTCCGCGCCGTCCAGCAGGATCGGATGCCACCCCGCCTTGTAATGAAGGATGCGGCGATCCTCGGTGACCGGGACGCAGTTGGTCTCGTTGAACTCGGCGCAACGCAGGCCCCGGCAGACGATCGGGCGGCCCTCGAGCTCGATCGTCACGTCCCGGTCATAGTTGACGAACCCGATGAGCTCGCGCAGGGCGTGCTGGTCCGCCGCGCCGCTGGCGCCGCAGGCCTGGCCCAGGCGGTCCTTGCGCTCGACGATCGCCTCGACGCGGCGGACCATCTCGCGCAGCAGCGGGACCATGGCCCGCGCGTCGGTCGCGAGCATGACGCCGGTGTTGAGCGGGAACGGCTCGTTCTTCCAGGTGTAGGCGACGTCCCAGGGGCCCTCGAACGCGTCTATGAGCGATCGCAACACGAGCGTGTCGCAATCGAGCAGCGCGAGCGGGCGGTCGCCGGCGACCAGGGCCCCCTGGAGCCAGGCGTGGAGCTTGCGCGGGATCCGCTGATGGAGCGAGCCGCCCATCGGCGTGTCGCTCTCGACGAACCGCCAGCGAGGATACGCGAGCTTAAGAATCGCTCTCTCGCGCTCGGACAGATCCTGAGAGATCACGATACCTTCTGCGCCGGGATGGGTGCGCTCGATCGAGGCGAGGTGGGGCGTCAGGAACGCCCCGTATCGCTCGCCGTACACGGTGGTCACGAACACCGGATTCTTCATTGCCTTGCCTCCGCCTGAACCCAGAACTCGCCCCAGCGGGTCACCCAGGTCGACGCGCTCAGCCCCGCCTCGCGCAGGTCGCTCTTGAGCTCGTCCTCAATGTACTCGGTCTCGTGCGTGTCGTCCAGACGCCACTCGACGCCCAACCACTTCTTCCAGGGCACCCGCCAGTCGCGCTCCAGCATCGGCACGCGGATGAGGAATCGCTCGCAGCCGTAGATCTCTCGCCAGCGGACGAGCAGCATCGGGCGGTCGTTCAGATGCTCGAGCACATTGCTGAGGATGATCGTGTCGTGCTCGCCCGCGGCCAGCTCGGTGGTGATGTCGGCCAGCTCGAAACGCACGAGATGGTCGACACCGGCCTCGCGGGCGCGATGCTGCGACTTGGCCACGTTCTTCGGATCGAGATCCATGCCGGTGACGCGCGCGTTGGTGCGCTGCGCGATGGCGACCGCCAGCGCACCGACACCCGAGCCCAGATCGAGCACACGCTCGTCCTTGCCAATCCGCTCACAGAAGAAATCGTGATAGCGCGTCAGCTCGTGCTTGGGGTGCAGCCCGCCGTTCGCCTCGATCGCGGCGTGCCCCTGGAGGCGATACAGCGGCTCGTCGAGGGCCATGACGAACCGGGCCCCGGCGTTCGCCTCTGATCGCTTCCAGAACCCGCCGATCGCGTTGGCGAAGGCGGAGACCTGTGACTCCAGCGAAGCGTCGAGCAGCGCCGGCTCGAAGCGGACTTGGGGCTCAACGCTCGTGATGCGTGCGCCCGTCTGGAACCGCTCGGTCGCGGCTCGATGGGCGTCACGCTCGAGCTGCTCGACCCGCTCGATCGCGACGTTTGCGCGTGCCCACGCGTGCGCCGCGGCTCCGAGCGAGCGACGCATCGCGTCGTCGCGCAGCAGGCGGTCGATCGCCGCGCCGAGACTGGCGAGATCCGCGCCCACCAGCAGCCCCGTGCGCTCGTGCGCGAGCACGTCGCGCGTGCCCGGCGCATCGGTCGCGACGACGGCGCACCCGGCCGCCATCGCCTCGTTGATCGTCTTCGGGTGCCCCTCCAGGCGCGAGGCCTGGGCATAGACGGCGCAGCGCCGGAATCGTGCCCACAGCTCACGATGCGGCAGTCGCGGCTCGAACCGGGCGCGCACGCCAAGGCTCTGGGCGAGGGCTTCGAGCCTCTCGCGCTCCGGCCCCTCACCGACCACCGAGAGCGTCGCGCCGAGGCCATCATCCAGTCGCGCGACCGCCTCGATCAGCAGATCCACGCGCTTGCGCTCGATGAGCTGCCCCGCGTAGAGAATCTCTCCCGCATGGCGCTCGCCCTGCGAGGGCGGTGACGACGCCGAACCCTCCATGAGCACATAGTTCGGCACCACCCGCAAGCCCTCATCCTCGATCTGGTAGCGCCACGCCAGGTCGCGTGCCATCTCCGGCGTCGTGCAGACGATCAGGTCCGCCGCGGCGCAGAGTCGGGCTTCCTCGCTCGCGGCGGCCCTCGCCGCGTCCGACGCCGACCCCTGACGATCGCTCACGAACCGGGAGTACAAGTACCCGCCGCGCGCGACGAGGGTCGTCGGTCGTCCATCCTGGCGAAGGCGTGACGCGATGGCGCATGCCAGCGTGCCGCCTTCCATCTGGTTGGTCTTAACGACCACCGAGCGCGCTGCACCCAGGCGTTCTGCCACCATCGCGGGCGCCGCCCGCTCGAACGCCACGCGCCCGAGGCCATCGACGTCGCACACGACCTGCGCGCCGGGGCAGTGCTCGCGCCCCAAAGCCACATCGTCGGCACCGCCCGATGATACGATCAAGATCCTGTCATAGTCGCACGAGAGCCGGTCATAGAGCGCCCATTCGCGCTCGATCAAGCCCAGGCGATCCCAGTCGGCGAGGCTCACGCCGCGGGTCATTGTCAGCACGAGCGCATCGGCGAGGCGTGTCATCTGCGCAGGACCGCCCACAGGGTGCCCAGGCGGATGTTCGGGCTCTGGAGCAGGTCCGCCCCGCCCGGGCCGATCCAGTACGGCCCCTGCTCATCCTCGGCGTCGAGTTGCTCGATCCGCATGCCCACGCGCTCAGCCCGCTCGCGCACGAAGCTCGCCGCGTCCTCGAAGCCGAAGAACCACTTGTGGCGGTCCGCGGGCGGTTCCGCCGGCAGGCCGTAGTGCTTCAGCCGCCCCTCGCCGCCCTCCAGGATCGCCAGCAGCAGGCTCCTGACGCTGTTGGGCAGGGAGACGATGACCGTGTCGGCACTCACCCGGCAGAGCTCGTCGAAGACCTCGTGCGGGCGGGTCAGGTGCTCCAGCACGTCCGTGCATAACACGCAATCGAACGCGCGATCCTCGAACGGCAGATCCCCTAGGTCCAGATCCAGCACGACGTCGGCCCCGGGGTTGACATCCAGGCCGATATAGCGGGCGCTGGGATCCTGAATCTCATGGCGCAGGCGTCCCTCGTCGCAGCCGACGTCGAGGATCCGCCCGCGCAGGACCGGCGCGAAGGTCCGGGCGATCCACGAGGCCTTGGTCACGCGATCGGTGTACCGCGGGCTCAGGTCGTACGGGCCGGGAATCCGGGGTTCGTGCAGGCGCTCGGCAAGTTGGGGCATCGGGGTGGTATCGGCAGAAGGGACGCGAGCTGCGGCAGTTTTTGCGCGCGCGGGCCGCCGCGGGTCGATATCCCGGGCATGCCCGGCATCAGCGTCGCCATGCCCATCCACCGCCAACACCCCGGCTTGGGACGGGCGATCGCCTGCGTGCTCGGGCAGGACGTGGACGGCGACCTGGACATCATGCTCGTGGTGAACGGGAGCGACCCCGGCGCGGCGGACGCGGCGAGGGCGTGGGGCGAGCGCGATCGGCGGATCCGCGTTCTCCACCATGAGCGGGCGTCGCTGAGCGCGGCGGTCAATCTCGCGCTGCGCGAGGCTCGATTCGAGCTCGTCGCGCGGATGGACGACGACGATGAGTGCCCGGCGACGCGCTTCGCGGTTCAGGGCGAGCGCCTGCAAGACGACCCGCCGCTCACGGCGGTCGGGTGCGCGTGGGAGCTTCTTAATCCGGACGGCGGTCTCCAGATTCAACGACCGCCGACGGACGCTCGCGCCATGCGATCACGCCTGCTGCTGGGCAACTGCCTGGCGCACGGGTCGATGATGCTGCGGCGGGACGCCGTGCTGGGAGCGGGCGGGTACGACGAGTCGCTGGAGCGTGCCCAGGACTACGACCTGTGGCTGCGGCTCAGCCGGGATCTGCGGGTCGCGTGCGTGGAGCAGGTGCTGTACCGATACCA
>JAJDDM010000052.1 GCA_029260315.1 Phycisphaerales bacterium | reverse complement strand
GCGAACGGATCTGGACAGTGATGGCGACCTGTGCACAACAGTGCCGATCAGTCTTCGACTTCCTCGCACAGGCCATGCAAGCCTATTTCACCGGCCAGCCGATCCCCTCACTATTACTCGCTGAGCCGTGAACGGTTACTCCGCCGCGAGCGGATCGAGGAGAGGCTTGCGGAAACATATTGCTATGGTATTGTTCCCCCATGGCTCGAATCGACGAGGTCATTCGGCGGAGGGCGGACGAGACGCTGGGGAGCAGGATTCGGAGGATTCGGCAGGGGCATCGGCTGACGCAGAGCGAATTGGCTGAACGCGCTGGGATCAACCAGGGATATCTGTCCGCCATCGAACGCGATCAGCGACACCCCCGCCGCAAGACCATCGAAGCACTGGCTATCACCCTCGACGTGCCGTCGGCTGTCCTGGTCGGCGCGGGCAGCGACCACGACGCCCCCCAACCACTCGAAACCGGCGAACTCCCCCTCTTCGGCTCCATACCGGCTGGGAAGCCATCGCAATCCCAGGAACAGCTCGAAATGTTCCCCGTCCTGCGGCACCTCTGGGCTGCGGATCGCTACTGTTTGCGGCTTAACTTCGACAGCATGGAGCCCACCCTCAAACCCGACGACATCGTGCTGGTGCAATACCGCCCGGATGTCGACCCGGTTCATGTCCAAGGACGCATTTGCGCCTGCCTGGTCGATGGAAACCCAGCCCTGAAACGAGTCTCGGTCGAGGTGCGATCCGGACGCCGAACGATCATACTGCGCGGCGACAACCCAGCAGCTCCCCCCATGATCGTCGACAACGAAGTCGATTTCTCGATCCAGGGAATCGTCGTAAAGCTCGTCAGCCGCGAACTTTAACGACAAATCCGCCCCCGCGCCCCGCAGAATTATTGCTCTGGAGGCATATTTTACTACTTTACTATTGACATGCCTCCGATACAGGCTTAGAGTTAGGGCATTGTTAGGGTTTTTGTTTTCGGGGAAACGGCAATGGCAAACGACGGTATGACGGGGACAAAAAAGGGAACGCGGGTGGCGATTTCGTGCGAACGGCAGCCCCGGAGGCTGACGCCGTCGATGCGGGCTGGCCGGGTCGCGTTGCGGTTCGGCGTATCGACAGACGGTGCGGCAGAGACCATTTTGGACCGGTTTCACATCCGTGTCGCTCGGGGCGCGATCGTGCTTTTGTTAGGGCCTTCGGGGAGTGGGAAATCAACGGCGCTGGACCTTATCGCCCGGCGCTTTTCGGGTGGCCACAGCGTGCAGCGGATGAGTTTCCCGCCGAACCGGCCGGTGATCGACGGCGTCTGCCCCCATCAGCCACTATCGCGGGCGCTGGAGTTGATGTCCGCCTGCGGCTTCGGGGAGGCGCGTCATTGGGTGCGGTCCTTCGGCGAGCTGAGCGACGGCCAGCGTTTTCGGGCACGGCTGGCGCGAGCGGTGGGTCGGCATGTTCAATCAGGGACGCCGGCGCCGCTGATCTGCGACGAGTTCGCCAGCGGACTGCACCGACGGCTGGCGAAGTCGATCGCGTTCAACCTGCGCAAGCTCGTCAAGCGTCACGCCCTGTCACTTGTCATCGCATCGAGCCACGACGACATCGTCTCCGACCTGCAGCCCGACGTGACGGTACGTTTGCTGGGTCGGGGTGGCCACGAGATCACCGAGCGCCGCCCGCGACGCCGCGCGGTCAGCTTCCACCGGCGATTGGTCATTGAAGAAGGGCGCAAGCGCGACTACGACACGTTTTCCGCCATGCACTACCGGGCGGCTGACGAATTGGGGTTTGTGGACAAGGTGTACGTGCTGCGTGAGCGGGCGACGCGCGACCCGCTGGGCATCGTCGTCTACTCGCACGGTCCGTTGGAGTTGGCACTGCGGAATCGAGCGACGGACCGACGGTTCGTTCGGAATCCAGCCCGGCTGAACCGGGAGATGCGGATCGTGCGGCGGGTGGTCGTTCATCCGGACGTTCGGGGGTGTGGACTGGGACATATGCTCTTGCGACGGACAATGCCAATAGTTGGCACTCGTTACGTGGAGTGCCTGGCCACGATGGGTGACGTGAATCCTGTATTCGAGAAGGCGGGAATGACACGGGTTGGCACTTGCGTCATGCCGGAGAACCGTGCCCGCATGCTCGACGAGCTCAAACGCTTGGACGCGGACCCGTTCGGGCGGGATTTCGTTCTCCAGGTTTGTCGCCGGCCTCGCGTGCGCCGGATCGTGGCGGGACTGGTGGAGCAGTGGTATCGCGGGACGACGGTTTCGGGGGAAAAACGCGTCGCGCGGCAGGCGCCGGAACTGCTGGCGCAGACGTTTCGCGGACTGGCTGGCTCGCAGCCGGTCTATTTTCTGTGGCAGCGGCCCGAGGGTCGCGCATGAATGGGGTCTAGAGATGCCGAACACGGACACGACGATGACGATCGGGGACACAGTAATGCCAGTCGATAATCCCACCTCAACTCCTCTCTTCAGGCGGATGGTCCGCCCGCTTCGCTCGCGCAAGGTTCGCGTGGCGCTGGTCACCCTTCTCGCCACCGTGGCGGCTGAGATGGGTCTCGACGTGTCACCGGAGGCTTTGCTGGCGATCACCGGATTGGGTGCCTCACTCATCCTCGGTATCGCTCATGAGGACGCGGGCCGAAATGCCGCCCCACGCCTAACACCACCCGCGCGGAACGAGTCCCGCGCGGTCTAGTTCGGAAGCGCGCGGCGGACGTGAGTCGTCCGCCGCGCGGGGGCACGACAGATACAGACGACGGATGGAGGAATGGCGGAAATGGCAGCCATGACGAAACGAACGCTGACGCCGGCACAGCGGCGGCGGGTCGAGGAAAACCTGGGCTTGGTGCGGACGCACTTGCGGCGGTTTAGTTCGGCGGGGGACACGCCGCGGTGGAATCGAGAGTGGGACGATCTGTTTCAGGAGGGGTGCCTCGGGTTGGCAACCGCCGCGATGACATTTGATACAGACTCGGGAATCGCGTTCGCAGCCTACGCGTTGAAGCGGATTCAGTTGGCGGTCAGTCGTGCGCTGCCGCGGGCGTTCGCGACGGTTCACGTGCCGGAAGCGGAACGCGTCGGCGAAGAGACGGCGCGCCTGGTGGTGTCGCTTGAGCACGATCCGCCGACGCGGGAGACGCGGGCGCGACACGATCCGCTGGACGACGAATCGAGCGAGACGATCGGCGACCGACTTCGTGAGAAGGTCGAGTCAGCCGTTCGTGACGCGGTGCGGACGGTCGAGGGAGGGCGTACGCGTCGGTCTCGGGTGACGCGTCGATTGGCGGATGAGCGTCTACTTGTTCCGAGCGAGGGTCATCGGTGCGGATTGCGCCGGATCGTCCGGGACACGCGGTCTACGTATTCGCAAGTGACGTGCGCGGAGCGACGGCTGACGGATCTGGCGCGCACGTCGCTCAACGCGGATGCGGAATTTGCGGAGTTGCGGGCCGCGGCGCGTCGGGGGCGATGGGGCGCGGATA
>JAJDDM010000051.1 GCA_029260315.1 Phycisphaerales bacterium | reverse complement strand
AGATCGGGTGCTCGGACGGTTTCTTCCCCCGTGCCGAGCACGCCCGGCGGCCGTGCCAGATGAGCTGGTGGCTCAGCTCGCACCAGCGATCGCGGAGCATCAGGGCCATCAGGCGGCGCTCGATCATCGTGACCGTTGCGTCCTGGGGGACGAGGTCGAAACGCTTGCTGAGGCGTTCGATGTGGGTGTCTACAACGAAGCCGACATTGATGCGAAAGGCGTTGCCGAGGACGACGTTGGCGGTTTTGCGGGCGACGCCGTGGAGGCTGAGCAGTTCGTCCATCGTGCGCGGCACCTGGCCTTCGAAACGCTCGACGACGCCGGTCATCGCGAGGTGGATCGCCTTGGCCTTGTTGCGGAAGAAGCCCAGGCTCTTGATGTAGGGCTGGATCTCCTCGGGGTCCGCCTTGGCGAAGGCGGCGGGGGTGGGGAACTTCTTGAAGAGTGCGGGCGTGGCCTTGTTGACGGCGACGTCGGTGGTCTGGGCGCTGAGGATGGTCGCGACGAGGAGTTCGTGGGCGGAGGTGTAGTTCAACTCGCAGTGGGCGTCGGGGTAGGCGTCGCGCAGGGCGTCTGCGATCCGCCTTGCGCGGCGTTTCTCGTTCGGCTCGACCTGGGGCAGGGGGAAGGGGATGTCGGTGAGGCCGCGCGGATTTTTCGACGTTTCTGATGATGCGCGCGAGGATGTTCTGGATCTCTTCTTCGCGGCTGATGTGGCGGGTTTCTTTGGCATGGGTGCGGTTCAGCTCTCGCCGGCGGGCGTGCGGGGCGCGTCCTTGTCGTCTTCCGAGGATGCCGCGTTTGTGATCGACCAGACCCCGGCGACGATCGTGGCGAGCACGGCAAGGGCGCTGGTGCCAAGCGTGCGGCTGGCGCGCGGGTGCAGGGCGTCGAAGGCCTGGCGGTGGGCCTGAGCGGTGTCGTTGTTGCCGGCTTGGGCGGCGGTCCAGTAGGCGTGCAACTCCTGTTGCATTGCGGGGCCGAGGATGATGAGCTGGTAGGCGACCAGGAGAAGGGCGACGGCGAGGGCGGTTGAACGCACCAAGGTCGAGATCCGACGGGGCGAGAGCTTGTAGACGGCGATCGAGGCGATCAGCGTGGCGACCGCGACGAGAACCGCGGCGAGCTGGATGAAGTCGGTGGTGGTGAAGACCATGTCGCCGACGCGACCGGCGACGATGAGCCATTGCTCGCCGGTGAATCCGTCGTGATCGGGCACCTTCGCGTCGAGGGCTCTGAGAAGCGGAAAGACCTGTGCGGCAACGGCGCCGGCCATGACCAACGAGCCGAGCCAGACCGCCAGCGCGACGAAGTGCAGCGACTCACACACTCTTCGGCCCGTCGGCATCGCCCATCGTAGAACGTGCGGGACGCACCGATCGAGCCTGATCCATCGCGTCGCGAGGCGGTCTTTGGGCGATCGGCTCCATACTGTTGGTGGTTGGCGGTGAGCTATTCGATGACACTGGAACAGACCCCATCTGCGCTCTCTCTCGCCCTTGTCGGGCTCGACCCGAGTCGGCGGCTGTCCAGCCGGGCGCTGATCGAGCGCGCGACGGCGCTGGAGTTCCGGTCGGTGCAGCTCGACGCGACGGCGGGGGACCTGCGGCCGCGGGATCTCGATCGCTCGGCGCGGCGCGGGCTGGCGGCATTGCTTCGGCGGACGGGCTCGCAGGCGAGCGGGGTCGATCTTTGGATTTCGCCGGGGCACTTCGCGAGCGGTGAGCACCAGGATCGGGCGATCGGCGCGGCGCGTGCCGCGCTGGAGTTCGCGGCTGATCTGGTCTCGCTGGGCGCGATGGTCAGTGCGGTCGTGTCGATCGAGCTTCCTGAAGATCCACCCGCCGGTGTGGTCGCGGAGCTGCTGAGCGCCGGCGATCGCTACGGAGCGGTCGTCGCCGAACATGGCGTGCGGGATGGGACTGGCGGCGATCCGCGACTGGCCGTCGGGATCGATCCCGCGGCCGTGCTCATGGGCGGGCAGGATCCCGCGGCTCTGGCGGCGAGGGCGGGCGATCGACTCGCCAGCGCGAGACTCAGTGATCTCGCGTCGGCGGGGCGCGTCGCGCCCTTGCTCGAGGGCGGGCGGTTGGATGCGCTGGCGTACAAGGTCGCGCTGCGGACAGCGGGCTATGACAGGCCACCGGTCCTTGATCTGCGGGGTGTCAAGGAGCCGTTGGACAAGGCGCTGCCGATCTCCGAGGCCTGGGAGCGCGTCGTGTTTCGCCCGCAATGAATCGCGAGCCGCGGCGTTGCACATGTGCCGGCGGAACCACGCCGGGACGGATGGAGTACAACTCTCTGAGGGAGGTCTCGCCGGACATGCTGACAGCTCTTGTAGCCGGTTTGATTCTTCCGCCGCCCCCGCCGCCGGATCGCGACGTGTCGCAGCCGGAGCAGCGGGGCATGGCCTGGTTTCGGCAAGTCGATGCGGACGGCGACGGATTCCTGACGATGGACGAGTTTCCGCGCAGGCGGATGTTCGCGGCGTTCGACAAGGACGGCGACGATCGACTTTCTCTCGAAGAGCTTGCGCGGGCCCCGGCGGACCTCGCGCCGCCGCGACCGGAGGGGATCCCGGGCGTCGAGACCCGGCGTGACGTTTCTTATCGCAAGGCAGAGGGCGAGGTTCCGGCGTGGGACCAGCGCCTGACGAGCCTCGATCTCTATCTTCCCACGACAATCCTGGAAAAGGGCGAGCGCCGCCCGATCATCGTGTATGTGCATGGCGGCGGCTGGCGCGCGGGCGACAAGTCGCGCGTGGACAACAAGCCCGGGCATTACTGCCGGGCGGGGTATATCTTCGCGAGCGTCAACTATCGGTTGTCGCCTGATGTCAAGCACCCGACGCACGCGGAGGACGTGGCGGCGGCGGTCGATTGGATCATGGACAACGCCGAGCGGTTGGGCGGGGATCCCGATCGCGTGGTGCTCATGGGGCACTCGGCGGGGGCGCATCTGGTGGCGCTGGTGGCGACGGATCCTAGGTATTTGGGGGAGCACGATCGGTCGCCGGCGGATCTCGCGGGCGTCGTCGCGCTCGACTCGGCGTCGTACGACCTTGTTGAGAGGGCGGACGACCTGGGGATGCGGAAGATGATCGGCGAGGCGTTCGGCGATGATGCCGAGGCCCTGCGATCTGCTTCGCCAGTGCATCACGTTGCTCCGGGCGGTGAGTACCCGGCGTTTCTGGTCGTGTATGCGCCGCGCCGCCTGCGCGCGAAGCGGGAGTCAGAACGGTTCGCCGAGGCTATCGAGAAGGTCGGTGGCGACGCCGAGGTCCTTCGTGCCGAGGGCAAGGACCACGCGGCGGTCAACGCCGACGCGACCGCCGCGGGCGACGCGATGGGCAAGCAGATCGACGAGTTTCTCCGGCGCGTGCTGCGGCCCTCGGGCTGAGCGATGGATCGGAGATCTGGCGGGGCTACGCGATCTCCTCGTCGGGGATCTCGGCGTTGGTGAAGACCTTCTGGACGTCGTCGTTGTCCTCGATCAGCTCGACGAGATTCATGAGCTTGGTCGCGTCCTCGCCGCGGAGCTCGACGGTGTTGTCGGCGAGCTTGGCAATCTCGGCGCTGTCGATCTCGATGCCCGAGGCCGCGATGGCCTCCTTCACGCGGTGGAACTCGGTCGGATCGGTCAGGACCGTCCACGCGCCGTCGTCGCCCTCGGGCGGCTGGACATCCTCGGCCCCGGCGTCGATCGCGGCGGCCATGATCGTGTCCTCGTCGGTCTTGGAGGCGTCGATGAAGATCTGGCCCTTGGTCTGGAACATGAACGCGACGCAGCCGGGGTTGCCCAGGTTGCCGCCGTTCTTGGTGAAGATCATGCGGACGTCGTTGAAGGTTCGGGTCTTGTTGTCGGTGAGGGTGTCGACGATGATGGCGACGCCGCTGGGGCCATAACCCTCGTAGGTGACCTCCGACCAGTCCTCGCCCGCGCCGGCGCCCGCGCCCTTGTCGATCGCCCGCTGGATCGTGTCCTTGGGCATGTTCTCGTACTTGGCCTCGTCGATGGCGTAGCGCAGGGCGAGGTTGGTGTCCGGGTCCGCCCCGCCTGCGCGGGCGGCGGCCATGATCGCCTTGGAGCACTTGGACCACATCTTGCCCTTCTTTTGGTCCTGACGATCCTTGCGGTGGCGGATGTTCGCCCACTTGCTATGGCCGGCCATGTCCTGATCTCCGTCGTTGGGTCTGTATTGTTCGCGATGGGCGGCGGGCGGTCACTCGCTGGGTATCGGCGCGATGGCGGGGGGCTCGCCGCGCTCGCCGGCGTCGATCTTCGCCTGGAGCGACGCCTCCAGCTCGCGCGATTCCACGACCGTCGGGTGCGCGTCGCCGAGCTGATCGGCAAGCTGGCTTAGCTCCTTGCGCGCGGCGTCGAGCGCCTGCTTCCAGCGGGCGATCGCGCGCTCCGTTTCGTCCGCGCGCCAGAGGGCGTCGCCGAGGTGATCGAGCACCACGGCGCCGCCGTCCTCGCCGCCGAGCTCAACGGCTCGTTCAAGCAGGGAGACCGCGCCGAGCCGCGGGGGCTGGCCGTCGAGCCCGGGCTCGTCGTGGATCTGGCCTCGCAGATAGCGGGCCCAACCGAGCGAGTCGAGGATGCTGTCGTTGTCGGGGAGCTGCTCGTGGGCGATCTCGATGAGGCGCTCGGCCCGCTCGATCTGCTCGCCGCGCTCGAGCAGCGTGTAGCCCAGGTTGTTCGCGCACCAGGGGTGGTTAGGGTCGTATTCGAGGCCGATCGCGTAGTCGCCCATCGCGTCGTCTTCGCGCCCGGCGGCGGCGTGTTGCACGCCGATGATGAACGCGATCTCGCCTCGCAGGGCGCCGCCCGTCAGCTCGTCGATTGGCGTCGTCACGCCCTCGCTGAAGACCGCTCGCAGAGCCGCGTCGTCTTGCACACGCTCCAAGAGGAGGCGCAGGTTTTCGGGGCCGCCCTCGCTGGCGACGAGACGGATCCAGAGGTCGATGCCGGCGGTGTCGCGTAGCTCGATCTCGTCGGCGATCGCTTCGAGCAATCCCAGCGCCTCGCCGAGCCGCTGCTCGCTGATGAGGAAGCGCACCGGCGCGAGGGCGGTTCGATCGACTGGTGTCTGTCCGATCATGACCGCGGCGTCCTGCACGGCCTTCGCGATGCGATCGTGACTAACGGGTTCGAGCGTCGCCAGCAGCGCGAGGCGCAGCTCGTGGAGCGACGCGACCAACGAGGCGTCGAGCCCGACCAGGCGGTCGAGCAGGGCGATCGTGGCGTCGCGCTCGGGGCCGCGCGGGTCGCCGGAGATCCGCGCTCCCAGGCGGCGGAGCGAGGGCGCGATCATGCCGCTCTGGGCGACGGTCAATGAGATGCCGTCGAGCTCGCGATCGCTCAGCAGGCGAGCGGCTCGTTGGACATCCTGGGCGTCGACTAGCTCCGCGGCCCGCTCGATGCGCTCGCCGATCGTCAGATCTTGTTGCGCCAAGCGGGCGTCGCGCAGCTCCCTGCCGCGTTCGGCGCTTCGCGGATCGCGCAGGAGCATGGCCTCCAGCTCTCGGCGCACCGATGCGCCGAACCCCAGCGACTCGCGCAGCGACGCTTGTGCCGCGTCCTGCTCGCCCCGGGTCTCGAGCAGGCGGGCCCGCGCGATGACCAGCGGCACGTCGCCGGCGCGCTCTTCGAGCAGGCGTCCCAGCAGCGCAACGCCGCGTTCCAGGGCGAGTTCGCGGTCGATGCCGCGGGCGCTGAGCCAGATCGAGACGAGCAGATCGAGCGCCCGGTCCGACGGCCCGCCCTCGAGGGCCAGATTCGTCAGCGCGAGTTCCGCCTCGTCGCGCTCGCCAGTCGCCAGAGCGCGCTCGGCGGCGATCAGGCGTCGCAGGCGCGAGGCCGATGCGCGATCGCGGATCAGCTCGCCGCCGGTCTCGGGCGCGAGGCGGGCGAGGACCTCGATCGCCGCGAGATTGGATGGATCCAGTTCCAGCAGGCGCCGGGCGATCGCCTCGCCGCGCTCGCGGAGCATGTCCTCCGGCGCGGCGTCGAGCCAGAACTCCATCGCCCAGGCCTCGCCGAGCATCGCGTCCTCGACGGATTCGGCCGACGCCCGCGGGCGTTGGATGGCGCGCAGCGTCCACGCCCGGAGCATCCCCTCGGTTCGGTCGAGCGAGCGCAGCGCGGCGTCGAGCCGCCCCATTGCGTGCGGGGCCATGGCGGAGAGGGCCGCGTCCAGGGCGTTCTCGGCGCCCCGTTCGTTGATCGCTTGCAGCGCCGGTGCGGGTTGACTCATCGCCAGCAGCAGCGATGCGCGGGCCGCGTTCGCTTCTGCGCCGGGCCGCTCTGCCAGTGCCGTGACGACTTCCGGCGCATCGGAGCGGATCGCCACGATGGCCCCCGCCTCCAACACGAGCACCGGCGCGATCGTTTGGAGATCGGCCAGTTCTCGCCCGAGTTCATCCGGACCCGCGAATGTTGCCATCAGCGCCCGCAGCGTCGCGACATCCAGCGGCGCTTCGGCCAATCGTGATCGCAGCACGGCCCGTCCCCGCTCGCCGCCCAGGGCTTTGGCGCGGGCTCGCATGAGCCAGCCGCGCAGGGTGCGGTCCACCCAGGGCTCGTCGAGCGCCTCGGCGAGGCGCTCGCTTGCCTCGGCACGTCCGGCGGCGTCGAGCAGGTCGATTGCCAGGATCAGGCGTTTGTCGAGGCGGCTCGCGGGGTCGTGGAACCCGTCGAGCAACCGATCCACGGCCTCGTCGCTCCGTCCATCGCGGACCAGCGCGAGCACATGCTTGGCCATGATGGCGTCGTTGATCGGCGCGCCGAGTTCCCAGGCTCGCGCATAGGCGTCGGCCGCGAGGCCCGGCTCATCCAGGCGGAGCCAGTTGTCGGCGACGATGCGCAGCAGCCTGCCGCGACGGGGGTAGACGCGGGTGAGCTCTGCGCCAAACGACGAGCGGTTGCGCACCCGATCGAACGCTTCCACGCCCTGGGTGATCGCCTCGTTGCCGGCGCGGACATAGCCCGAGGCGTGCAGCGCCTCGCCCAGGGCGACGAGGATGAGCGCCGGCAGCGCGTCGTCCTGGCGCGCCGGATCGCGCGTCGACGCCTGGGCGAGGCGATCGATCGCGGCCTCTTGGTGCCCCTGCGCCAGGTCGATCCGCGCGAGCGTGTAGAGCACACGCGGCTCGCGGGAGCCGAGCTCGAGCGCCTTCTCCAGCGACCGGCGCGCCGACGCGACATCATTGATCGCCGCCTGGGCCATGCCCAGCTCGCGCCACGCATTGGTGGACTCGGGCGCGAACTCTGCCGCGCGGCGCAGGGCGCTGACCGCCGGGGCGGCCTGTCCATCGAGCAGCAGCAGGCGCCCGCGGGCGTAGAGGCGGGCCGCGCGCGGGTCGCGCGGGTCGAGCGGGTCGCGTTCAGGTTCATCCGCGCCGGCCGGCGGGGCGGACAAGCGGCTCTCGGCCTGCTCGACGATCTGCGCCAGCGGAACATCCGCGCGGGCGTGCTCGTCGCCAGTGATGGCTCGAATGGGTGCGGGATTGAGCGACTCGTGCAAAGTTTGAGCGCGGGCGCACGCGCTGATCCCGATCAAGCCGCTCATCGCGAGCAGCGACGTGAGACGCAACATCGGTCGCTCAACTCCCACTGGCGGCCTTTCGCGTGCGTCCCTTGGGCCTCGGGCGGACGCCGTGCTCGCAGTGATGCTCGAGCGCGAGGTAGACGTCACGGGCGTCGGCGGCGCGGACGGCCCGTTCGAGCTTGCCGCAGGCCTCGTCGGGATCGTTCGTGCCGACCTGCACCTTCTCACCCCGAAGCATCGCGAGCAGTCGCGCGTCCACGGGCATCGCGTGCCCCTCCAGGCGGAGCAGCAGCACGCGGGCGGCGACGAAGCGCGGCACGCCCGCCAGCGACTCCAGATACCCCCGGGCGTCGCGTTTGGACATCTCACGCAGAGATTCCAGCCCGAGCACGTTCTCGCGGTCGTAGATCCCTCGCAGAGCCGCGGCGAGGCGCTCGCTGCGTTCCAGGCCCTTGGGATACCGCACGCCGAGGATCGAGGCGACCTCCGAGGGGTGGCAGACGCGCAGCTCGTTCACGTCGACGAACGCCGAGGCGAGGCGCTCCATCGCGCCCGTCGCGTGCTCGGATCCGGCCTCCCAGTGCAGGAAGACGTAGAGGAGCTCGTCGATGAGCGCGTCGCCGGCGGCGAGCGAGCTCGATGCGCAGGCGGGGTCCGGCGCGCGCTCGGCGATCTTCACCACGAGCTTGTCGATCTGTTCCGCAAGGCCGTCACTCATGCCGCCCCGTCCTCCTCGCCCGCCCCTTCGGATGGACGCTCCTGGGCGTCCTTGGTTTCCCGCTCCTCGCGGGCCTTGGCCAGCGCCCCGAGCACCTCCGACTGGCGACGGATGCTCGCGTCGGACTCGAATGTCAGCTCGGGCATCTTCGCCAGGGCCAGCAGTTCGCCCGCCGAGCGCCGGATGTGGCGGCTGGCGTTCTGGAGCCCGTGCAGCGTGAGGGCCTCCTTGTCCTCGGGAAAGACCGAAACGCCCACGCGAGCCTGGCGCAGGTCTTCGGTGACCTTCACGTTCGTGATCGTGATCAGGCCTCTCACGCGCGGGTCGCTGAGACCCTTGGCGATCACCTTCTGGATCGCCTCGCGCAACTCGGCGCCGACGCGCTCGGTCCGGCGGCTCACGGCGAGTTCTCCGCGTGTTCGCTCGCCCGCGCGAGCATTTCCTCGGCGAGCGAGGCCTCGTCGAGCGTGCCCTCGGTGTCCAGCAGCGATTCGATGCCAGCGATCCGGCGCGCGGTCGAGACGACCTCGCAGTCGGTGCGCTGGCGGGCCTTGTGGACGCACATGTCGAGCGTCTGGGCAATCCGCCTTTGCTCGCTGCCCACGCAGGCGACGCCAAGGACCGCCGAGGTGAGCGCGTCCTGCTTGGCGATCTCGCCGATGGAGACCAGGTGCTCGCGGTGCAGGCGGTCCTTGAGGGACTTGACGACCCGGCGTTTATCCTTGAGCGACGCGGCGCCGGGGATGTCGAGTTCGAGCTGGAGGATGCCGACGATCACGGACGAGATCTCACACAAGGGCCGGGCTCATATCGACAGCGATCAATCACAGCGTGCGCTTGACCTCGATCTTCTTGTAGCACTCGAGGACGTCGCCCTCCTTGATGTCGTCGTAGCCCTCGATCTTCATGCCGCACTCCATGTTCGCGCGGACCTCCTTGGCGTCGTCCTTGAAGCGTTTGAGCTGCTCGAGCTTGCGGTCGTGCTCGATGACCACGCCCGCGCGGGTGACGCGGATGAACGCGTCGCGCTGGACCGTTCCGTCCGTGACATAGCACCCTGCGATCGCGCCGACCTTCGAGACCTTGAAGACCTTGCGGACCTCGGCGTGCCCCAGCACCTCCTCGCGAAGATCCGGCGTCAGCAGGCCCTCGGCGGCCTTGGTCAGATCCTCCACCAGGTCGTAGATCACGCGATACGCCCGGATCTCCACGCCCTTGGCCTCCGCCTGCTGGCGGGCCTTGCCCGTGGGGATGACGTTGAAGCCGACGACGACCGCGCCCGAGGCCTCGGCGAGGATCACGTCGCTCTCGGTAATTCCGCCGACCGCCGAGTGCAGCACGCGCGCCCGCACCTCGTCGGAGGCGATCTTCTCGATCTCGTTGCGCAGCACGTCGATCGAGCCCTGCACGTCCGCCTTGACGACGACCAGGATCTCCTTCTTCTGGTTCTCGGCCATCTGGCTGAACATCGAGTCCAGCGTCACCCTCGGCTTGGCGAGCTGCTGCTCGCGCTCGCGGTCGCGGCGCTGCTCGGCGGCCTCCTGGGCCTTCTTCAGGCTGTCGACCACATAGAACTTGTCGCCGGCGCTGGGGACCTCGTCCAGGCCCGAGATCTGCACCGGTGCCGGGGGCGACGCGCTCTTGATCTTCTTGCCCCGATCGTCGGTGGCATCGCGCACGCGACCGAAGCCGCGCCCCGCGACGATGAAGTCGCCGACCTTGAGCTCGCCCTCTTGCACGAGGACATTGGCGACCGTGCCGCGGCCGGTTTCCATGCGGGCCTCGATGACCGAGCCCTGGGCCTGCCCCTCGAAGTCTGCCTTGAGTTCCAGAACCTCGGCCTGCAGGTCGAGGATATCCAGCAGGTCCTGGATCCCCTCGCCCTTGATCGCGCTGGTCTTGACGACCTCGGTCTCCCCGCCCCACTCGACCGGGTTCAGCTCGTGCTCTGCGAGCTGACCGAGAATCCGCTGGATGTTCGCGTCGGTCGCCTCGGCCTTGTCGATCTTGTTGAGCGCCACCACGATCGGCACGCCCGCCGCCTTGGCGTGGTTGATGCTCTCGACGGTCTGCGGCATCACGCCGTCGTCGGCGGCGACCACCAAGACCACGATGTCCGTGATCGTCGCGCCGCGCGAACGCATCTCCGTGAACGCCTCGTGGCCCGGCGTGTCGATGAAGACGATGAACTTCTCCTCCTCGCCAACCTGCACCGGCACGCGGAACGCGCTGGTCGCCTGTGTGATCCCCCCGGCCTCGCCCTCGGCGACGTTCGCGTCGCGGATCTTGTCCAGGAGGCTCGTCTTGCCGTGGTCCACATGACCCAGGATCGTCACCACAGGCCCGCGGGCGCGCTCGGCGGTCCGCTCGCGCGTCTCGGCCTGCTTCGAGACCTTCTCTTCAGCCGTCTCGCGCGTGATGACTTCGAGCTCGATCTCGAAGTCCATCATGACCTCCTGGGCCTTCTCAGGCTCGATGCCGGAGTTGATCGTCGCCATCACGCCCTGCATGAACAGGCGTTTGACGATCTCTGCGCCCTTGATGCCCGTCGCGGATGACAGGTCCTTGATGGTGAAGGGCGCTGCGATCTGGACCTTGCCGTCGGTCTCGGGGCCCGCCGCGCCGCGATCGCCCTGCTGCTGGCGGCGCATCTGCTGGCGACGCTGCTTGAGATACCCGCCGCTGCGCTGGAGCCTTGCCTCGCGTTCGGCGAGATCGGCGTCTGAGAACTTCCCGGGCCCGACGAACTCGCGATCCCGCGAGTAGCGTCCGCGCTTGTTGCGATCCTGCCCGCCCCCGCCGGCACCGCCTTCGCTCTTCCGCCGACGATTCGGCGCGCCGCCGCCACCGGGCCCGCCGGGCCCGCCGCGGCGCGGGCTGCGACCGCGATCGTCCCCGGCCGGGGGCATCGCCTCGACACCGCGACCGCCCGGCGATCTCGGGAATCCGCCGCCGCCACCGCCGCCACCGCCGCCGCCCGGCCCACCCGGGCTGCGCCGCCGGGGCGGCTCGACCGGATCGGGTGCTTCCACTCGGACGACCTTCGGTCCCGACAGCTTCACCGGCGCCTTGCGCTCCAACTGACGCCCCTGCGGCCGCACGACCTCGGGCCGCCTTGGCACGTTCATCGCCGGCGCGTCCTTGGCCTCGGCGCCCTTATCCGCCGTCTCGCCCGACGACCGCGCCGCGGTCTCCGCCTGTTGTTCCTGCGTGGCGTCGCCCTTGGCGCGGGCATCGCCCCGCGCAGGCGCTTCGCTCGCGTCATCCGCATCATCCGCATCGCTCGCGGGCGCGTCGCCCACCATCGGCTTGGACTCGACGGCCTTCGACGCAACCGTCTCGTGCCTTGTCTCAGAGTCCTCGGCTTCCAGCGTCGTCGTCTGCACCCCGCCATCAGAAATCTCGTCGTCCGACTCGACCGCCGTGGCCTTGCGCGCGGGCCTTGCCTTGGCCCGCGTCAGATCGACCTTCGCCGCGGTCTCGACGGCGGTGCCGCCCCCGGCCTCGGTGCCGAACCAATCTCGGATCGTCGCCTCGAGCCCTGCCGACACGGTCGACATGTGGTTCTTCACCACGTCCGCGGAGATGCCCTCTGCGTGGCACTTCTCCACGATGGCCTTCGACTTGATGCCGATTTCCTTTGCGATCTCAAATACGCGCTTCGCCAAGCGTTACTCCGATCCTCTGGTTCCACTCTGTTCCACGTCCGACTCGGCCGCTTCGTCCGAACCGTCGCCACCACCCAGGATGTCCGCGGCCCGTGCCTCGCTCTCCTCGCTGCTCTCGGGCTCTTCCGTCGCCGGGCTCGGGGTGACCGACCCGGCCCCGAGGATCGCCGCCGCCGCCGTTTCCGCGTCGACCCCTTCCAGGCCCGCATCGCCACCCAGAGCGCCCTCGGCCGCGGCCATCTCCTCCTGACGCCGACGCTGGGCCTCTTCCTTCTCCTGCTCCATCTGCACCGCGACCTCGCGGGCCCGCTCCGAGGAGACCTCCACAACGTGCTCGGCGAGTTCCTGGTCGATCTCCAACTCGCTCATCAGCAGCTCGACCCCGACCTCTTCCACGTCGAAGACGCTGACCATGCCGAGCGTCGCGAGGCGATCCACCTTCTGCTCGTCGATCCCCTCGATCTCCTGGAGCGTCGTCGAGAGGATTTCCAGGCCCTTGTTGAACTCCTCGGGCGTGAGGATGTCCACGTCCCATCCGGTCAGTCTGGCCGCCAGCCGCACGTTCTGGCCCCGCTTGCCGATCGCCAGGCTGAGCTGGTCCTCGCGCACGACCACTGTCGCACGACCGAGCTCGAAGCACAAGCTGATTTCCGCGACCTCCGCCGGCTTGAGCGCGTTCTGAATCAGGATCTGGCTGCTCTCGTTCCAGCGCACGATGTCGATCTTCTCGCCGTTGAGCTCATCGACGATGGTTTTGATTCGGCTGCCGCGCACGCCGACGCACGCGCCGACCGCGTCCACCTTGCTGTCGATCGACGCCACCGCGACCTTCGTGCGATACCCCGCCTCGCGGGCCATCGCCTTGATCTCGATGATCCGCTCGGCGACCTCCGGCACCTCCACCTCGAACAGCCGCTTGATGAAGTCCGGATGCCCCCGGCTCACCACGATCTTCACCTGGCTGCCCGCGTCGCGCACGTCCAGGATCAGGCAGCGCACGCGGTCGCCCGCGTTGAACTGCTCGCCGGGGATCGACTCGCTCCGCGGCATGAACGCCTCGGCCCGATCGATCGACACGACCAAGGCCCCGCCCTCATACCGCTGGGCCGTCCCGTTGACGATCTGCCCGATCCGCTTGCCGAACTCATCCAGAATGCTGCTGCGCTCGTCGTCGCGGAACCGCTGGATCATCACCTGCTTGAACGTCTGGGCCGCGATGCGACCGAGCTGCTGCGGGTCGATCTCGAACGGCTCGCCGTGGCGCGTCATCTCGATCTCGCCGCTGAGCGGGTCGATCTTGCACGCGAACTCCTCGGCGTCGAGCGTCTGGTGGTGCTTGCGCGCGGCGGTCACCATCGCTTGCTCGAGGTCGTCGATCAGCAGGTCGCGATCGATATTCCGATCGCGCGCGATCGAGTCCAGGATTCGGAGCATCTCCTGCGTATTCAACCGTCCGCCTCCGTCGCCCCAGCGGGACGCAAAGAACCACGAGCGGCGCCGTCAAGGTGAAGACAAGCGCCCCAAAAGCCAAGGGCCACGCCGAGCGCCCAAACGCCCCGCCGTGGCCCTGCGATCCCCGATCCATGCCGGATCGGATTCCGCCCGCGCTCTGTCCGCTGTTCAGTTCATGGAAACTCCCCATGAACTGCGCGTCGGACAGGACGCACCCCGGCCTCGATCCCCGAAGGGAACCGACACAATGAGCTCTCGCTCAATGGGCATTGTCATCACACATGACCGATGGCCCCGAGGCGCCGAACGGGCCCACCATGGGACCGCCGAGCCAGACGAATCAAAGGGGCGCGACCCCCCCGCGTCAACCGTTCGATCCGGGAGCTGTTCAGCCCTCGTTCTGGCCGATCCTTCCCAGGATCTCCAGGGCCCGCCGACCGCGGTGTTTGCCCATTCTCGCGTGGTATTTTTCCTCCCCCTCGACGGCGACGATCGCCGGCTCGCTGGCCCGTTTCTCGAGGAGGATGGTGTCGCCGGGGGCGAGTTCGCTGAGTTCGCGGAGGGTGATGGTGGTCTGGCCGAGGACGCCGGCGAGTTCGAGGCCCGCGCCTCGGAGCTGCCTGCCGACCTGTTCGCTGGAGTCGTCGGAATCGTGTGCCTTGCCGCTGCCGAACCAGCTCTGCTCGCTGAGCTCGCCCATCACCGGCTCGATGACGTTGTAGGGGATGCACAGGTTCATCGTGCCGGCGCGGTTAGTCAGCTTGATCTCGAAGCCGATGACGACGACGACCTCGTTGGGCGCGACGATCTGGACGAGCTGGGGGTTGCTCTCGGTGCTGCCGATCTTGAACGACAGCTCGCGGACGCTCGCCCATGCCTCGCTCAGAGCGCTCAACCCACGCTTGGTCACGTTCGAGATCAGGCGGCTTTCAATGAGTGTCACCGGGCGCTGCGGGATGAACAGGTCCTGGCTCGTCCCGCCCAGCAGCCGGTCGATGATCGGATAGATGATCAGCGGGCTGATCTCCATGCACATCTGCCCGCTCAATGAATCCGGCTCGATCAGGTTGAAGCTCGTCGGGTTCGGCAGCCCGCTGATGAACTCCGAATAGGTCATCTGCTCGCACGAGGCGACCTTGACCTCGACGATCGTCCGCAGAAACCCGCTTAGCGAGGCCCCGAAGTTGCGAGCAAAGCCCTCGTGGAGCGTCTGGAGCGCTCGCATCTGATCCTTGCTGACTCGCTCGGGGCGCTTGAAGTCATAGCCGCTGACATCGACGAGCCCGCTGCTGATGCCCTGGCGGGTGAAGACCTGGGTCGCGGTCTTCTCGGCCTGCTCGGGCTCGGTATCCACCGCCGCGAGCAGCCGGTCGACTTCTGATTGGTCAAGGACGTCTGACATGAGTTTCCCGCGCACGATACCGCCCGCAGGCTGCGGGCCCGTGGGTGGTATCGGTTCGGGGGTTCTCGTGTCTTGAAACCGAGAGGGTTACGAGTCCTCGGCCTCCTGCTTGCCCCAATCCGCCTTGAGCAACCGGCTCATCGACCGGTCCGCGAGCAGCTTGCCGGCGGTCTGGCAGGTGGGGCAGTAGTTTGTCTCGTTGTCGGCGTAGCGGATTCGTTCAATATTCTCGGCGCACGCTGGGCAGGGCTCGCCGAACTTGCCGTGGGCGGCGAACTCCTTGCGGAAGGCGGTGACCTCGCCGGGGCCGGGGAACTCTTCAATATACCGCTCGCTGAGCACGCTGGTCCAATGGGTCAGCAGGGCGCGGGTGTGGTCGAACAGGCGGGCGAGTTCGTCGTCGGTGAGCTTGTTGGTCAGCTTGAGGGGGCTCAGGCAAGCGGCGTGGAGGATCTCGTCGCTGAAGGCGTTGCCGATGCCGGCGATGAGGCGGGGCAAGGTGAGGGCTCTCTTGACGGTGTGATTCTCTCGGCGGAGCGCCGCGGCGAACTCCTCGAGCGAGCTGGCCAGCGGCTCGATGCCGCCCGGATCGTGCTCGCCGAGCCCCTCGCGCGACCCCACGATGTGGACGGAAGCCTGCTTTTTCGTCCCCGCCTCGGTGAGCACGAGGACACCATTGTCAAAGCGAAGTGCCAGGAGCGAGATCCTGGGTAGATCGGCTCTCCGAGCCGATGCACCGGGCTTGTCCTCCAACCACCGCAGCCGCCCCGCGACCATCAGATGGATGACCACATGCAGATCGCCATCCAAGTGAAGCACGATCCGCTTGCCGATCCGCGAAAACTCCTCCACCTCGTGCCCCTCGATCTCGTCGAACCCAGGCTCGACCGAGCGCAGCACGAATGGGTTGATGACTGTTGCGCGCTCAATCTTGTGATCGAGGACGCGGGCGCGCAGGGCAGCGATGTAAGCCTCGATGTCCGGCAGTTCGGGCACGCGTGAATGGTAACGAAGGCGACAGGTTCGGATCACCCCCGGACGTGCGGACCCACAACCCTTCGCTTGCGCTTCAGGCTCGCAGGAGTGGGAGGCTAGTTGGCGTAGCCGCTCGGATGGTCCTTGAACCAACTCCAGGCGCTGCGGACGATCTCGTGGACGTCGGTGATCTTCGCCTGCCAGCCGAGGTCGCGCTGGATCGCGCCGGGGTTGCTGTACAGCACCGGCGGGTCGCCCGGGCGGCGTTGGCCCTCGTTGACCCTGAAATCCACGCCCGTCGCCTCGCGCACGGCGTCGATAATCTCCCGCACGCTCAGGCCCTTGCCGATGCCGAGGTTGTAGCGGCGCTGGTCGCCGGGCTCCATCGCCTCCATGACCCGGACGTGGGCGTCGACGAGGTCCTCGACGTGGATGTAGTCGCGGATGCAGGTGCCGTCGGGGGTCGGGTAGTCGGTGCCGAAGATCGTGATGGCGTCGCGCTGGCCGAGCGCGGCCTGGAGTATCACGGGGATCAGGTGGGTCTCGGGGTCGTGGTCCTCGCCGATGACGCCGGTGCGATCGCAGCCGGCGACGTTGAAGTATCGCAGGGCCGCGAAGGCGACGGGCCTGCCCGCGTCGGTGCGGCTGCGGGTCCAGTCGCTGAGGATCTTCTCGACCGCGAGCTTGCTCTGGCCGTAGGGGTTGATCGGATTCTGGGGGCAGGTTTCCTTGATGGGGACCTGGTCTGCGGGCGGCTCGCCGTAGGTCGCGGCGGTCGAGCTGAAGACGATCCGTTCGACGCTGGCGTTGTCCGCCGCCTCGATCAGGCTCAGCGCCCCGCCGGTGTTGTTGCGGTAATACGCCAGCGGCATCTCCATCGACTCGCCGACATAGGTCCACGCGGCGAAGTGCATGACGGTTTCGATGGCGTTCTCACGCATCAGCTCTTCGAGGCGCTGGCGGTCGGCGAGGTCGCCCTCGACGAACGTGAGCCGCCCGCCGGCCTCGCGGGCGAGCAGGTCCATGGGCGCACGGTGACCTCGGAAGAGGTTGTCGTAGCTGACGACGGTGTGCCCGTCGCGCAGCAGGCGCTGCACGGCGTGGGAGCCGATGTACCCTGCGCCGCCTGTGACCAGAACATTCATGCATCCGCTCCCGTGCTTCTCGTTCGTGCTGGATCTCGTTCGTCTCGCGGTCCGTCATCCCCGATCAGGGGGCCATGATACTCTCCGCCGCCAACGCTCCATGCCGATAGGCGGGGTGTCTGTCGGTCCGATGGAGGGAGGTACGACCGCCGCATGGACGAGGATCGCACAACCGAGTCGGGGAATCCGGCGGGGCCCGAGAGAG
The DNA here is from genome assembly GCA_029260315.1 of Phycisphaerales bacterium. Lineage (GTDB taxonomy): Bacteria > Planctomycetota > Phycisphaerae > Phycisphaerales > UBA1924 > S146-42. Next base: position 13,009 of record JAJDDM010000051.1, on the reverse strand, counting down.
CGCGACTGGGAATCTCACCCATGCTCGCGATCCGATGCGCCGTCGGCGGCGTGCTCATGGGGCTGGCGAATCTCGTGCCGGGGATCAGCGGCGGGACCATGCTCGTCGCCACAGGTATTTACACACGGTTCATCGACGCGATCAGCGATCTCACACGGTTCCGGTTTCGGGTGGAGGCAATCGGCGTGCTCGGCGTCGTCGTCGTCAGCGCGCTGGCGGCGATCGTGCTGCTCGCGGGGGTCATTGCCTCGCTCATGGTCGATGCCCGCTGGGTGATGTATTCGATCTTCATCGGGCTGACGTGGGGCGGCGTGCCGCTGCTGGTGGCGATGGCCCGCCCGCTGACGCCGGCGGTCTGGATCGGCGCGGGCGCGGGAGCACTCGCCATGGTCGCGCTGGCGATCGTGCAGAGTTCAGCCGGTGGCGGGCTCGGGTCGAGCAACATGGCCCTGCTGCTGCTGGCGGGGATCGCCGGGGCGAGCGCGATGATCTTGCCGGGGGTCAGCGGGGCGTATCTCCTGCTGCTGCTTGGGCAGTATCTTCCGATTCTTGAATCGGTTGATCGCGTGAAGGAGGCGCTGAGCGCGAAAGATCTCGGCGCGGCGATCGACGAGGCGCGGGTCGTCGTGCCGGTGGGCCTGGGCGTTGTCGTCGGCGTCGTCGGCGTGAGCAACCTGCTGCGCTGGCTGCTGCACCGGTTCGAGAAAGTGACGATCGGCGTGCTGCTCGGCTTGGTCGTCGGCGCGCCCGCGGGGCTGTACCCGTTCCAGCGGGGCATCGAGCCGGAGGTCGGCGACGAGATCCGCGGCGTCGTCGTGGCCGAGGCGAATCTCGAAGAGTTTCGCGCCGAGCCGAGCAAGTGGGACGAGCGGGTGTTCACGCCGAGCGCGGCGCAGATCGGCGGGGCGCTGGGGCTGGTGGTGCTGGGCGCGGGGGCGACGCTGGCGATCTCGCGATTGGGACGTGAGCGCAAGGGCGCGTCGAAGGTCTGAGCGCGGGCGGAATCTCAGCAGCCGGCGGCGAAGAGATCGAGGAAGGCGTCGAGGTCATCGCGGTCGCGGTCGTTGTCGGCGTCGAGATCGGCGCGGATCGAGCCGCTGATGAACAGGTCGAAGAAGGCGAAGAGGTCGCTGGCGTCGGCGTCGCCGTCGCCGTCGAGATCGAGCTGCGCGGGGCAGTCGTCGCGGAGGACGTCGAGCACCTGGTTGGCCGTGACGTCTTCGATGACCGTGACGTGCCCGTCGGGCCAGTCGATCGTGACGCGGGCTTGTTTCTCGCGGGCGAGGCCGAAGAACGCCTCGGCGGGCTCCTGGCTGAGAATGCTTGAGCCCGCGGTGATCGGGCGCATCATGCGAAGGTCACCGGCTTCGACGCGGATGGTCGCGCCGATGGCGCGGGTGTTGGACCCGCGCATGCGCGGGCGAATGGTGAGGTAGCCGTTGTTGGCGGCCGTGCCGCGAGGTTCGCAGTTCCACAGGCGGGCCCAGGGGGGCGGGCCGGCCTTGGCGTGAAGGACGAGGGAGCGGTTGAGGGGGTTGACGACGCTTACGAGGTCGAGGTCGCCATCGCGGTCGGCGTCGATCGCGACAAGGCCGCTGCCCCAGTCGGTGTCGTTGAAACCGCTGATGTCGGACCAGTCCTCGAAGACGGGGTCGGGCCCGCCGGTGTTGTGGAAGAGTCGCGAGGGGTCGTTGAAACCGACTCCGTTGGCCCAGCCGTTTGTGACGGCGAGATCGAGCCAGCCGTCGCGGTCGGCGTCGAAGAACGAGCAGCCCCAGGCGAAGCCGGCCCAGTCGATGCCGTGCTCGACGGCGGACTCCTGGAACCGGGGATCGGGCCCGTCGGTGTCGTTGCGCAGGAAGGCGTTGTGGCGGTCGATGTCGAAGATCTCGGTGATGAAGATGTCGAGGTCGTCGTCGTTGTCGTAATCTCCCAGCGTGACGCCCATGTCGTTCCAGGCGATGTCCGCGCCGGCGTCGGGGGCGATATCGGCGAAGGCGCCGTCGCCCATGTTGAGCCAGAGGCGGTTGGGCGAGAAGTCGACGGCGCAGAAGATGTCGTTGAGGCCGTCGTTGTTGGCGTCGAGGATGACCGGCTGCCAGTTGTCGTCTTGGACGGCGCCGATGCCGCTGGCGTCGGTCATGTCGATGAAGCCGCCGATGCGGTCGTTGATGAGCAGGTAGCTGGGGCCGCTCCAGATGCCGACGAAGACGTCGAGGAATCCGTCGGCGTTGAGATCGCCCGCGGCGAGCCCGCCGACGTGTGAACCGAACTCCATCGGCGGCAGCGCACTCAGACCGGTCTCGGCGGTGACGTCGACAAATGCGCCGCTGGCGAGTTGGCGATAGAGGGTCAGGAGTTGGCCGTCGCAGCCCTGGTCCTGGGCGAAGCAGTCGCCGGCGACGAGCAGGTCGAGGCGGTTATCGGCGTCGAAGTCGAAGAAGATGGCTCCGCGGGCGGCGTTCGTCGAGGCGAGGCCGGCGTCCTGGGCGCGCTCGATGAACGTGGCGTCGCCCTGGTTCACGAAGAACAGGTTGGGGCGGTCGCGCTCGGTCGGCAGGAAGAGGTCGATATCGCCGTCGGCGTCGAAATCGGCGGCGGCGAGGCCCCCGGCGTGCCCGGTCGCCATGCGATAGCCCGTGAGCCCCCGCTCGTGGGCGACATCGGTGAAGGCGACCTGAGCCTGCGCGCCGGCCGCGGTTGTGGCGATAAGCAGGGCGGATTTTCGGATCGTCAAGGCCTCTTCCTCCCCGGATTCGTGTGATGTTCGGCGATCGCCGATCCTTGGATCATACTGGCAACATCCCATGAGTTCCCTTGGAATTGGAGAAAGTTCCGGGCGCTCGTCTGGGCGAGCTTCTCGGCCGGAGGGGCCGGTCGCCGGATGGGTTGTGCGCGCGCAATCATGCGACGTGACCGGTGCGGCATGGATGCGCGACCGGGCGGATCGCGTACGATCACGCATGTGGACATGGATGACACGGTTGGCTCTGCTTTACCTCGTTGCGGCGGTGGGTCTCGGCGGGCAGCCGGAGACTCAGCCGGCAGAGATGCCGGACGTGAAGCAGCGCCTCGAGGATCTCGAGGCCGCGAGCGGGCTGGACGAGGCGGCCAAGACGCAGATCGGTGATCTGTATCGCTCGGCGCAGGAGGCGCTCCGCCAGGCGAACCAGTCCCGCGAGAGTGGCAAGGAGTTCCTGCGGAAGACGAGCGACGCGCCGGGTGAGCTTGAGAGGATCCGCGCGGAGCTCGCCAAGCCCGCGGACAGTCCCAAGCCCATTGTCCCCGAGGGCGCGACGCTCGCGCAGATGGAGCAGCTCAGCAGCCAGGCGTCGGCAGAGCTGGCGGCGGCGCGCAAGCAGCTCGATGAGTTGCAGACTGAGGCGACCAAGCGTCAGGAGCGTCGCACGACGATCCCCGAGGCGCTCGCCAACGCGCGCCAGCGGGTGAGCGCGATTGAGGAGTCCTTGACGGCGCTGTCGGAGGGTCCGCCGCTGAACCCCGAGGAGGCGCGCCGGGTCGAGGCACTGGCGAAGCGTGCGGCAGCGGAGGCGGAGGCGGCGATGCTCGAGGCCGAGCTCGCCAGCTACGACGCGCGCCGCGAGCTGCTGCCGGCGCGACGGGATCGGGCGCAGCGCCGCATCGGCGAGCTGGACAAGCTGGTGAGCGCCTGGCAGTCGCTGGTGAGCGCGCGTCGCCAGCAGGAGGCCGACAAGGCGGCGCAGGAGGCCGAGCGCCTGCGCCGGCAGGCGGCACGCCAGCACGAGGTGCTCCAGGAGTTCGCCAGCGAGAGCCAGCAACTCGCGGAGCTGCGGACCAAGGACGACGGGATTCCCAAGCGGATCGGTCATGTGAGCGAGCAGATCAGCGACGCCCGCACGCGCCTGGCGAAGATCCGCCAGGATTACCTGCCGGTGAAGCGCCGGCTGGAGGCCTCGGGGCTGACGCGCGCGACGGGCCTGCTGCTGCGCCGCCAGTACGAGAGCCTGCCGGACGTGGAGGAGTTGCAGCGCCGTGTTTCTCAGACGCAGAAGGAGCTGGTGGAGGCCGAGTACACGCTCATCGAGCGTCAGGAGCAGCGTGCGGAGGCGGGGGATATCGATCGGGTCGTGGGGGAGCTTCTCGCGCAGATCGAGCCGGCGCGCCTGGCGCAGAACCGTGAGGATCTGGAGCAGGCGGCGCGCGATCTGGCGGTCGCACGCCGCGGGCTGCTCGACGATCTCGTGACCGATTCCGAGCAGTACTTCGAGCGGTTGTTCGAGCTCGATGAGGCGCTGCGCAGCCAGTTCCAGGCGGTGCGGGCGTATGAGAAGTACATCGGCGAGCGGATCTTCTGGGTGCGCAGCGTCGCGGGCGAGGCCCTGCCGACGGTCGACGACGCCCGCTCGGCGATCGGGTGGCTCATCAGCCCGTCGTCGTGGGTGACCGCGGGGCGGGAGTCGCTGTACGAGGCGATGAACCGATTCGGGGCCTCGCTCGGATACGCGGCCCTGCTCATCGGTCTGATCGTCGTGCGCCACTGGTCCCGCCGGCGGCTTGCGACGCTGGCCAAGCACGTCGGGAGCTATCGGAGCGACTCGTTCGAGCACACGCTGCGGGCGCTCGTGCAGACCCTGATCGCCAGCGCCCCGTGGCCCTTGCTCTTCTGGGTGGCGGGGTGGCTGCTGGTCATCCCGCGCAACCAGCCGGAGGTGGCGCTGGGTGTGGGGGCGGGATTGCAGGCGGCGGCGATGCTGCTGATCCCCTTGTCGGTGCTGCGCGAGATTCTGCGGCCGAACGGCCTGGCGACGGCGCACTTCCGCTGGCAGGCGACGACGATCCGCCCGCTCCGCCGACATCTGCGGTGGCTGGTGCCGATCGTCGTGCCAGCGACGGTGCTGGTGGTCGCGATCGATCGCCAGGGCGACGAGACGGCCAACGCGTCGCTCGGACGCCTGGCGTTCACCGTAGGGCTGGTCGCCCTGGCGGTGTTCGCCCAGCGGATCTTCCGCCCATCGGGGGCGATGATGGGCGAGGTGCTGCGCCGCCACAAGGGCGGGTGGCTCGATCGGCTGCGGTATGTCTGGTATCCGCTGATCGTGGGGGCGCCGCTGGCGTTGGTGGTGCTGGCGTGGATGGGGTATCACTTCACGGCGACACAACTGGAAGCGCGGGTGGAGGCGTCGCTGGCCTTGGTGCTGGTGTTGGTGATCGTCAATGCGATACTCATGCGATGGCTGTTCCTGGCGCGCCGATCGGTCGCGGTCGAGGAAGCCAAACGCCGCCGGCAGCAGGCGATCGCCGACGCAAAGAGCAAGAAGAAAGAGGGCGGCGAAGAGGTGCCCATGGACACCGTTGCGCCGCCGATCGACGAGGACAAGCTCGACCTGCCGGCGATCAGCGCGCAGACGACCCAGCTCTTCCGGACGACGATCGTGGTGAGCCTGGTTCTGGGGCTGTATCTCATCTGGTCGGGCGTGCTGCCGGCGCTGCGGATGTTCGACCGCGTCGAGATATGGCCCAACCCGGGGATCCGGCAGGTCGAGCAGTCGGTGTCGATTCCGGAGCTCGAGGGCGCGCTGGCGAGCGGCCCGACGCAGCCCGCCCCGCAGAGCGCGCCCGCGGAGAGCGCCGCGCCGTCCAACGGGGCGTCCAATGGATCGTCGGCGACGCCCGTCTTGCCGGGGATGCCGCTCGCATCGAGTTCGGGAGGCGCAACGGAAGAGGCGTCGGGGGAGGATAAGCCGCTGGCGGTGACGCTGGCGGACGTTGGTCTGTCGATCATCGTGCTCATTGCAACGGTGATCGGGTTCCGCAACGTGCCGGGGCTGGTGGACATGCTGGTCTTGCAGCGGCTGCCGCTGGATTCGGGCAGCCGATTCGCGCTCTCGACGGTGATCCGCTACGGGATCGCGATGGTGGGGGTGGCGGTGGCGTTCGGGGCGATGGGGATCGGCTGGTCGAATGTGCAGTGGCTCGCCGCAGCGCTGACGTTCGGGCTGGCGTTCGGCTTGCAGGAGATCTTCGCGAACTTCGTGTCGGGGCTGATCATTCTCGCCGAGCGCCCGATCCGGATCGGCGACACGGTGACGATCGGGAGCGTGACCGGGACGGTGACGCGGATCCGGATGCGCGCGACGACGATCTCGGATTGGGATCGCAAGGAGCTGGTGATCCCAAACAAGACGTTCATCACCGGGGAAGTGATCAACTGGACGCTGTCGGACCCGGTGATGCGTGTGATCATCCCGGTGGGGGTCGGGTACGGAGAGAACATCGAGCAGGCGGAGTCGATCCTGCTCAAGGTCGCGCGGGAGCACGAGCTGGTGCTCAAAGATCCCAAGCCGAGCGTCCTGTTCAAGAGCTTCGGCGACAGCACGCTGGACTTCGAGCTGCGGGTGTTCATCGGGCACATCGATCATCTGGTTCCGATCAAGCACGCGATGCACATGAGGATCACCAAGGCGTTCCGCGAGGCGAAGATCGAGATCGCGTTCCCGCAGCGTGACCTGCATATCCGCTCGATCGGGGAGCTCTCGAAGCTGGTCGAGGGCCGGCGGGCCAGCGACGAGCTCGCTTCCGTCGAGCCGGCGTGAGTAGTGCATGCTGACTCACAGCGCATCAAAGCCAAGGGAAACGCTGGTGTTTGATCGGCGAGCGGGCGGCGGCCCTGTGGGCTGATACTGGCCACTCAAAGCCGGTCGGTATCACCCCCATGCGCGTGCGGCGACAGTTGTGGCCGGGCCCGCCCGGGCATGGGTCACGCTCGCGAGTGCGCGTGGTTGGCACGTTCGTTGCAACCCTTCGTCCCTGCATCCGCGGAGAGGTCTGCAGTGTCCATAGAACCGAAAGGCAACGACATGCAACGTCACAAGGAACGAAGAGGAGTGTGCTCGATATTGCGGTTCGGGATCATCGGCGCGGTGTTGGGAGGGAGTCTGCAAGCAGGGATCGCCAACGCCGACGATCGCGTGCAATGGCGCCAGCGATTGGACGGAGCATCGCTGTCGCGCGACGTGACGGTCGGGCCCGACGGCATGGTGTACACGGCGGACTTCAACCGCCTCTATGCGTTCACGCCCGAGGGCGAGCTGCTCTGGACGGCGCAAGAGGGTGCCGGCGGTCGGCCCATCACCTTTGCAGATGATGGAACGATCTACACCGGCGGGTCCTTCATCACCGCGCTCAACCCCGATGGCAGCGTCAAGTGGCGGTTCGACAATCCTCGCCCGGGCCTGGATCTGGCGGCGGGGCCGAACGTGGGGCCGGACGGGAACATCTACGCGGCCCAAGACACCGAGGACGATCCGGACGCGCTGGGCGTGTTCAGCCTGGATCCGGACGGCAACCTGCGGTGGGCGACACGCCGGGAGTTTCCGGTGATCTCGCTGCGCGGGCCGAGCTTCACGGACATCGTCTTCGACGGCGATCGGATGTATGTGACGGTATTCCGCCGGCTGAGCCGCCCGCCGACGATCCGGACGTACGACCTCGATGGCGATCTGCTGTGGTACAGCGGCGACCTCGAGCTGGGAATCGGCAGCGAGCCGAAGCTGCACCCGGGCACGGGCGAGCTCATCACGATCCGCCCGCAGATCGCCATGCAGGCGCTGTCGCGCGACGGCGACCAGGTGTGGCAGACCTTCCACCCGGGCGACGTGAGCCTGCTGGTCGCGTTCGATATCGCCTCCGATGGCACGATCTTCGTCGGCAACTGGCTGGGCGAGGACTGGTGGGCCCTGGATGGCCAGGGCAACACGCTGTGGGCGCAGCCGTCGAGGGACACGCTGCTGGGCGATGTCGCAGTCTCGCCGGACGACACGCAGCTGATCGCCAGCGGCTCGGGAGGCTTCAGCCAGACGCCATGGATCCGCGGGTACAGCGTGGCGGATCAAACCGAGCGATTCTGGCAGCTCGACCTTCCCGATGTGGACGGGTTCAACCAGATCCCCGGGTCCATGGGGGCGTTCTCGGCGGACGGCCGGACGGCGTACTTCGCGACGGGCTTTGCGGGCGACAACGACTTCGGCTTTATCTACGCGATCGACATCTCGCCTGAGTTCGACAGCGACAGCGACGGGATCCCGGACATCGACGACAACTGCGCGCACGCCGCCAACGCCGATCAGGGCGACATGGACGGCGACGGCATCGGCGACGCCTGCGACCCGTTCAACCTTCCCGACGACTGCGCCAACGCGTTGCCGCTGTGTCCGGGGACGGTCTTTGGCAACACGATCGGCGCGACCAACGACGGGCGGTCGAGCTGCAGCCCCAACCCGGAGCGCAACCGTGACGTGTGGTACGTCTACACGCCGGCGACCGACGGGCAGGTGACGATCGACGGCTGCGGCTCGTCGTTCTCGTTCTTCCTCTCGGCGCACGACGGCTGCCCGGGCGGCGTCGCGAACGAGATCGCCTGCGACTTCGATAGCTGCGGCGGGCTGTGGCCCACCATGACCTTCGATGTGCAGGCGGGCCACCCCTACTACATCCGCGTGAACGGCTTCAACGATGTCGAGATCAACTACCAGCTCAACCTGAGCGGACCGGAGTGCGCCACCGGCTGCGCCGCGGATCTCGACGGCGATGGCGATGCAGACGCCGACGACTTCTTCGCGTATCTCGATGCGTTCGCCAACGGCGACTTCGGCGTGTGCGACATCGACAACGACCAGGACTGTGACGCCGACGACTTCTTCGGCTATCTCGACCTGTTCGCGCAGGGCTGCTAGGACAAATACTCTCGACATAACGAGGCCCCGGATCGCTCCGATCCGGGGCCTTTTTCTACTCCGGCGTGCCGTAGATTCTGTCGGCGCGTTTGGGCGAATCGCTGGGCGGGCGTGTGCCTTGAGGGACGGAACTTGGGGATTGGAATCCGGAGATCCAGATCCGCATTGCGCAAAATACGCGGACATGTGCTTGGGCGGTTGCGATCTGGCACAGGGGTATCTTCCCCAATTCTTCTTGTAATCCTTCCCAGTTCTGCCGGATTTTGGGGGATTCCCTTCGGTATGCTTCGGTTCTGGGACCTGGGGAGTTCCCGGGTCCAACTCGTGTGGACCAGGATTCTCGAAAAAGGGGTGTAGAGATGAAAAGGACTCAGTTGGTCGCTTTGTCGGCGATCATCGCGGCGGGCGCATCGGCGCAAACGGTGACCAGTTACGACATCACCGATGCGGCAGAATCGGGCTTCGGCGGGTGGGGCCACACATACGGTGGCACGATCACCAATACCGGGTCGGGCACGGCCAATAGCTTCGCGTTCGATCGGGCGGATTACACCGGCGGCTCAGGCACGCTCAACGACGGGAACAACGGGACGGGCACGGGCGACACCCAGCTCTTTGCGAACAATGCTCAGGCCGATCCGCACATCACGATTTATCTCGACGGCTCGTACACGGTTGATGACATCACGCTCTTCTCGTTCGACGGCGGGAACTCGATCCCGGGTCGCATTTCCGGGTGCGATGTCACGATCAACGGCGTTACCGTGCCGTTCGCGACGTCCGAGCCGTCGACCAACGACGAGTTCATCGATCTGAGCGGGTCGCCCCTCGCGGGTCTGGCGACGACGCAGATCACGCTCTCGAACTTCACGCACGACGGCGGCAACGGGCTCGACGAGATGTTCTCGATCGCCGAGATCACCGTCAGCGGCTCGCCCGCGTCGATCATCTCGACCTACGATATCCTCGACGCCGCGGAGAGCGGCTTCGGCGGCTGGAGCCACCTCTACAACGGCACGATCACGAACACCGGCTCGGGCACGGCCAACGGCTTCGCGTTCGATCGGGCCGACTACTCGGGCGGCGGCGGCACGCTGAACGACGGCCTGCCGGGAACGGGTACCGGCGACACGCAGCTGTTCGCCAACAACAACCAGGCGAATCCGCGGATCCGCGTGAACCTCAACGGCGACTACTGCGTCCAGGGCCTCACGCTCTTCTCGTTCGACGCCGGCAACTCGATCCCCGGCACGATCAGCGGCTGCGACGTAACGATCAACGGCGTGACCGTGAGCGTCACGACCAGCGAAGTCACGGCCCACAACGAGCTGATCGACCTGGGCAACACCGCCCTCGGGGGCATGGTGACCGACTCGTTCGTGCTGTCCAACTTCACCCACGACGGGAGCAACGGCCTCGATGAGATGTTCTCGATCGGTGAGATCGGCGTCACCGCCGCGCCCGCCGCGACGATCGTCGACTACGACATCGCCGACGCCGCGGAATCCGGCTTCGGCGGCTGGAGCCACGTCTACAACGGCACGATCACGAATACCGGCTCGGGCACGGCCAACGGGTTCGCGTTCGATCGGGCCGACTACGCCGACGGGGGCGGGACGCTGAATGACGGCAACCCCGGCACGGGCGCGGCAGACACCCAGCTCTTTGCCAACAACGCCCAGGCCAACCCGCGGATCCGCGTCAACCTCGATGGCGCCCACACGATCCACGGCGTCACGCTCTACTCGTTCGATAGCGGCAACTCCATCCCCGGCACGATCCGAGGCCTGGATGTCACCATCAACGGCGTGACGCGCACCTTCGCGACCAGCGAGCCGACAGAGGACGACGAGTTTATCGATCTCACAGGGTCGGCGCTGCAGAACATGGAGTCCAACGCCGTCACGTTCTCAAACTTCCTCCACGACGGCACGAACGGACTCGACGAGATGTTCTCGATCGCCGAGATCCTCGTCCACGGCACGCCCGTCGATGACTGCCCGGCCGATCTCGACGGCGACGGCGACACCGATGCCGACGACTTCTTCGCCTACCTCGACGCCTTCGCCAACGGCAACCTCGCCGTTTGCGACATCGACAACGACGGCGACTGCGACGCCGACGACTTCTTTGGCTACCTCGACCAGTTCGCGCAGGGCTGCTGATCGATCGCTCTGACAAGTTCGGGGCCCCGGATCCTCGCGATCCGGGGCCCTTTTTCTGCGCAGGGATCAGCGAGATTTCGGGCGACTCATGTCGGCGGGTCGGCGGGATGTCGAACTGTTGGTGTCTGAGCCCGCGAGAGGCTCTTGGCCATTCGATCCCCCCTCGGCACGCGGCCGCGCCGGCGCGGGTCCAAGAACAGGGAGCGTTCCATGCTAGCCAACCGTTGCATCACGACTTCTCTCGTGTGCCTGCTGGAAGCGACATCTCTCGTGCGTGGGCAGAGCATCCCGATCGAGAATGCGGGGTTCGAGGCCCTGGAGTTCGAGGACGACGAGTTCTTGGTAGGCACCGAGGGCGGTGCGCCGGGCTGGGAGGGCGAGGTCGTCGAGTTGGGGACCTCGTGGGGCACCTGGAACCCGCCGGCGATCGCCCATCCGCAAGAAGCGCCGCGCGGCGACAACATGGGCTGGATCTACGCCGACCCCGGATTCGTTTCCGGGCCGATCGGGATGCGCCAGACGCTTCAGGCGACGGTGCGCACCGGGGCGACGTACACGCTGACCGTCGCGATCGGCAATCCGATGGAGTATTTCTCCGACCGATATCAGGAGCACTTCTTCTTCAAGGGCTTTCCGGGGTATCGGATCGAGTTGCTCGCGGGGGAGGTGGTCGTCGCGTTCGACGAGAACGCGCGAGCCCCGGCAGACGGAACGTTCGAGAGAACGAGCATCTGTTTCGCGGCCCAGGACGACTCGCCGCTGGTGGGCGAGCCGCTCACCATCCGCCTGGTAAATCTGAACGATGGGCCCGGGCTGGAGGTGGACTTCGACGACGTGCAACTCACGGTAAGCCCGGTCTGCTGGGCGGATGTCGATGGCAACGGCGTGATCGACGCCGACGACTTCTTCGCGTTTCTGGATCTGTTCGTACTCGGGTGTTGAGTGAGGTGGAGTCACTCCAACGCGCGGCCTCGGGCGCTCGCGTCCGGGGCCGCGCTCATTTTTCGGGCTCCTCGCTCGCGCCGCGTCCCCAGTCGGGGGTCTTCGGCGCGTCACGCCGGATCGCGATGGCGAACATGACAACGCCCGCGACGACCATGAGCACGCTGAGCCACTGGCCCCGGCTCATGCCGAGCAGGCGCGCCGTCTGGAGGTGGGCGTCGGGCAGGCGCCAGAACTCGGTGGCGATGCGTTGCAGACCGTAGGTGATGGCAAAGAGGGCGCTGACGGTCAGGGGCTTGTGGTTACGCCTGGCGTAGAGCCAGATGATCAGGCCCACGAGCACGCCCTCGCCGAGGGCCTGGTAGAGCTGGGAGGGGTGGCGGGCGTTGAGCCAGGGTTCCAAAGCCCGCTGGGCCTCGCTGGAGCCGTCCTGCACGCGCTCGACGAGCCGGGCGTAGAGCGTGTCGAAGCGGGCGTGCTCCTCGACGGTGACGGGGGCGCGAGGCATGCCCGCGGCCCGCGCCAGGCCCTGCCACTGCTCGCTGGTGATCTCGCTCGGGCGCTCGATGACCTCTTGCGGATAGCGCACGGCCCACCAGGGCGCCGGTTCGCCGGCGCGGGCAACGATTTTGCCGAGCAGCTCGCCGTTGATGAAGTTCGCCAGGCGACCGAACAGCAGCCCGGCGGGCGTGATCAGCGCGAAAGTGTCCAGGATGCGCGAGGGTGGCGAGGCCCCGACGCGCGAGCCGGATTCGTCCTTGAAGCCTCGGGAGATCCAGAAGGCGGCGGCGAGCGCGCCGAGCATCCCGCCGTGGCTGGCCATGCCGCCCTTGTGGATCGCCAGCACGCCCCAGTAGGGCAGCGTGCCGGAGAACTCGGTGATCAGTTGCGGGCTGTAGAAGAGGACGTAGCCCAGCCGGCCGCCGACGACGATGCAGATGGCGGTGAGCATGACGGCGTCGGCGGCACGCTCCTTGGGGATCGGGCTCAGCCCACGGATGGCGAGGAAGCGCAGGAGTGCCCACGCGGCGACGAAGCCGAGGGCGTAGCTGATGCCGTACCAGCGCAGGCCGAAGCCGCCGGAGAACTCGATGAGGAACGGGTCGAGATCGTGGAGCCAGGCCATCGGACCAGCATAGAGGCCCTGGCGCGAGCCTGGGCTTTGGGAGAGGGCCCAAGCCCAGGCTC
>JAJDDM010000006.1 GCA_029260315.1 Phycisphaerales bacterium | reverse complement strand
TCTCGCCCGAGCCCGCTCCCCTCCTCGCCATCCGCCTTGCGACGAAGACCCCCATCCGCGATGACCTGCCGCCAATCTCGCTTCGCCTCGCCACCACCCGCGCAACCAACGCCCTGCTCGAGAGGAAATACCCCCGGGTCGCGCTGTTTGTCACCCGCGGGTTCGCCGACCTGCTCGAGATCGCCGACCAGCGCCGTCCGGACCTCTTCACCCTGGACATCAGAAAGTCCGCCCCGATCACAAGCGACGTCTGGGAGATCGACGAGCGGACCGACGCCGATGGCGAGATACTCCGCCCGCTCGACGAACACCCCGCCCGCGACCACGCGAAACGCGCCCGCGAAGCGAACATCGACATTGCCGCGATCGCGCTGCTCAACAGCCACGCCAACCCGGCCCACGAGCAGGCCCTCGAACGAATCCTCAACGAGCAGGGATTTCAGACGATCGTCCGATCCTCGGACATCGCCAATCGCATCCACCTGCTCTCCCGCGCCCAGACCTGCGCTGTCGAAGCCGCGCTCTCGCGCGTGTTGGGCGACTATCTTCGCACCGTCGACGCGGCCCTCGGCGAGGGCGCACGCCATGTCCTGACCAGCACCGGGGGCGTGTCGGACATGGCCTCCTTCCACGCCGTCGACGGCCTGCTTTCCGGGCCCGCCGGCGGCGTCATGGGCGCTCGCGCAGTCGCCCGAGCCGCGGACATCAAGCACGTCATCTCCTTCGACATGGGCGGCACCAGTACCGACGTCGCCCGGATCGACGGCGAGCCCGAGCGCGTCACTACCCACGAGGTCGGCGCGGTGCGCATCGCTCGACCCGCGCTCGCGATCGAAACCGTCGCCGCCGGCGGTGGCTCCATCTGCGCCGTGCGCGACGGACGCCCCGCCGTCGGCCCACAAAGCGCCGGTGCGCACCCCGGCCCGGCGTGCTACGGCGCCGGCGGCCCGCTCACCGTCACCGACGCCAACCTCCTGCTCGCCCGCCTCATCCCCGAGCGATTCCAGATCCCGCTCGACACCGACGCCGCCGAGCGAGCACTGGATGATTTCATTGCCGCGCTGCCGCCCCAGGCCGACGCGCCCGAGCCGACCCGCGAGCAGACTCTCACCGGCCTGCTCGACCTCGCCGACGAGCACATGGCCGAGGCAATCCGGCGCATCTCCGTCCGCAAGGGCTACGACCCCGCGGACTACGCCCTGGTCACCTTCGGCGGCGCGGGCCCCCAGCACGCCTGCTCCATCGCCGATCGTCTCGCCATAGATGAGGTGCTCATCCCGCCCGACGCCAGCCTCCTCAGCGCCGTCGGCGTCGCCAACGCGCCCATCGAGCGCATCGCCGAGCGCCAGATTCTCCAACGCATCTCCGACGCCGGTGTGGACTTGCCAGGGGTACTCGATGAGCTCGAAGCAAACGCCACCGCGGATCTCCGCGAGGCCGAGGGCGAGCTCGACATCAACTGCCGGCGCGAAGCGAGCCTGCGATTCGTCGGCCAGCAGAGCACGATCGAGCTCGACGCGGGCGATTCCAGCTCCCTCGCCGAACGCTTTCGCGCAGAATCGGCCCGCCTCTTCGGCGACGAGCGAGACCGGCCCGTCGAGGTCGAGTCCTGCCGCGTCATCGCCTCCGCGGAGACTGCGTCCCAGTCCGCTGAAAGGGGGAGTCCAGACTTTGATGGCGATGGCCGGTCAACCGGCGCTCCCGTTCGCCGGCGCGTCCACGACGGCCGGCAATGGATCGACGCCGGCGTGATCGAGCGAGCCGCCCTCGCACCCGCCGACACGGTCTCCGGCCCCGCGCTCATCGTCGAAGACACGACCACCATCTGGCTCCCGGCGCACTGGCGCGCGGCGGTCGCCGATACCGGCTCACTCATCCTCCGTCGCGACGATGATCAGCCCACCCCGCAGCGCACCGCGTCGGCGATGATGGATCGCGAGATCATCATCCACCGGATCGACGCCATCGCCGAGACGATGGGCGAGGCCCTGCGCCGCCTCGCAGTCTCGACCAACGTCAAGGAGCGGCAGGACTACTCCTGCGGCGTGCTCGATCCTCAGGGCCGCCTCATCGCCTCCGCTCCGCACATCCCCGTCCACCTCGGCGCGCTCGGCCCCTGCGTCCGCGGCGTCATCGACACCCTCGGCCCGCTCGAGCCGGGCGACGCCGTCGTTACCAACCATCCCGCCTTCGGCGGTTCGCACCTCCCCGACGTCACCGTCGTCCAGGGCGTCCACGACGATCGCGGGACACTGCTCGGCTATGTCGCCAGCCGCGCCCACCACGCCGAGATCGGCGGCATCGCCCCCGGCTCCATGCCCATCGGCGCAACCAGCCTCGCCGATGAGGGCGTCGTCTTCGAACCGACATATCTCTCGGGTGCCGGCGACGCCCGCTGGGACGAGATCGAAGCTCGCCTCCGCAGCGCCCCGAATCCAAGCCGAGCGCCCGAGGACAACCTCGCCGACCTGCACGCCGCGGTCGCCGCCGGGCTCGGCGCATCGCGCGAGCTGGCCGTCCTCGTCGCCGGCGAGGGTCGCGACGCGATCGAGGGCGCCTCGGCGTGGATCCTCGAGCACACCGCGTCGCTCGTCCAGGACGCCGTCGCGGCACTCGATAATCTTCCAGCTTCTGCGAGCGAACGCCTCGACCAAGGCGACGAGATCCGCGTCGCCCTCTCGCGCACCGATGCCGGCCTCGTCGTCGACTTCGCCGGCACGTCGCCGCAGCGTGCAGACAACCTCAACGCCCCGCTCGCCGTCACGCGCAGCGCGATCGCCTATGTCCTGCGCCTGCTGCTCGCCCGCGCCGTGCCGCTCAACGACGGCCTGCTCGCACCGGTTGATATCCGCGTCCCCGAGTGCTCGTTGCTCAATCCGCGCTTCTCTTCCGACGCCGAGTCGTGCCCTCCGGTCGCCGCGGGCAACGTCGAGATCAGCCAGCGCGTCGTCGAAGCCCTCTGCCGCGCGTTCAATCTCTGCGCCGCCAGCCAGGGCACGATGAACAACGTCCTGCTCGGCAACGACCGCTTCGGTTACTACGAGACCATTGCCGGAGGCACGGGCGCGGGGCCGGGCTTCCATGGCGCCTCCGCCGTCCACTCCCACATGACCAACACCGCCATCACCGACCCCGAGATCCTCGAACGCCGATATCCCATTCGCGTCGAGCGTTTCGCGATCCGGCGAGGCTCGGGCGGCAAGGGCCGCTGGAAGGGCGGCGATGGCGCTATCCGCGAACTGACAGCCCTCGAAGAAATGACCGCCACGGTCATCGGTCAGCGCCGTGCGCAAGGCGCTCCCGGCGCAGCCGGCGGTCAGGACGGAGCGCCCGCCGCACAAGAAATCAAGCGTGCGGATGGAACCACCGAGCCTCTCGACTCCAGCGCATCGGCGACACTTCGTGCCGGTGATCGTCTCATCATCGAAACCCCCGCCGGCGGCGCGTGGGGCGAGCCGGAGTAGTCCGCCTCGCTCGCCGATCGGGTAGTGGTTCACTTTGAACCGACCCGCCCCGATCGGCTCTGACCGCAAGTCTCTAGAGAACCACTGGCACGCTCTCAACCTCCACTTCTGGCACTACAACTGGTCCCGGCGGCACGCCACGCTAAAGGCCACCCCGGCGG
>JAJDDM010000050.1 GCA_029260315.1 Phycisphaerales bacterium | reverse complement strand
TTCCTTCCATGGCATAGCCGGCCTCCCTTCGGCCAACCATGCTCCTCGAAACTGTCAACCATGTCCCCGAACGACTGTCAGCTATGTCTCCGGTCTGTACACAAAGCCACGGCTGGTGGCACGTCAATCGGTCATCCGCATCTGTTCGAGTTCTCCGCCGGTTGACGCGAAACGCTCTTGCGCTCGACGGCTCCGGCTCGCCACCGGGCGAGCTCGTGGACCGACGACCTCACGAGTTGTCGTCGAGCATCGCCTTGTAGTCGTGCTGGAGCTCCTGCTTGATCCGCTGACGCTGGCGGGCGAGGTACGCGCCCCATTCCGGCGACGTCGCGAGATACAGCTCCGCCCGCTGCACATATTCCAGCGTCAGCTCATCGGCCCGCTGCAAGACTTGCGCCGTCTCCACGATTCCCGTGAGTGCCCCCACGTCATTCGGATCCCGGTCCAGCGCCTCGGCGAACAGGTCGTACGCCTCGCTGTTGCGCCCCAGACGCGTCATGAGCACGCCGAGGTTGTACAAGGGACGCGAATCGGTGGGCATCTGCTCGGCGGCGATCAGCAGCACGTCGTGCGCGTCAAACAGATCGCCCGTCTCCCCCCGCTTGAGCAGCGCGAAGCCCAGGTTGTTGTACGCGATCGGTGCTCTCGGCCAGGCCCGGATCGCCTCGCGATACTTCTCGATCGAGCGATCGATATCGCGGGCCACCAGCGCGTCGCCCTCCACCGTGAGTTGATGGGACGTATCCATCGCCTCCTGGCGCGCGCGGGCCTCGGCCTGGACCGCCTCCACATCGCCGGCGCTGGGCGTTCCCATCTTCTCGGGGTACATCGTGCATCCGCCGACTACGCCCGCCAGCAGCAGGGAAATCGCTCGCATCATGTCTGCCTCTCCCATCGCGAGAACGTCACGCTGACGTTCCAGTTGTTTGGCTGTGGATCGATCCTGAGCTGCTCGACGAACATCCCGGGGATCTCCTGCACGACCGACTCGATCCACCGCATGACCTTGGCGATGTCGTTCTCGCGGATGTTGTTGTACTTGAACTGAACCATCTTGATCGTGCCCTGACCCTCCAGCGAGCGATCGGGCAGCGCAGGCTTGTCGATCCCCGCCGCGGTCGCGAGCTCCTCGATCTTTGTCCGCGGGCTTGGGTACGGAACGAAGATGTCGCTTCCGTCGCCCTGCCCCGCCGACTGAACGCCCTCCCATCGCGCGGCGAGCGATTGGGTCTTGGTCAGCAGTTCGAGCTGCTTGTCCTGTGCGCCCTGCGCCGCGTTGAGCGAGAGCGCCGACCAGATCAGCGCGATCAGCGCGATCCCCGCGACGATCCCCGAAAAGATGACCAAACCGCGCGGGCGGTTGCGCCGCTCGGCGATCGCCGCCGCCGTCGCCAGCTCGTCGCGATCCTCGGGCGAAAGACTCATCGCCAGCCTCCGGTCAGCGTGACCTCGATGCGGTTGCGCACGGTCCTCTGGTTGGGCGCTGCCCAGTCGATCGCCGAGTCCATGTTGTTCAGGCTGCGGATGAGTTCCTCGTAGACGCTGGTCTCCTCGACGGACACCACGACGCGGTTGGACAGAAACCCGCCGAACTCGAGAAACTCCAGCTCCAGACCCTGGTTGTAATACAAGCTCAGCACGAACAGCAGCGTGTCGAGTTCCTCCAGGATCGGTCGCGGCGGGGGGATTTCGCCGCCGTCTTTGAGCGCCGTCTCTGCCGCGAGCACCATCTCCTCGAGCTTGAAAACCGCCGTTTGCCCGGAGGCAGGCTCGGGCGGCGATGTCGACTGATACACCCGCATCTGCTCGTCGCGCACTGTCTTCGCGCTGGCGCGATACGCCGACGCCTGCTCGAACAGCGCGCTCGCCCCGACCGCCGCCAGCACCGCGAGCACCAGCAGCCCGACCGCCAGCCAGCGATGCATCCCGCGATGCACCCGCGACGGTCGATTGGCGAGTGATACCAGCGAGCGCGACGGGTCGCTCGGCGGGCTGATCGCCTCGCCTCGATACCCCGCCACCCGCCGACACGTCTCGCCCAGCGGATCCTCGACCAGCGCCAGATCCACGGTCGCCTGCGGCAGCGCCCGCGAAAGTCCATCGCGGATCGTCTGTGCCGAGATGTCGTCGTCTGCGCCCCGCGGGGCGATGAAGACCACGCGGCGCGGGGCCGTGCCGAGCTGTCCGGACCACGCCAGCCAATCGCTGTTCAATCGCGCCAGCGAGCCCTCGCGCAGATGCACCTCGCCGTCGCGTGCCGGCACGCGGATCTGCCCCGCGGCGACCAATCGCCCGCCGCGCGTCCACGACCACACGAGCATGCCCCCATCGTCCAGCACGCACACCACCGACAGCGGCGCATCGCTGGCGACGATCATCTCTCCGTCGTCGGCGTGCTCGCGCAACGGCGTCGCCGGATCCCACGCCGAGGCGATCAGGTGCCAGATCGAGTCCACCGCCTGCACCCGCACGCCGAGCGCGTCCAACTCATCCAGAAACAAACTCGCGGCGGGGTCGCGCACCGCGAGCACCGCGGCCCGGGCCATCATCCCCTCGGGCTCATCCTCGAGCAGCACCTGGAACACGCCCCCGCCGGGGGTTGTCAGATCGGGCCCGACCAGCCCCTCGCCGCGCGAGGACTCCTCGAAGCTGCCCATCTCCGCGCCGACGCCGACGAGCGACTCACCCTCGCTCTGGCGGATGACCGTCTCGACCACGCGCGGATCGCGCGTGGTCGGGCGGGTCCACGAGGCGAACGAGCCGCTCGCGTCCAGGCAGACCAGCGCGAGCGCGCGGTCGGCGTGATTCGTCACGATCTGCGAGACCCAGCGTGCCGCGGCCCGCGGGCGTTCGGAAACCCCCATGGAAGCCTCGGGCGTCCACGATTCTTCGAGGCGCTCGCCGGTCAGCGTCACCCGCTCGATCGCGTCGCCCTGCGAGGCTCGCTCGATGAGACAGATCGGCGGGCTCACCGCTCCGGATCCTGACCGCTCGAACCGCCCGACCCGCCGGCGCTGCCCGCGTCGCCCGGATTGATCGACAGCAGCCGCTGGGCCCGATCACGCAGGCGCTTGGCGGCTTGCGGGTCGGTCTCCTCCATCTCTGCGGCCCGCTCAAGCATCGCGTTGGCGCTGTTCCGACGAGCCTGCAGCGGATCCTGCCCGCCCGATCGCAGCATCTCGGTCCGCGCATCCTCTAAACCCCGTCGGCGAGCGCTGAAGTCCAGGTCGTTGCCGCCCAACCGTTCCTGCGTCCGCGAGATGCTCGCGACGGCGCTGCCCGAACGCGGCGCTCTCGCGAGCCGCCGCTCGGCCCCGTCGATCTCCACCCGCACATGATCGGCCTGCACCTCCAGCACACGCACCGATCGTCCGCCCACCGTCCCGGTCTCACCCTGGGCGACCCACACCTTCTCGCCGTCGGTCTGGAGCATCGCCGCCCGATGGTTCGCCGCGATCACCGCGCCCAGAAACGCCACGAGCGACGGCGAGGGCGGCGTGCCCGTCCCCTTAACGGTCTCCTTGGATTCATCCTGCTCGATGACCTTCGGCGCATTCGGCAGGCTCTTGAATCTCTCGATGATCGGGTCCACCTCGATCCGCAGCGCGAACTCACGCTCGCCGCCTTCCGATCGGTTCTGGTCGATCGCCTCGGGCTCGGGCATCGGCGGGATCCCCGCCGCCGGTGCAGACAGCCCCGGCACGCCCGCCACCGCCACGAACGCGACCAGCGCGACCAGCCCCATCGTCGAGATCTGAGCGATGAGCGTCAATGACCGTGCCTGCGACCGTTGCATGGGATCCTCCGCGGAACTCTATTCGCCCTCGCGACGCCGAAGGCCCCGATCGCTCGTCGCGCCTGTAGCTTGCTCGGCGAGATCGATCGGCTCGAATGAAAGAAACACGTTGCCCCGCCCGGTCCGCCTCGCCCGGCTGGTCCCGATCTGCACCAGCCCCTCGTACGCCGAGACCAGCCGCTCGGGCTCGTTCCCGAACCGAGGCGTCCGCAGTTCGACCCGCACCCCCCAGATCGCCGGGAGCACCGTGAACAGCTCCGTCGCGTCGCGGCGCTGCTCGGTGGAGAGCTCCAGGCGGGTCGCGATCCGCCCGACATCCGCCCGGGTCAGCTCGTGGTCGGCCCGCGCCCGCAGCAACTCGTCGGCCAGGCGATCGCCCAGTTCCATATCCTGCGTCGCGGCCCGCGCCGCCGCCCGGATCACCGCCTCGTCCGCCGACTGGGCGTCGATCGCCATCGGCCCATCCACGCGCGTCAGCCGATCCAGTCGCTCGGGCCCGACCAGCTCGCGCAGGTGCATGAGCACGCGCTCGGCCTTGTCCCGCACGCGCGTATCGAGCTTGTTGGGATACGCCAGCGCTCGCCCCTGGGCGTGCTCGAACCGCACCGAGACGATCGAGCGATCCGCCAGCTCCAGATCGAACAGGTGCGGATCCTCCTCGATCAGCCCCGCCATCGAGACGTTCTGGAGCATCAGCAGATACGCCTCGACGACCTCGGCCAGCCCCTTCTTGCCGTGGTGCTCCTGGTACTGATCGAGCTGACGCGAGACCGCGAGCGTCGTCTGCGACTGGCGGTCGAGCATCACCGCCGTGAGGATGCCGACGACGACCAGGACGATCATCGTGATCGCCAGCGCATACGCGCGCCGCCACGAGCCGCAACTTGGTCTGTTCGCGTGCTGCATGGTCAACTTCCGCCCGCGGTGCCGCCGCTGCGTGCATCGCCGCCCGATCGACTGGGCCTCGCGCCTCGATTGCTCCGCCTGTCGGAGGCGCCCTCGCTGGCGGTGTCTCCGCCCGCCGCGCCACCGGCGGCGGTCGCGCCGCCGGCATCGCCCGCGTTTGTGCCCTGCGCGTCGCCACCCTCCGCGTCGCCGCCGAGGTCCTCCTCGACAACCTCCTCGGTCTCCGCGGCGGTCGTCCACCCGACCTCGAACATCCAGTTCGCGTACAGCCCCGACGTCGTCGAGACCTCGATTTCCAAGTACGCCGGCAGGTCGTTGGACCAGGTCGCCTTGTACGTCGGCAGGCGATGGCCGCGATAGAACGCCTCCCACCGGAAGCCATTCAGCCCGCCGCAGAGGCGCAACGCGCTCTGCTCGCGGTTGCTCTCATAATCCGCGCGGATGGGCCCGCCGTGCTCATCAACCGGCCGCCACCACAGCGCCCACGCCTCACCCTCCGGGCGCAGCTCGAACACGCCGCGGATCGCCTCGCGCCCGCGTTGCAGCGCCGCGAGCTCGCTCTGGCTCAATCCCTCCGGCTCGTTGAACAACGCCACGCCGTTGCGCAGCACGACCTCGAAGCTCTGCGGCGTGTGGCTCGCGCCGGGGATCATCGCCAGCGCCGACGGATCGCTTTGCAGGATCATCCGCGGGCGCACCGGCTGTTCGTCGTCGAGCCCGTCGAACGCCATCACGCTCTCGGGGTCCTGCTCGACCGACTCGCCGCCGATGGTGTTCCCCGGGCGCTCGGCGTCGGACATCACCAGCGAGCCCATCGCCGTCTGCAAGAGCCCGTGCAGCGTCGCGAGCTCCCGGACCTGGACCGAGCGGGTCTCGAGCGTCGCGTCGCCCCGGTTCATCATGTTGAGCACGCCGAACGCGCCCACGCCCACCATCGACGCCATTGCCATCGCCAGCACGAGCTCGAGCATGGTGAAGGCGAGCCTCACTGGCCGCCTCCGAGCACGTCCTGCACGAAGTCCTGCAGGCGGTCCTTGTTGTCAAAGAACTTGACCGCCGAGTCCGGGTTGCGATTCACATACTGCGGGTCCATCAGCCGCACCAGCACCATGTACGGCACGTCGGAGGTGAACCGGCGTGATCCGCCCGACTCCTCGCTCAGCCACACCCGCACCGTCACTTGCTCCAGCCGGTCGATCGAGACCGGCGAACTGCTCCGCCGATCGGCCAGCGCGCTGGCGACGTGCGGCTTGGGCGTCAACCGCACCGGCGCGACTTCCAGCTCATACCGATAGAAATCCTTCGCGTAGGGCTGCGGCCCGCTGGGCATCTTCGTCGGGTCGTCCAGATGCATCAGGATGATCCGATGGGCCATCTCCGAGGCCGCCAGGCGGCGCTGCTCGCGCACCTGCGCGCCGTACAGATAGCTCATCGTCGTTGTCGCGCTGGCGGCGACGAGCCCCAACGCCGCGATCGCCAGCACCACCTCCAGGAGCGTCATGCCCCGCCGCCCCGCTCTGGGCCACCCTGCCCCGGATTGTCCGCGGCGCACGCCCATCGCTCAGTTACTCGGCTTGGCGAGCAGCGCCCAGTAATCGATGTCGTCGGCGGTGCCCACTTTCTTGTCCTTGCCCGCGCTCAGCAGGGAAAACTCCTTGCCGGCCATCCCGTTGGGGTTGTAGAAGTACGGCGTGTCCCAGCCGTCGGTCAGCGCGTTCGGCTCGATGATCTGCGCGTCCACCAGCGCCTGCAAGTCCGCTGGGTTCGTCCGCGAATGGTTGATGTTGTAGTCCTTGATCCCCTGCCCGAGCGTCCGCAACGACGCCTCGGTCGCGCGCTGGGCCGCGCGATCGACGTTGCCGAACATGTTGTAGCCGACCACGCCCATCAGGATCCCGATGATCGCGATCACGAGCACCAGCTCGATCATGCTGAACGCCCGCGCCCGCGTTCCTGCCTTGCTCACTCGCATACCAAACGCTCCTCGCCCGCCGATCGGGACGATCCGAATCTCCAGTTTGCCCCGTTTGACCGGGCTCCCGCACACAATCGTACGCGTCGCGGGCGACCCGCCAAGCTCAACGCTCCGACCCCGGATCCATTGCTGATTCGCTCGCCTCAGCGGGATATCGGATCCACTCCAGGCACAGCCCCTCGGCCGGCAGCGTCGGCCCGGCCCGCCTGCGATCGCCGCCGGCGAGGATCTCGCCGATCGCCTCCGGCTCGATCCTGCCCCGCCCCACCTCGTGCAGCGTCCCCGCGATGATCCGGACCATGTTGTACAGAAACCCGTCCCCGGCGACCTCCATGCGAACGCGGGAGCCGGCGATCGAGCGATTCAGCGATTCATCAAATGAGCACGAACGCGCCCCATCCCCCCCCTCATTCGCTCTCCTTCCCCTCCGTGCCTCCGTGTCTCCGTGGTTCATCCCCTCAGTCAGGTCGCGCACGACGCAAGAGTGAATCGTCCGCACCGTCGTCTGCCGCCCGTGATGCAGCGCCGCGAACGCCGCGAAGTCGCGGGTGCCCACCAGCATCGCCCCGGCCCGCGCCATCCTCTCAACATCGAGATCGTGCCATGTATGAAACACGGTCTTCCTATCCCACAGCGGGCGCGTTTGGCCCACATGGAACGTGTACGAATACCCCTTGGACGCACAGTCCCCGATCGGGTTGAACCCATCGTGGACGATCTCGACCTCGCGCACCAGCACATCCTGCGGCAATCGGCTGTTGACCGCGCGCAAGAGCACTTCGCAGCCGCGCTCCGTCGGCCAGCCCACCCCCGCCTCGGGCCGCGGCTCGCTCGTGAACGCCGCCACCTGGCTCTGCGCATGCACGCCCGCGTCGGTCCGGCTCGCGCCCTGCACCCGCACCGGCTCGCGAACAACATGGCGCACCGCCTGCTCGACGACCTCCTGCACCGTCCGCAGGATCGCCTTGCCATCGCGGATGGTCATCGGCCCGCCCGACGGGATCGCCGGGCTCGCGGGATCCAGCTCCTGCTTCTGCCACCCGTGGAATCCGGTCCCGTCATACGCGATCGTGAGCTTGTACCGCGGCACGCCGGAGCATACCGCCCCCGCGCCCCGGCTGAGACTTGCGTCCGCCCCGAGATCCGGTGATGATGACCCCATGCCCGCCCTTGGTCAGACCCTCACGCCCGTCGGCGTCACGATCCTCGCGATCGCCCTCGCCTCGGGCCTCTGGCTGTTCATCCGCCCCGATCGCACGCCCGCGAGCCATGAGCTCTGGACCTTCGCCGAGGGGCACGCCGAGATGTACGAGCAGCTCGTCGAGCGGTGGGAGATCGAGAACGACCTCGGCATCACCCTCCTGAGCATGGCGGCCCTCGAACGCCGGATGATGGGCGGCTTTCTCTCCGATGCGCCGCTGGCCGGGCTCATCGAGATCGAGCGGCGCATGGCGGCGCGAGCCTTCGCCGGGCCTGTTGAGGCGATCGGCTTCACGGACCTCGCCCCGCGCCTCGAGGCCGAGGGCCTGCTCGAATCCATCAACCCCGCCTCCTTCGGGCCCTGGCGCGTCGGAAACAAGATCTTCGGCATCCCCCACGACGTCCATCCCGTTATGCTCAGCTACCGCGCCGACATCTGCGAGCAATATGGCGTGGATATCGGTGCAATCGAAACCTGGGACGACTTCGAGCGCGAGATGCGCAAGGTCATGATCGATCAGAACGCCGACGGCGAGATCGACCACTACCCCATCGCCTTCGGCCTCACCCATCGCGACCAGCTCGAACTGCTCCTGCTCCAGGCCGGCGGCGGGCTCTTCGACGCAAACGCCAAACCGATGCTCGACTCGGACGCCAACGCAGGCACACTCGTGCGCCTCTCGCGCTGGATCGCCGGCGAAGAGCCCATCGCCGCCGACGCCGCCTGGGACACCGCCGGCGGGCAGAGCCAGCTCATCTCCGGGCGGGCCCTATGCAGCTTCGTCCCCGACTGGCAGTGCCAGGTCTGGCGCAACAAGATGCCCCAACTCGCCGGCAAGGTCCGTCTTCTGCCCCTGCCCGCGTGGGAGCCCGGCGCACGCCGAACCAGCGTCTGGGGCGGCACCATGCTCGCCATCGCCAAGGGCAACCCGCACCAGGACGAACTCTGGGCCCTCGCCAAACGCCTCTATCTCAGCCCCGAGTCCGCCCGCGCCCTCTACGAAGAGAGCGGCATCATCTCGCCCATCGCCGACCGCTGGGACGATCCGATCTACGACACCCCCGATCCTTACTTCATGGGTCAGACCAAGGGCCGCGACTATATCGACCTCGCCAACCAGATCCCGGCGCGCCATCCCTCGGTCTTCAATGAAGAGGCGCTCGACTTGCTTAGCACCGCCCTCTCCACCCTCGTCCGCGAACGCCGCGCCGGCGAGCAGAACGACGCCAACCTCGCCCAGCGCGCCGCGGCACTGCTCCAACAAGCCCAGACGACGCTCAAGTCTCGCATGCAGCGCCAAGGCTCCTGGCGCGATCTGGAGGCCAGGTGAGACAGCGCGCATCGGCGATGCTCCCGCTGGCCCTGCCGATGATCGCGATCATCGCCCTCTTCGCCGCGTATCCCCTCGCGATCTCCCTGGGCTTGGCCACCCAGCGCACCTTCGGTACGCGCGTCGCCACGGACGTCGGCCCCCAGAACTTCCTCGACGCCCTCGCCGACCCCCTCCTGCGCAAGGCCGCCTGGAACACCGCGCTCTTCACAATCTTCTCCGTCCTCGTGCAGGTGCCCATCGCCCTCGCCGTCGCGCTGCTGCTGGAGCGCCCCAGGCTCTGGGCCAGGGGTCTCATCCGTCTGGCGCTGCTGCTGCCCCACATGGTCGGCCTCGCCTACGCCGGCGTCTTCGGCGCCGTCGCCTTCGAGAAACGCACCGGCATGGTCAACCGCGCCCTGCACGCCACGTTCAACACCGACCTCGACCTCGCCTGGCTCGAGAACGCCCCGATTACCACCATGGTCATCATCTCCGCCTGGCTCTACATCGGCCTCAACGCCCTGATCCTGCGGGCCGCGATGGGCGATGTCGATCCGGCCCGCCTTGGCGCCGCGACCCTCGACGGCGCAAGCCCCCTCTCCCGCCTGCGACATGTCACGATCCCCGCCATCCGCCCCGTGCTCGGCCTCGTTGTCCTTCTCAGCGTCGTCGGCAGCGTTCAGGCCTTCGAGCTCCCCTACGTCCTGCTCCAGGGTGGCGGCGTCGAGAACCGAGGCCTTACTGTCGTGACCTACCTCTACCAACAAGGCTTCGAGATCGGCGACCTCGGCTACGCCAGCGCCATCGGCTGGCTTCTCTCCTTGGTCATGCTCGCGCTCATCGCCACGACCGCGCTGCTCTCGCGCAGGAGCGACGCATGAGCGCCGTCCATCGCCTCTACCGATCGCTCGTCGCACAATGGCCGCTGCTCCTGCTC
Source organism: Phycisphaerales bacterium (assembly GCA_029260315.1). GTDB lineage: Bacteria > Planctomycetota > Phycisphaerae > Phycisphaerales > UBA1924 > S146-42. The sequence goes on along the minus strand of JAJDDM010000050.1, from coordinate 17,641 downwards.
GTTCCGCTCGCGCTGCTCGTGCTCGCGCCGCTGGCGTGGATGCTCCTCGCAAGCCTCAAAACGCCCGAGGACTACGCCGGCTCCCTATTTCTGCCGCGCGATGAACACGGCGTCGCCCTCGATCGCCTGACACTGGCCAACTACGGACGCGCCCTGCGAGAACTCGCCCCCGCGATGGTCAACTCCGCCTTCATCGCCGGCGCGACCGCCATCCTCGCCATGCTCGTCTGCGCCGGCGGGGGCTTCGCGCTCGCGACGCGCTGGCGTGGCAGGCCCATCGCCTCGGCCGCCGTCTGGCTCGCCCTGATCGTCCCCACACCCATCCTCGTCGCCCCGGCGTACCTCTGGCTCAGCCGCCTGGGCCTCTTGAACTCCTACTGGGGCGTGATCCTGCCCGCCGTCGCCCCGGCCTTCGGCGTCCTGCTCTACCGCCGGGCCATCCGCCAGGCGATCAGCCCCGAGACGCTCCACGCCGCCACGCTCGACGGCTGCTCGGGCCTCGCGTTGCTGCTGCACATCGTCCTCCCCGGCGTGCGCGCAACCACCGGCGTCTTCCTGCTCATCGTCTTCATGACCGCCTGGAACGCCTTCCTCTGGCCCCAGCTCATCCTGCTCAGCCCCGACAAGATGCCGCTGTCCGTGGCCCTCGCTCAAGCCCGCGACGTCCACTTCGGCGACCGCGGCCTGCTCATGGCCGGCACCGTCCTCTCCATCCTGCCGATCGTGATTCTCTTCTTCCTCGTCGATCGTCCCGCCACTATCCATGCCGGAGGACGCAAACGCCGCCGTCTAGAATCCCAGCGTGCCCTCGTAGCTCAGTTGGATAGAGCACGGCTTTCCTAAAGCTGAGGTCGCAGGTTCGAGTCCTGCCGAGGGTGTTTGCGGGCCGGTGTGCCGCCAACCGCTGCTTTGAGCGGTTGGTGCGATAGGTCGCGCAGAGTTCTACCGCGCAGAGCTCGACACGGAACCGCGAGCGCAAGCTCGCGAGATACCGCCCGGTGACCACGGGCCTCAACCTGCTCACGACACTCGCGGCCTACGCGCCGCCGTCAATCTCCTCGATAATCTCCTCCGCCCGCGCCCCATCCAGCCCCAGCTTGTCCGCGAAGTGCCGCAGGATCACCCGCTCATCCGTCGACACCCCCCCATCCGCCGCGGCGACCCCCGACAGCGTCCGGATCGCCTCCTCCGGATCGGTCAGCAGCATCTCGAACTGCTCCTCGTAGAACGACTCGTCGGTCCGGGCCAGATCGATCATCGCGTTCATCGACGCGGCCCCGACCCCCGCCCGATCCGCGAGCGACTCGATCGCCTCGCGCTCGCTGTCGGTCACCTCGCCATCGAGACCGGCGATACAGCACGCCGCACGCAGCAACTCGACTTCTTTCATGGACATGAGAGCACCTCGGAGCAGTATACCGGACGAGTGCGCGAGATCCGCCCGCTCGCCGTCGATCGCTTCAATCGCCCGCCAATGCCCAGAGAATCACCACTTCTCGCCGGCGTAATCCCTGTAGACTGCCATCCCGGGGGATCCAACCGCCCAGAGGCCCGCCATGCGCCGACGCCCAGCCTTTACCCTCATCGAAATCCTCATCGTCATCGCGATCATCGCGGTTCTGATCGCAATGCTGCTCCCCGCCCTCGCCGGCGGGCGCGAGGGTGCCCGCAAGCTCAACTGCCTCTCCAACCAGCGCCAGATCGGCATGGCCCTGATGTTCTACGCCGACGACTTCGAGCGGTGGATCCCCCGGGCCGCGGGCCAGGTGCCCGACGTCTCCTGGGCGATGGCGACCCGCCCCTATCTCGACCATCGCGCGACCTGGGAAGAGCCCCTCAACGACTGGTACCGCGAGGCGCCCTACTTCCACGACCCCAGCCGCACCCCCGACGACCTCCACCAGCTCCACTACGTCAGCAACGGCCTGCGCTTCGATCGTGCGGGCCGGTTCCGCGGCGAGCGCCGGATGTGGCGATCGTTCAAGGGCCCCTTCCCCTCGACGACGATGTACCTCACCGCCTACGCCGAGGATCCCAACAACACCTACTACCGGCGTGTCCACTTCCCCAACGCCACCGACTTCTCGATCTCGCAGATCTACGACCTCTTCCAGAGCCAGCACGTTGATGGCAACGAGAATCAGATCCGCCAGCTCCCCACCCGCCACGGCAGCGGCGCCAACGTCCTGTTCCTCGACGGGCACGCCGCCAGCGAGCTCTCGACCGAGCTGCTCAAGATTGAGAACTGGATCGACCACGACTACTCCGCGCAGTAGCGACCGCGCTACGGCCCTGTGCTCATGCCCGCGAGCCGATCCAACTCCTCCATCGTCAGATGCACCGCCAGAATGTACGGCTCGGCCCCCTCCTCCCAATGCCCATGCGTCACCGCGACGATCGTCCCATCCGCCAGCATCTCCACCCCCGGATACGCGCAGTCCCAGCGATGCTTGTTGTCCTTCAGCCGCACGCGATACCGCCCCTCGCCTCCCTCGACGATGTCCTCCCACGTCCCGACCCACGCGACCCAGTCCCCCTGCGTCTCGCTCTTGCGCGTCGTATCCCGGAAGCTGATGAACAGCCGCCCATCCGGCGTGGAGACCGCCGTGTGCCGATCCCCCGTCAGCGCACCGGGCAGCTCCCGCGGCTCGCTCCACGTCTTTCCCTCATCCTCGGAGAACATCACATGGCTGTTCTTCCGCCGCGCGTTCTCGCGCAGCAGGATCGCCAGCGTCTTGCCATCCGGCGAGCGGATCATCCCCGGCTCGCACAAATGAACATCGCTCCCCGACCAGATCACCTCGGGTGCTGACCAGCTCAGCCCGCCGTCGCCGGAGAACGTCTGGTACAGCGTGAACACGCCGGTGTTCTTGCCGTCCTCAGTGAAGAACCGCCCGTCGTCGTGGAACATCGCGATAGAACGCCCGTCGTTCAGCCGCTCCAGGCAGCCTACTGACGACGATTCCGCCCCAGTCGCCCGCCGCCTCCAGCTCCGACCACGTCTTGCCGTCATCCTCGCTGTGCGCCAGCCGCGCCGGATACAACCCCGACCACAGGATCAACCGCCTGGTCCCATCGCGCGGGCCGATCACCCGATGGATCGTCGGCGCCTCCCTGCTCGTCGCCCACGACGCCGGCGTCGGTAAACGCTCCGACCACGCCCGCCCGCCGTCCTCGGAAACCTTGTACATGATCGCCCCGCGCCCGTGTCCCTTGGGGTACACGCAATGGATCGTCTGCCCATCCTCCAGCAGCGCGATCGTCGGATGCCCCAGGTACTGCCCCTCCTCGCGATCGACGACCGTCTGCAAGCCCTCGCGATCGTCCAAGTCGATCACGGGAATCGTGTACCCCGGATCCATCGGCTGGGCATTCAGTACGCAAGACGCCACCAAACCGATCCATATCGCACGCAATCCTCCCTATTCGCCCGCGACGAGATCGCGTCTCGACCGCACACGCCGCCAGCGTAGCGGACCCGCCCTCGGTCGCGCCCGTATAGTGCCCTCACAGGGCCCGCCAGGGCCGCTTGGGGGCCGACAAGGCCCCTTTACCGCGCCCACGCGGCTAACCTCCCTGCCCAGGAAGTCCCGCCCGCCCAGAAAGCGGCCCTCCAGCAACCACCCGACTCGCAAACGGAGTTCGCGATGCGCATCGTCATCATTGGCGCCGGCCCCACCGGACTCGGGGCCGCCACCAGACTCAAAGAACTCGACCACGACGACTTCGTCGTCCTCGAATCCGCCCCGCACGCCGGCGGCCTCGCCGCGTCGTACACCGACACCGCCGGATTCACCTGGGACGTCGGCGGGCACGTCATGTTCAGCCACTACGACTACTACGACAAGCTCTTCGAGACCATGCTGGGCGATCAGTTCACACTCAACGACCGCGAGAGCTGGGTCCGCATCATGGACCGCTGGGTGCCCTACCCCTTCCAGAACAACGTCCGACACCTGCCCAAGCAGGCGACGTTCGAGTGCCTCCAGGGCCTCATCCACGCGCAGCTCGTCCGCAAGAAGGACCCGCTCGACGCCGAGAACTTCGCCGAGTTCATCGACCTCGTCTTCGGGGAAGGCATCGCCAAGCACTTCATGCGCCCGTACAACTTCAAGGTCTGGGCCCACCCGCCCGAGATGATGAACAAGACCTGGATCGGCGAGCGCGTCGCCGTGCTCGACGCCGACCGGGCACTCAAGAACGTCGTCCTCGAACAAGACGACTTCGGCTGGGGCCCCAACAACCGCTTCAAGTACCCCCTCAAGGGCGGCACCGGTGCGTTTTACCAGCGCATCGCCGAGTCCCTCGGCGGCAGCATCCGCTACGGCGCAACCGCCGCCACCATCGACAGCGAGCGCAAGCTCGTCCGCCTCACCACCGGCGAGCAAGTCCCCTACGACGCGCTCATCTCCGCCATGCCCCTCGACATCCTCGTGAGCGACATCGTCGAAGACGTGCCAGACACGATCCGCGCCGACGCCTCGCGCCTGCTGCACTCCGCAGGCCACATGGTCGGCGTCGGCATCAAACGTAAGTGCCCCTCCACCAAGTGCTGGATGTACTTCCCCGACGACAACTGCCCGTTCTATCGCGTCACCTACCTCAGCAACTATTCCCCCTACATGACCCCCAACCAGACCGGTGCCAACGACACCCACTACTCCCTGCTCTGCGAAACCTCCGAGAGCGCTCACAAGCCCGTCGATCAGAACACCATCATCAAGGACACGATTCGCGGCCTCGAGAACGCCGGCCTGCTCGAAGAAGGCGAGCGCGACGACATCGTCAGCACCTGGTACAAGCGCGTCGAGCACGCCTACCCCACCCCCAGCGTCGAGCGCGACGACATCCTATCGGTCGTCGTCCCCTGGCTCGAGGACCGCGCGATTTACAGCCGGGGTCGCTTCGGCATGTGGAAGTACGAGGTCGCCAACACCGACCACACCCTCATGCAGGGCGTCGAGTGCGTCAACCGCCTGCTCCTGGGCGAACCCGAGACAACCATCGGCATCGTCTATCGGACCACCGACGACGGACGCGAGGCCGCCAACCACGAGCGCCCCACCGTCGCCGGCTCCGGCGAGAAGCGCCTGAAGATCGAGATCCCCGCCCGCAAACCCGCTCAGATCCGCTGATCGTTCAGAGACCAACGGGTCCGCAATGTCCGGAGAACAGGGGGTTTCCCCCTCGATCTGGCAAGGTGGGAAGCCTGCCGACAACGCGCTGCCTTTTTTCTTGGTGATCTGGGGCGATTGTGCCAATCAAACCGACGGGCGCTTTGCGGGATCCAAGTTCTTGGTTCACAATACCTCTCAAGAGGATCGAGCGAGGTCCGTTCGTGGGGCCCGCCGACTCAGTCCTGTCATGGAGATATGCGTGGGGTCGTGTTGCCGGCCGCGCGGGGGAAGTATGAGCGCGCTGTCCAGACATTCCGAGCAGCCCCTGTTCCTGACCGACTGGCAGCCGGAGGTCACACAGATGCTCGACGAGCATCACCTGATCGCCTCCAGCGACACGCCACGCCAGCGTCTGCACTTCGCAGCCAGCCTCGCCCAGTTCCTCGAGAGCCTGCGCCATACCGAGGTCTGCGTCTTCTACGGCCAGTTCATCCGCGACCTCGACTCGTTCTGCCACCAACTCGAGCGTGCGATCCCCGGCGAGCCCCTGGAACGCCGCATCTCCGGCCCGCGCAGCGTCACCGCCATGCTCCGCACCCGCCAGACCTACCCCGGGCGGGCTCCGAACCGGTACCGCTACTACATCTGGCACGACGCCGACGTCTTGGTGCGCGCCGATCACGGGCTGTTCGGCCGCCTGGTCGACGCCCTCGCCGGCGTCGCCGCCGAGGCCGAGTATGTGGACGACGACGCGCTGCTGCTGCATCGCTCGGTCTTCATCGGCGGGGGCCTGCTGGACGTGTACGCGGATGATCCCAAGGGCCAGCTCCAGCGTTGGCACGACGACGGGCACGCAGAGCCCTTCTGGGAGGTCGTCACCGGCATCGACCGTCCGCCGACCCGCCGCCTGCGGATCGACAGCCTCGGCCTCTGAAACTACCGCAGCACCGTCTCGTCGAACAGCTCCAGCGGCTCGCCCGCGGCGTCGACGGTTTGCAAGAACACCCGCACACGCGAGATCTCGCCCACCCAGCTCGGCATCTGCCCCAGCACGAAGCGATACGTCCGCGTGTGCGGGTCGTACGCCGGGCCGTTGATATCCATGTCGAAAAGGTCAACGTTCCACTGGCGGACCTGCGGGCCGTCGAAGACCTCGGCGGTCAGCAGGCCCACCGCCTTGACGCTGTCCTCCCACGCATCAAGCATCTCGACGTACAGCGTGAGCACAGGCTGATTCGCCTGGTCTTTCGACAGCGACGTCAGCGGGTGGATCCGTAAGCGCGCCGGGGCGAAAGGCGTCCGCACCGCCGATCGCAGTACCTGCGGGTCCGGATCCTCCGGCGTGCGCACGCCCTCGCGCGTGCCCGAGCACGCTCCGAGCACGCCGCAGACGCTCATGATCAGGATGATCGACGCGAGGCGCATGGCAGACTCTAGCCTCACGCGGCCGATCCGTGGCGGCGGGTCTCGCGCCGAGCGGCGTCGAGCGTGCGATTGAGTCGCTCGATCGCGGCGCACAGCTCGCGCTGCTGCTGCTCGACGCCGACGAGGGCCCGGGTGTTCTCCTGCGCGATCCGGACGAGCGAGCCGATGGCCTGTCGATCGGTACGGATCCGTTCGTGGGCCTCTTCGAGCTGTCGCTCGCGTTGGGTCGCCGAGCGCCGCTCGCTGAGCCACATCCAGCCGATCATGCCGGCGACGCCGAACTGGGCGAGGGCGGCGAGGATATCGGGGTCGGAGATCATGGTGCGCTCCGGGAGGAAAAGTGGCAATAGGCAGAAGGCAGAAGGCGGTAGGCAACAGGACTCAGAACTCGCCAACTCTCCCATGCCGCTCACCATTCCAACTGCTGCCTCTCCTGCCTGCTGCCTATTGCCTACTCCCTCTCCTACAACATCGTGAACGGATCGATCATCCGGCGGAACGTCGCGACGTAGCCCATGGTCCACTCTCGTCCCCGATCGGTCCGGTCCTGTTCGACGAAGCTCACGAAGCTCATGTCGATCCATGAGCGTGCGTGCAGGTCGATCAGCGTGCCGGGCGCCGGCGGGTGCAGAAGCTGGGCGGTGATCGCGTCGCGCAGCGTCCACAGGGCCGACTCGCTCTGAGCGATGAGGCGTCCGGTGACGAAGACCTCGAGCTCGCGCAGGCCCTGGGCAAAGGTCTGGGGGCCGAACAGCCCGATCACGCCGCCGTTGACCAGCACCTGGCCCTGCTCGCCCAGATGGAATCTATGCGGGCCGGAGCCGAAGAGGTCCAGACCCTTGAATGAACTCGCCATCTCGCTTCTCCCTCGTGGACCCCGTGCCACCAACCGCGGCTTTGGGTGGTTGGTGCTTTGCGTTCAGTTGCGCATCGGCTCGGAGAGCCGATCTACTCACCTCGGCTCGGAGAGCCGATCTACCCACCTCGGCTCGGAGAGCCGATCTACTCGGCGATCGTCACCGGATCCGTGTCGCCGCTCGTGCTGATCGCGACGAACTCGATCTTCTGGAGCGCCCTCGCCTGTCCGAGCAACTCGTGCGTCACGCGCGTCACGACCGCCGAGGCGCTGACGGAAGTGCCGCCGGCGTCGCTGGCGTTCGGGCTCGTGCGCAGGCTCAGCGTGTCGCTGTCGCCCGGGAGCGGCGCGTCGAGGCCGTCGCGCGTCAGCTCGCGAACGAGCCGGATCGTGACCTTGCGCTCCGGGGCGTCGGCGAACACCGCGTGGGGCCCGAAGTCGCTCCACTCGACGATCTCGCGGGTCGCGACGCGATCGATCGAGACCGATCGCACGTCGTCGAGCACGAGCGAGCCGAAACGAACATTGCGAGGATTCAGGATCAGCATCTTTCGTTCCTCTTGCCGGTGGGTCCAAAGGGGCGCCAGGCGCATCGGCTCGGAGAGCCGATCTACGCGCGCCGATCTACGCTCTGAGCAACTGCACGACGTTGAGTCGGCGGGTCGTGTCGGCGACGCCGTCGTGATCGAGATCCAGCTCGACCTTCACGCGGGCTCTCTCGCGTCCGACGAGCCCCATGTACATCGCGGCCCGCGAGGCCAGGTGCGAATCGCGCCCCGAGAGCGCGCCGCCGGCCGAGTACGCCAGGTGCAGCGCGCCGAACGCCTCCAGCGGGATCAGCGCCTCGGGATTCACGATGTCCGCCTTGCCCGGCGACGCCTGCTCGTCCGCCGGCTCGATCCCCGCCAAGCGCAGCACCTCGCGATGCACCATTTCCAGTTGCGGCGCGAAGGTGTAGACAAGGATCTCGAGCCCAACCCCCGCGTCCGGCGGGATGGCGGGGTCCGCTTTCGAACCGCGGATCTTCGAGACCTCGGTGTTGGTCGCGTCGGTGCGCGAGAGCACCTCGTGGGCGACGCCCGCGATGAGCACGACCGCGCCCGAGTCGATGTTGGCGTTCACGAAGTCGTGGTCGAAGCTGGTGAGTGTCAGCGTGGTGCCGCTCACGTCGCCGACGCCGCTGATGAGGCGCTGGCCCAGCCACGCCAGGTCGCGGAACACGTTCGGCTCGATCGCCGGCAGGTCTCGGTCGGTCGCAAAGGCCATTGGCGTCTCCCTCCTGCTCTTTCGGAGCCGCGTGCGTGCGCACGCGGACCCTTGACTCACTCATGCATCCCTGGCCTACGCACTCCGAAGATCTCCGGCAGAGTTCGTGCCACAAGGAGCTCAACGTGCCCGATGTCCGCGTGCGCACGCACGCGGCTCTGAAAACCCCCGGCGGGTCTCTCGACCCGCCGAGAGAGGCGCGGGCCTCCCCCAAGCCCCACGCCGACGCTCAATCGCGTGGCCTTCGCTCGAATGCTCGCTCAGACCACGGCGCGGCTTATACGGTGGACAGGGCGTTGACGACGCCGTGCGCCTGCTCGTTGCGAAACTCCAGCGTGTACTCGCCGACGACCTGCCCGCGGATGGCGTCGCCGGTGGCGGCCAGCGGCTTGAACCCGAACTGGCGGGCCGCCATCGGCATGACCTCGACGCGCGCCGAGTCGAGCAGGATCACGGTGTCGCTGGGCACCCATCGGCTGAGGATCACGCGCGCCACGCCGAAGTCGCTCTCGTAGATGCTCACCAGATCGCGGAAGCGTTCGTCCTCCGGCGCATACGCCCGCGCGGCACTGGCGAAGGAGTTGATCCGGCGCTTCTGGGCGCCGTTGACCACGATCGTGTCGACCGAGCCGCTGGAGCGCTCCCAGATCTCACGCAGCGCCGCGTTGAGCACGGCCTCGTTGAGCCGCCCGCCCCCGGGACCGTCGCCCGGCGGGATCTCGCCGACCCCGGGCTGAAACACGTTGCTCTGGATCGAGTGCAGCACGCCGTTCATCGTCCGACGGATGCTTGAGCTGCCCTGCGGATCGGTATCCGCCGCGACGCCGTTGATGACCGTGTTCTCCAGGTCGCGCAGCAGCTCGCGCAGTCGCTCCTGCTTCTGGTAGTCCAGCTCGTCGGAGACGCCGTGGGCGCGGGCTGCCTGCATCGAACCGCTCACCTCGATCGTCGAGCTGAAGATCTGGGTGTAGTTCTGCCTGCGGACCCGGCTGGTGAATCGCGCATCGGCGGCGTCGGCGCCCTCGAGGGCCGCGTTGCCGACGATCAGCAGGGCCATGTCGTCGGCGAGGGTCGCGTTGGTCGTCCCGCCGTAGCTTCGTACCACGACCAGGTCGTTGGCGGTGACGCTGGTCACCAGCATGATCTCGCTGGTCTCGCCGGGGCGCACGAGATCGCCGACCTGGAAGACGCTCCCATCATCGACGGTGATGTCGGTCTCGGTCTCGGGGTCGGGATTGAAGATCGTCTGGTTGATCTGCCCGGTGTTGGCCAGCAGCGCGTCCTCGATCCACTCGTGGACGGTGCCGCGCGCACTGTGGCGCGGATCGCCCAGGTGGTCCAGCAGCGGGGTCTCGTGGGGGCTGATGATCCCGATGATGTCCGAGACGTCCTCGATCAGTTCCGGCAGGTCCGCGCCCGCCCCGTATGTCGCCTTGCCTGTGAATGCCATCTGCTCACTCCTCTCTCTGGTGACTCGTTCTCTCGTGACTTGCTCTTGACCTGCTTCTGTCGTGCGCTCCTGATCGCGGAGCGTTGTTCGCTCTGGTTATGCGTTTCTGCGCAGTCGCATGTAGTGCAGCAGCTCGCGCCGATTGCCGCTCGATCGCGCCGCGCTGGCGACGCTCTCCAGCTCGCTGGCGAACCGCCCGCCGCTGCTCATGGCGCTCAGCGAACGCGCGGGCGCTGCGAATAAGAACGCCTTCTCGCGCTTGAGCGTCGCGACGGCCTGCGCGGGCGAGAGCTCCTCGCAGTCGATCAAGCCCGCGGCCAGGATGCTCGCGGCTTCCAGATCGATCGCGCCCGCGTCGCACAAGAGCGACTGCATCTCGTGGGCCGACGCCTCCTGCTCCTGCTCGCCGCTGATGCCGGCGAGCTGTGCCTCCAGCTCGGCGATGCGCGCCTCGGACTCGCTCGCCCGCTCCTCTGCCGCACGCGCTCGCTCCTGCAACTCCTCAAGCTCCTCCGGCGGCGCGTCCGGAACCAGCACCTCCTCACACGTCCCAACTTCACTCTCAATCATCTTCAACTCCCCTCGTGTCAACCGTGGTCCGCCTACTGCCTACTGCCTGCTGCCTCTCCTACACAACTCCCGCGTCGCTCGGCGCGTACCCGAGTTCGCCCAGCACGCGCTGCTCCTCGACGCCCAGCTCGACCTTGCCTTTGGCGGCGCGGATCTCGCCCTCGATATCCGTCGGGAGCGGGTCGGGCCACACCAGGCGCACGCCGCGATCGCGCGCGTCGATCGCGAGCACGCCGGCGGCGTCGATCGCCTTGAGCGCCATCTCGCTCATCCGCTCGATGCCGCGCCCGTAGGTCACGCGCTTGCGGGCGTTCTTGCTCAGCAGGCCCATGAGCGTGATACGCAGGGCGTTGGCGCTGGAGAGATTCCCGATGCGGGCCCGCACGACGCCGCTGGCGACCGGCGGCACCCCCGAGATCTTGTCCATCGCCTCGCGGATCTCGCCGATGTGGGCGTCCTCGCTCGGGCTGTCGGCGTCGCCGCCGAAGCTCTCGATCGAGGCGTCGAGGTTGTCGGTCGCCCAGATCTGCCCCGGGCCCACGGCGCTGGCGTCGAACCCGTCGATCCCGCGCGCCAGGTACATCTTGAATGTCTGCATCGTCACCCGGCTCGCCCGGTCGCTGAGCCTGGTGTTCAGCTCGTCCTGCAACGGCATCAGCGGCTCGACCTCGCCCAGCCCCTCGAAGCGGAACGGCTGGCTGATGTTCTGCATGTGGACGATCGGCAGCTCGCCGTCGAGCAGGCGCGCGGGCGATTGCTCGACCACCTCGCCGTCGATCTCGATCCGCCGACCGTCGCCGGTGATGATCTCGGTAAACCCGCGGGCCTTCTCGGTGCTCGCTCTCCCAGCACGGGCCTCGCGACCGGCAAAGAGCCAGCGCCGCGTGCGCTCTGCGCGCGACGAGCCGCCGGGCTCGAAGTGGATGACATAGCCCTTGAGCCGGCGATAGTCGCTCTCGTCGACGATCGGGATGCCTCGCCTCGGCTCGATCACGTCCACGCGGATGGCGCGGGCGACCTCGATCAGATCGCTCGCGTCGGCGTCGCCCTGGGCGATCGCGCCGAACAGGGTCAGGTCGCTCTCATCGAGGCGCAGCGACAGATCGACGTGCCCGAAGACGTGCCCGAGCAGGGCCATGTCCTGGAGCAGCGCGACGCCGCCGGAGAGCTCCCAGATCGTGTCGAGCAGCGCGTCGATCTTCTCGCGCAGCTCCGGATCGCGGGCGGTGCTCACGATGCGCACCGGCTTGCCGAAGAGGAAATCGATCATGGTCTGGACGCGCCAGGCGATGTCGTTCTCGATAACGATCTCGCGACGGGTGCGATCGTCCAGCAGCGGATCGCGCCCGGTCAGCCTCGCCGGCAGGCCCGCCTCCTGGGCGAGTCGCCTGCGCCCCGCCGACGGGACCGGCTCGCTCTCGTTGCGGAAGTACGACCAGAAGCGATCCATCGCGGGCAACCGCTCGCGCTTGTGATCGTCGATTGCCTTGTCGATGGCGTCCTGGTCGAGCGCGATTGAGTCGAGCCGGTCCTGCATGTCGGCGGTCCCTCCAAAGGTCGCCGGGCACCCTCCCGCCCGGCAGTCCCCGCGGGCCTCGCTCGAGCCCCGCGTGGTGTACACCCATGGCTGGGTTCACCTCCGGTGCGCGCACAAACCGCGTCGATGTCACGGCGCGTGCGCACGCAAACCCCTGTATTTCCAGCGAAAAGGAAATCTCAGAAAATCTCGCGAAACGTCAGAGGGCCGGTCCAAGCGCGCGCGCATGTCCGGTTATCGTGCGATCAAGGCGTCGCGCCGAGACCCGTGCCACCGACCATGGCTTTGCATGGTCGGTGCTTTCCTGGATGCGATCGAGCAAGCCTCACCAATCGCTCAGAGCAGCGGTTGGTGGCACGGTCTTGGCACGGACTCGTTACGCGGGTTCACGCCACGAATCCCTCGATCGCCTGATACTCCGGCAATCCGAGCTTGTCGTAGAGCTCTGCCGTCTGGCGATTGCGATCCTCGGCCCGCTGCGAGAACTCGCGCCGGGTCGCTCGGCAGTCTGTGAGAGCCGGCTGATCCCCAAGAACCGACCACCCCCTCGCGGGCAACCGTCGTACCGCGCAGGTCAACCCTCGCCACCTTGCGCCCGGTAATGCTCGGCTCGTACAAACATCATGTTGCAGAAACGGTGCGATGATCTTTGTGTCACGAGGCACTCCTGCTCGTACACGCCGTAGAGCCAAAACCCAGTGGCCCACGCCCATTGGAGCAATGCGAGCATCGGAGTGTGCTGATTACAACTCGGATCCGCGCCCGCCTCACAAACAACCACATCCACGTTGCCGTTTGCGATAAGCGACCCAGCCCCGCGCAACACGTCGAGGTCAAAGCCCTCGGTATCTGACTTGAGGATCGAGATTCTCCCAATGTGAAGCTCCTCGCAGACAGATCCAACGGTTCTCACCTGGACATCGACGCGATTGGCATCGCCATCCGTCGGGCCCACCGTATTACGCAGCGAGTTTGTCTCCGCGAGTGGAATGGCCGATATGGAAACCGACTCGTTCGTAGCGCCGAGCGCGTATGGATGCACAGACACGTTCGGGATAGAGGCCACACGGCGTCGTAACTCGTCGCATGTCGACGGGACCGGCTCAAACGCATGGATTGTGGCCCGCGGAAACCACCGGTGAAGCGCGATGGTGCTCTGCCCGACATTCGCACCGACATCCAGGATAACTGGAGCATCAAGCGTGACGAGTCGAGTCGCCTCGCGAGCCCAGTCCTGTCCTCTTGGCAGGTTTCCGACGCGCTGGATCGCCCATCCTCGCGATTCCAGGGCTCGCCGGGCACGGTTCTTGAGTGCTCTCAGCATGCACACTCTCTCCGGTTATCGCATTGTCCCGACGGCCACTACTTTGGGCGCCAGTCTGTGGTCCAAGGTGCCCGCCGTAAGACGCCGCAACAAGCGAAGTCCGACACCAACGTGCTGAACACTGCATCGGAGTCCGGCGGCGCGAAACCACAATCGCAACCGTCTGGCGTCAATCGGATGGATCCGATGAGTCTTGAAGTGAACCCCTCGGCCGATGGGCAGCCGTTGCCTGAATGGTGTGCCGTGCTCCGCGACACCTCGCCAACGCGCAAGATTAGGCGACGTGACGAGAATCCGCCCGTGGGGCGCGAGTTTGCGGGCCAAGGCGGCAAGGACCTCTGGGGGCTCGCTGAATCGCTCGAGCATCTCCGGAATCACGATGAGGTCGTGGAGTCGCTCGTCTAGCTGGGCGATCGCCTCCTCCAGAGAGCCTGAGAGGGCCTCAAGCCCGGCAAGTCGCAGCGCCTTGGCGTGGATGCCGTCGAGCGCAACGCAAGTCACGTTATGTCCTTGCGCAGAGAGTGTCAGTTCGGCCGAGCCCTCCGTGCTTCCGATCCAGAGGATGTTCTTGGGCGCACCGGCAAACTCAACCAAGTCCCCACGAGCCGGCTCAAAGTGGCGCTTATCGAACCATGGATTGGAGAGGGCGCAAGTCGGGGGCGCCAGCCGGCCCGACGGCGCGCCGTCGGTTTCGTCGCTCACGGCGCGAACGTATCGAAAGAACACATCGTCGGAAACGCCAATTTTGCCCGCATAGGTGTTCGGTAGATGATGGACAAGAAAGTCTTCCGCATGGCTAACTGGAAATACCTTCGTCAGGCCACAATGCTCGTAGAGGTGTGTTGTCGCTGCTTCCAAAGGGCCATACCACCGTGTTGGAGAGTGCATATCGTGCATCCGTCCACTCTGAACTGCTTGCTGGAGCTGGTCGCGAGTGAGCATGTAGAGGGCAGAATGCACATTCTCATACTGCGCAAATACGGAGTCGCCGATTCGGCGCACGGACCCGGGGACCCAGCCGAACTGTGCGTGCATGTCGTGGATCATTCGCTGGCCATCTGGCAACAGCTCGTACCGCAGGAACCCTGGGACCACTGTCGGAGGCAAGAGAGCGGACATCGCGTCGAAAGAATAAATGTTCCGCGAGGAAACGCCCACGTCATCTTCGGTGGCTATGAACATGTCAAAGTTATTCGCACGCTCGCACAAGAGTTCTCGCAAGAAAAAAGGAAAGTACTTCGGATTGTCCGGCGGCGTCCTAACGAGGACTTCAACATCGGGCCCGAGGTCTCTGGGGATGTTGGAGACCACGACGATCTGCGACGTCCACGGAAAGTCTCGGTACTGATCGATCACCAACCGGAGCCAGTGCGCGTTCTTGTGACCGAAACTCACCACGCCTACGAACATTGACTTGCTTGGGGTGGTGTCAGGCATCGTCACCGGCCGATCGCGCGCTGATGAGGCGTGGGCGCCAGCAGACGAATCCCTCGATCGCCTGATACTCCGGCAATCCGAGCTTGTCGTAGAGCTCCGCCGTCTGGCGATTGCGATCCTCGGCCCGCTGCCAGAACTCGCGCGGGTCGTTGGGGCCCGGAAACAAAGCCCGGTCCTTCTGGCTCTGGTGCTTGAAGATCGCCAGACGCTTGCGTTCGACCTCCGACGGGCTCAGCGGCACGGCCATTTCAATTTCTTCGGGCGACCACTCCTGCCACGCCCCGCGATACAGCCACAAGTGCAGGTCCCTGCGCCAGGCGAGGTCGCGCTTGGACGCCTCTTCCAGCGCCAGCAGGATCGCCCGCAGGCAGACCCGATGCGTGCCGTGCGGATCGGAGAGATCCCCCGCGGCGTAGATCTCGTGGGGCTGCACGCGCTCAAGCAGCTCGAGCGTGAGGCGGACATCGTCGGCGCCGATCGACCTCTTCTTGACTTCGCCGGTTTCATAAAAAGGCAAGTCCTGGAAGTGGATGTGCTCCTCGGCGACGCCGGAGTATTTCGCCGCCGCCCGGGCCTCGGTCCTGCGGAGCAGGCCCTTGATCGTGCGCAGCTCCGCCGAGTCCGGCTCGCCGGGCTTCTTGTCGCGCACGAAGCTCGCGATCCGCTGCTCGAACCGGTCGGCCTGCTCGCCCAGGCTGAACGCCGACGCGACCTCGCTCAGGAAATCCACATGGCGCACGGCCTCATCGTCGAACACGGCGATGTTGCCGGAGGTCTGATACGCGACATGCACCTCGTGCCTCTGGTCACACAGGCGGATCAGCGTCCCGCCCATCGAGATCACGTCGTCGTCGGGGTGCGGGCTGAAGACCACGATCCGCTTGGGGAAGGCGTCCGCCCCGTTGTCGTCGCTGACGCCCTTGCCCGGCACGAACCGCGGGCGACCGGGCTTGCCGCCGGGCCAGCCGGTGATGGTGCGGCTGATCTCCTTGAACACGCGGATGTTCAGCTCGTACGCCCCGCCGGTGGCGCTGAGCAGATCCTGCAAGCCGTGCTCGTTGTAGTCCTCGTCGGTGAGCTTCAGGATCGGCTTGTCGAGCGAGCGGGCAAGCCAGACGACGGCCTTGCGCACCATCGGGGGATCCCACGCCAGACCGAAGCGCTCGATCTGGCCCAGCAGCCAGGGCGTCTTGCAGCGCGTCAGTTCCGCGCCCGCCGCCGGGTCGAGCACGAAGCGCACATCGGGATGATCCTGCAAAGAGCTCGCCGCGACGCTATTAGTGATCGGCTCCTCGACCGCGCGCCGGACGATTCCCGCCTTGTGCTCGCCGAACGCGATCAGGATCAGCCGGCGGGCGTTGAGGATCGTGCCGACGCCCATGGTCATGGCCCGTCTCGGCACGTTCCATTCGCCGAAGAAATCGCTCGCCGCGTCCATCCGCGTGACCTTGTCCAGCGTGATGAGCCTCGTGCGGCTGTCCCTGGGCGAGCCCGGCTCGTTGAACCCGATGTGCCCGGTCCGTCCGATGCCGAGCAGTTGGAGATCGATCCCGCCGGCGTCGGCGATAGCCCGCTCGTAGGCCTCGCAGTGGGCCGCGACATCCTCCGGTGCTGTCGTGCCGTCGGGGATATGGACGTTCGCCGGGTCGATGTTGATCTCGTCGAACAGGTTCTCCTTCATGAACCGGTGGTAGCTCTGGAGATGCCCCGGCTCCATCGGGTGGTACTCATCGAGATTGAACGTGACCACGTTCTGGAAGCTCAGACCCTCTTCCCTGTGCAGGCGGATCAGCTCGGCGTAGACGCCCACCGGCGTCGAGCCAGTCGCCAGCCCCAGCACGCACGTTTCGCCCTTCGCGGCCTTTTCGCGGATCAGCTCGGCGATCTCGCGGGCGACATACGCCGAGGCGACAGAGGCGTCGGCGAAGACCTCGACCGCAAGGCGCTCGCGGGCCGTCAGTTCGGGCGAGGCGTGGGGCAGCTTGGCCATGGCGGTGGTCATGGTCCATGGTATCGGACGTGTCGCTTCCCGGCACCCCCGTCGCCCCGACGCAACACCCGGCCCCACACCGTTGATCGCAGACAACACCCGAGCGAGCCCAAGGCCCGAGGAGCCCGGCGAACCCCGATGGCACGCCGGTTGTACCAGTACTGGGAGAACATGGGAAAGAGACGAGCCATCCCGATCGGGGCGGCGGCCGCAATGGCATTGCTCAGCGGCTGCGTGCGATCGCGCCCCCAAGAACCGCTTGCCATGAACCAGGGCGAGGCCTGGGAGTTGGTCCTGCCCACGGCGACGGTCGCGAACGTGCGCTCAGGCACGCCCCTGGATGAGCTCGGCGAGTACGCGAGGCGGGATGGCGCGCTGGGCGTCCATGTGCCGCGCGTGCCGACGGCGCTGGATAGCTGGGGCGTGGAGCATCCGAGTCTGGACGACCCGCGGTATATCTACCTGCCGAGGAACGAGAATCGGTTTTTGTTCTTTATGAAGCCGGCGGAGCGCACGCGCCGGAGCTGGTACTAGGCTTTGTTTGACGGCTCCAGAAGTCTCAGGCAGCGTTGGATCATGGCGAGCTTCACGATGGCCAGGTAGTGGGTGGCGAGCTTCTCGTATCGAGTGGCCAGACGCCGGCATTCCTTGAGCCAGCCGATGCATCGT
>JAJDDM010000049.1 GCA_029260315.1 Phycisphaerales bacterium | reverse complement strand
ATCGACGCACCCCCGTCACATGTCCCGCAACCGATACCCTATCGTCATCGACGCGGTGACGCGATTTGGGCAACAATCCCGCCCTCTGCGCCCTGTCGTGGTGATCCCCCCCTCCGTGGCCCTCCCGTGGCCCTCCGTGTTTCAAACTCTCCAATGAAAAACCCCGCGATCACGCGGGGCTCGAAGCGACGTGTACTCAATCCAGCTCGCTCAGTTCATCGGCATGTTCCGCTGGAACTCACGGATGAACTCCCCGAACATCGGGTTCTGCCGCAGCATCGGCCCGGCCTTGATCGCCAGCAGCGTCAGCTGACGCATTTCGCGCGGATCCAGCTTGATCGTGCATACCCCGCCCTCGCGCTCCATCGCCAGCCAACCGCTCAGCTTCTCGGCAACTGCGCTGGGCTTGAACTCCGCGGGGGCATCTTCCATCTGAGCGTCCGCCTCGCGGGCCTGGGCCTGCATGAAACCCATCGCGCCCGCGTACAACTGCTCCATCTGCTCGGCCAGTTCCGCGTCGGCGTACTTCATCCGCACGCCCAGCTCCGGCGTCCCGTCCACGCTCAGCCACATCCCCATCCAATCCGCCTTCATCATCGTCGAGATCATCGCCTCCCCGTGCTCATCGTTGACGTTGTCGAGCATGTCCGCGATCATCTTTTCGCTCGGCACGAGCCCGACGCTCAGCGTGTTCTCGCCCACGCTCTCCAGCGCGCCCGTCAGCGCGTCACGCCGCGCCGCAGAGCCCTCGCCAGACGTTGGCGCACCGCCCGCCGGCGACGCCACCACCCAGAACTCACCCCCGGACAGTTCGGTCCCCGCCTCCAATCCTCCGCCCGGCATCATCGCGCCAAAGCCCTGCACCGCACCGCGCAACTTCTCGGCAGCCTCCGCCGACTCCGCCGCCAAAAGCAGATTCACCCGAGGCTCGCCGCCCATGCCCCCCGCCGGCGGCGCGACCACGATGTTGACCACGTTCCCGCCGTTGCTGGTCAGCCCCATCGTCATCATCTGCATCATGCCGACCTGGTTGACCTGCGGCATCACGTCGGCCTCAAGATTGACCGGAATGTCCGCCGCGTCCAGATCCGCCTGGGTCACCAGCGCGTTCACCGCCGCCTTCACGTTGTCCACCGTGATCGACGCCAGGTTCACCCGCACCATCGCGGCGGTGTCCTCCTGGTAGTACTTCGCCGGGGGCGCCGCCAGGGCACCCGCGGACATGCACATGCCGGCAACAGCGATCGTGGCTCGAAGGGTCATTCCATTTCCTTTCGGTGTTTGTGTTCTCTCAGGCCGCGGCCCGCTCGGCTCCCTCCGCCGATCCGAACCGAGGGGCACACAGAATAGGGCCGGCACGCGCGCACCGGCCCGTCGCCCATCCTTGGGATCCCACCGCCCAAGCTTTCATCCCAAAGCAACCGCCCGTGCCGTGCGATCGAAGCCCCCCGGTGCTATCCTCAGCCCCGATTCGATCCCAACACCGACAGGATCCCTGCCAAGAACCCAAGCCCGGAGCCCCCATGCAGCAAATCAAACTCTTCATCGGCATCGAGGATCAACTCGACACTCTCGAGAACGAGGTCAACTCCTGGATCCGCGACAACAAGGTCAAGATCCACTCCATCCAGGGCAACATCGCCCCGCAGACGCTCGCCAAAGAAGCTACCACCATGTCCGGCACAGGCCGCAGCTTCCGCGCCAGCGACATCCTCGTCCTGGTCGTCTACGAAGCCGACTAGCCGGCACGCGCCGGATGCGAACAGCGCAATCCTGCGGTTCGGTGCGCCATCACAACAGTGCCTGCCGTATTTTTACGCAAATATCCAGATGACGACACGCTCGTAAACCATCTGATCGGGTGAACTGACTTCGTGTGCGTCCTGCCGGCCCGTATGGTGCAGTTACTCCGGGAAGAGGGTACTCGGAGCGTCTTTGAGATCCCGGCAACCCGAGATCGGAAGGAGGTTCGCTATGCGAACGAACGGTTATGATCTGCGCAGGACTTGGATATTGGCCTTGGCGGGAGGAGCAGCGCTTGGTGGAACGGCCGCCGCGGACATCATCGAGACCCGCATCATCCGGTCATTGGACGCCGAGGCTCGGGCGAGCAGCGGCGACGACCGCGATCTGAGCGCACCCAAGCCCATCATTTCGGATGACTTCGGCCTCTTTGACTTCGCCCACGACGCCCGGGCGATCACCCACGACGAGCGGGCCCTCGCGGAGATTCTCGCCGTGCAGGAATCCTTCGCCGAGCCCGACGACGTCCGCGGGCGCGTCGCGACCGAGGGCGCGGCCCGCACACGCGGCGACAACACCGAATCGCGCGGCGCAGGCGGCAGCGAGCTCAACTACACCTTCACGCTGACCGAGCCCGCCCGCTTCGTCCTCAACGGCGACTACATCATCCGCGAGGGCGAGGGCGACTTCGTCAACCACTCCTCGGTCGTGCTCGTCCCCCTCAACGACTCGGACTTCGAGCCGATCCGCGTGGACGACCCCGGCCACTTCCGCTTCCTCGGCCTGCTCCCCCATGGCGAGTACCGCTTCGGGGCCCAGGCCAACCTGGTCGTCGAGGCCGGCGGCGAGCAGTTCTCCTCGCTGACCGCGGTGATCGAGTTCGCCTACCGCATGAGCGAGTGCCTCGCGGACCTGAACGCCGACGGCGAACTCGACGCCGAAGATTTCTTCCTGTTCCTGGATCTCTTCGCCGAGGACGACCCGAGCGTGGATCTGAACGGGGACGGGACGATCGACTCGGAGGATTTCTTCGCGTATCTGGATCTGTTCGTGCATGGCTGCCGATAGGTGACAGCGCGCAGCGATGCGAGTGAAACGCCCGGACCTGCTCCATGTCCGGGCGTTTCACTTGGCCCCCCT
Organism: Phycisphaerales bacterium; assembly: GCA_029260315.1. Lineage (GTDB taxonomy): Bacteria > Planctomycetota > Phycisphaerae > Phycisphaerales > UBA1924 > S146-42. The sequence continues at coordinate 9,785 of JAJDDM010000049.1, read as the reverse complement.
CAGGTCGTGACGCACTTGATAGAGACCAAGGCGCGCGCCGAACTATCGCCGTCGTCGCTCTCGGAGTGTTCCGCCACATACACAATGTTCTCAACCGGCAAGGCGATCCCCTCGTCCTTGGCAGGCCACAGTTTACCCAATCGTCGCAATGATGTACTCCATCCCACGCTGCTTGCACCAGATTTCAGCGGCTTTCCGTTTCCGCTGTACGTCGTTAGAGTCGATCCGGCTGGGATCCTTCACCTCAATAAGTTTCCTGTCACCATCTTCGTACTCGACGAAGAAGTCGGGGACATAACGACGCTGATGCTTCTGCACGTCGATCCAGGGAATCGTAATGCCGTGACGCTTCATCCACTTTTTCACGAAAGGATCGGCCTCTAGTCTCACCATCATCTGGCGCTCAAGATCGCTATGGAACTTCTCGAAGCTCCACGGGGATTTTTTGGGGTTCCAGAAGTCGCCGTGCTTGCTAATCGTCATATTCGATAATTCCCGCGACAAGGCCCGGCACGGCGCCAACCTTCTCCTTCACCTGCCGCAGCATCTTCCACGCGAAATCGACTTCTGCTCGCTCCGCCAGCCCCAACGAGTTGCCATTCATGAAGTTCCCGCGGACATGCCGCACGATCGCGCCATAAACCCGATCCTTGAACCCCGCCGCGTAGCCGGCTTCCACGGTCAGTTCCTCAGCGAGTTCCAGCATTCCGCCCCTTACCGCATCGCGTATCGCTGAGTCGCTCACCGTCACGCTGGAACCGACCGGATCCGATGGATCGGGGGCGGAATGCACCGTCTTCCAGCCCTTGCTTCCGAGTTCCTGCCCGGTCACCCCGGCGATACCCAACTTTGTAATTTCCAGCACCGTCGGGTCGTACTCGATCGCCTCCATCACTTCCCGCCAGTCTTGCAGCGGATCGGGGGGCGGCGCGATGTCCCCAATGTCAAACTCGCCATCGTCCACGACTGATGGGTCGATCGGCGGCACATCAATGACCAGATCGGGATTCACCAACTCCTGCTTCGGCGGGGGCTCGGGCAGATCTTCGCCCTCATCGAATAGGTCATCTAGCAGGACGCCCTCACGCTTCCGCGCGTTGAAGATATCCCAGAGCCACTGATGATCCAGCTTCGGATGATCCACGACAGCGCAGATCTGCGGCTCCACTGGCTCCATGCCCTTCGTCCTGACCCGACGCAACCCTCGTCCGATCACCTGCTGGCCATAGACGCGCGAACTAAACTTGCGCAGCAGCAGAATGATCCCGACCTCGGGCACGTCCCAGCCCTCACGGAGCATGAGAACGCTCACTACCGCCTTGTACGGCTTGCCGGACTTCCGTTCACGACCGAGCTCCTGCGCCTTCTTGCGGTCCGCTTCCTCGCTGTCTTCGGTCACCAGCAGTGTCTTCACTTTGAAGTAGCTGTTCAGTGTCTGCGCGGCCTTCTCGCCGTCCGCCTTGCACACCGCCACCACGAACAGAATCGGCTGATACCGCCCCTTGGCCCGTCGCTCTTGTTCTTCAACCCGCCGCAGCGCGATCGCCATCTGCTGCCGCATCGGCTCATCATCCGTCACCCATTGCGTCGCACTCAACCCCAGCCGGTCCACCTCGTCCCAATCGATCTCCTCGACCCTCCTCTTCTCACCGGTCCGCGCGTCGGTGTACGTCAGCTGCACGGTCTTGATGTCCGGCTGATACACCACCGGCGTCGCGATGATCCCGTCATACAATGCATCGGTGACGCTATATTCGTAGATCATCTCGCTGTCGGGCATCTTCCCGTCGGCGCGATCGGGCGTCGCCGTCGTATCGACACGGCAGACCATCTTCTCCCGCATCCTCCGCAGCGTGGCGTCGTACTCCGTCGCCGGCGAGTTGTGGGCCTCATCGTTGAACACGGCGAAATTCGGCCCATTCATCAGGCCCGCCAGGTTGCTCTGCCCGCTCTTGTTGCTTTGATAGAACTGGTGGATGTTGCCGAGAACGACGCTGGCGCTGAACAGGCTCGACCACCCGCCCTCCTTGCCGGCACCCAGCGTGGTCAGATCAAAGTCGCTCGGGCCGATATTCGATGCCGGAGACAACAGGCCACGGTCCTCAAAAACCTTGCCGCCCTGAAAGTCATCTTCCAGCCGATCACGAACGATCAGATTCGGACAGAGCAGGACGAACTTCTGCACGCCGTGGGCGATGCGCAGCCAGGCGACCAGCGCAGCGATCACCGCCGTCTTGCCGCCGCCGGTCACGATGTTCAGAAGCAGCCCGTCCGCTCCGATCTCCGCCCGGCCCAGAATCTCATGGGCATACACCACCCGCAGGAATGCCTCCCATTGGTGCGGCCAGAGCGTGCCCTCTCGTGCCTGCCGGTCGTCGTCCTCTGAAGTCAGGAACTCGACATAGGCGTAGGACTCCGGATTCAGGCCGGGCATCCCGTCCCGCCGCCAGTCGCGGAAGGCCTCTTCATGTCGGGCGAACTGATTGAACATGCGCCTACTCTACCTCAATCTCGCCGGACCACAGGCCCTCCCCGCCCATGTCGTCCTGCACCTTGCAGGCGACAGAATAGGTGCCGGGCGCGCCGAACTCGTGCTCTACCTGCAACCGAGGCTCCTTGTTCTTACCCCGCACGAACGAGTACCCCGGCGTGCTCGAGAACCGCTTGCGATAGTCAAAGTCCCACTGCACATTGATGATCTTCGACTCCGCGTTCAACACCACGGTCTCGCTCACGTCGAACCGGTACGTCCGGGACTGCAAACGCTTGAAGCCCACCTCGACGCGCGGCGGCTGCACAAAGGTCAAGAACGTCTCGTAGTCGGCGTGGTGCGTGGACAGGGCCGCGACGTGCTCGCGAAAGCGCGGCGAGTCGATCCGCACCTGATCCAAGCGGATGAAGTTCAGGTCCGTCCGCTCCAGCTTCCGCAGCCGTTCGGCCGCCTCCACCGCGTCCTTGCGGAACGCCCAGCCGAGCATCAGGCCGTCCCGAAGGTTGTCCTGTTTGTAGCGCAGCGTCTTCCGGATCGCGTTGGCGAAACCCCGCACATCCTCCGCCGTGACACCCTTTCTCTGATCGCTCTCGCCCACCCACACGGGCACGGCGCCCTTCATGCCGTGGATGCCCGCCTGATTCTCCTCGACCGAGGCGCCGAAGCACCGTAGAACGAATCCGCGGAACTGATCGTCCGGCATTCCTGCCAGACGCTTCGCTTCGTAGACGCCCCAATGTTCGACCGTAAAATCAGGAACCTCGAACAGCTTGCCCGTCTGCTCCTCGACCTGGCGCGTGATCCGATCCGCAGTCAGAGCCACTGCCACCCGTGATTGGTCGCAGGCGATCCAGCGGCGGCCAAGACGTTGCGCAACAGCTGCGGTTGTGCCGCCACCGCAAAAGAAATCTGCTACGATGCCGTCCTCAGGACACGAAGCATGAACTATTCGTTCAAGCACTGCTTCTGGCTTCTGCGTTGGGTAACCGAGTCTCTCGGGATGCCTGTTAGAGAGTGTGAATTCTTGTAAATCATCTGGCCATGCGTCTAGTAAGGCGCTGTGCTCGTCATCGTATGAGGTTTTCCATATATCCCGCGCTCCCTTTGGCTGACCAGAAAGCAGGGTGGAAGTGGCTTTGTCATGAGGTTGATTGAAATACGCTCCCGAGGAACTACGGGAGTAGTACAGGATGTTATCGTGCTTTCGCTGATATCTTGATTTCGATGAACCGCCGAGCGCGTATGACCAAATAACTTCGTTTAAGAACCTTTCGTAGCCGAATAATCTATCCAGCTCTACCTTGACATAGTGGGCTGCGTGCCAATCCAAATGGACGTAGATACTCCCCGTCTTCTTCAGCAACCGCTTCATCTCGTACAGACGGGCGTTGAGCCAGATGAGGTAGCCCGGCATGCCGCCTTCCCAGATATCGGTGAAGGACCGCAACTCGTTCTGATCCCCGAAGATCACGTTGTAGTTCCGCCCCGAGAAGAACGGCGGGTCGATGTAGATGAGATCGATCGACTCGCTCGGCAGTTGCCGCATGACGTGCAGGTTGTCGCCCCAGAACAGGCGATTCGGTTCGAGATCCGGATGCCCGAAGCCGACCCGCTCCACAACCTGAAAGGGCAGACGCACCTCCGGGAACAGCTTGCGAAAGCCCCGCCGGCGATCCCAACCCATCGGCTCGGACTCGACCGGCACCGAACCGAACCGCACCGGCGGCTTCCAGAAGTCCTCTTGCTTGGGCAGCGCGTCCTTCGGCTCCTCCGCCTCCGGGTCGAGCGCCGGCGGGGGGATCAACTCCCCCTTGTCCGGCCCGGCGAGCGCCGCCTTGGCCGGCGTCCTTTTCACCGTCTTCTTCCTAGTCTTCTTCGCCATGGGGACGAGTGTACCGGGTGCGAACGGACGCCGCACACCCGACGTCACATCGCCTTCTTCCCGATCGTCACATCATAAACATGCAGCAGCTTCGCCTTGTCGTACACCATCTCCTGGCGGCTGCGCCCCACGATGTCGTACTCGGTCGTCAGCTCGATCGCGTCCACCGGGCACGCCTCCTCGCACATGCCGCAGAAGATGCAGCGCAGCTCGTCGATCTCGAACTTCTTGGGGTACTTCTCCCGGTCGTCCCAGGGGCTCTCGGCGGCCTCGATGTGGATGCAGTTCGCCGGGCAGATCGTCGGGCACATCATGCACGCGACGCACTTGACGCGCCCCGCCTCGTCCTTGTTCAGGCGATGCACGCCGCGGAAGTTGCTGGGCTCCAGCCCGCCCTCTTCGGGGCTGTAATGCTCGCGCCGCTGTTCGGGATACTGGATCGTGCGGCTGGTCTTGCCCTGCCCCCAGCTTGTGAACATGTGGCGGAGCGTCACGCCGAAGCCCTTGACGACCTCCGGCAGGTACATGCTCTCGGTCCGGTTCATCTCCCGCGGCGTGATCTCGATGATGTCGATGTCTGCAATGGGCATAGGCCCGACTATAGGGCAACCCTCACCCACCCCGACAGACCCCCGCCGCGCCACCCAACGCCGCGAACTCTCCCGCCCTTTGGGTAACGGAAGCTGCTGGGGATCGCCGCGAGGAGCATGGCCAAGCACCGAGATGGCCGCAGAACCGCCCATCTCGGTGGCACGGTTCTGGAAGTTCGGGGCGTGGTGTGCCGCCTCGGCTCTGCGTGGTCGGTGCTCGCATTTCTCTGTTATCCGGAGCGTTCCCTGCCGATTGCCGCCCGATTCCCCGCCGACCCGTACAATACCCACAATGGGCGGCAGGAACGGCACCCCCCTCTTCGAGGCTCTCCAACGCTCTTCGCGTAGCGCCATCCCCATGCAACGCCCGGCGATCCCTCCCCTCGAACCCAAGAAGGCGGGCAAGGGCGATGCCCACGTCCGCGTGCCGGTCTACGCCATCTATATCGCGATCACCGTGGCCCTGACGGTCGCCATCGCCATCTGGGCCGTGGCGTTCAAGGTGGGTGAGCGAGCCGGCGAGGACACCACGCTTCGCAAGCTCGGCCTGAAGGTCGATGAGTCCAAGACCGACCCGATCGAGGAGCTGCTCCAAGGCGCCCCGGCGGACGGCCCGCAGGCGCTCGCCCGCCCTCAGGATCCTCCGGAGAACGTGACCCGACCCGCGGCGACCGCCCCACCACCGATCATCCTGGCGACCGGCCCCAGCTCGACAGACCCTCGCCGGGCCCAGACCAACTATCTGAAACTCGCGTCGAGCGTTCCCGAGGACGAGGCCCGTCGGGCCGTCAAGTTCCTCGCGGGCAATGCCATGCCGGCCATGGCCCTGCGGGTGGACGAGGGCGACCGGGATGCGAACAATCCCGCCCGGTACGACCTGTTCGCGCTCGAGCCGGTCCCATCCGCCCGCTTCGGCGAGCTCCGCCCCCTCCGCGAGTCCATGACCCGCGAGGCCGCACGATTGGGACAGCTCTGGCGCAAGGCCCCGCACCGGGGAACCGTCGATTTCGCCCAGCCGGTCTGGGTCAAGCACACGCCGAACTAGCCCGCCCCGCGATTGGGCCATGGGCCACGAGAGGATCCGACCATGAGTCTCGACAGCTCACTCAAGACCAAGGGCAAGCTCGCCGGCAAGCGCAACGTCATGACGCGGGCCGAGCGCATCCAGAAGATGATCGAGGACAAGAAGATCGATCCCAAGAAGGACTCGGCCCTGGGCCTGCCCAAGACCCGCGTCCACTGAACCGAGTTCTCACCAGCACGCGAGGCCGGTCCCGCCCCTGAGGATCGGCCTTGTCTTTGCGCCCGTATCGTTCGGAATAACTCGTTGTGGACACAGACGGGAATCGACCATGGATATCGCTCGACTGATCGCAGACCGCAGCCGCGCCATCGACGCCTCGGGCATTCGGCGGGTCTTCGATCTCGGCAAGGAGCTCACCGACCCGATCAACCTCTCCATCGGCCAGCCCGACTTCCCCGTGCCCGACCCGATCAAGCAGGCGGCGATCGACGCGATCAACAACGACCACAACGGCTACACGGTCACCCAGGGCGTCGCGGCCCTGCGGACCCGTCTTCGCGAGCACCTCAAGGGCGACGTCGGCTGGGATGTCGGCGAGGGCTCGCCGACCGATCTGCTCGTGACCGCCGGTACCTCCGGCGCCCTCGTCCTGGCCTCCATGTGCCTGCTCAACCCAGGCGATGAGATGATCATCCCCGACCCCTACTTCGTGATGTACCCCAACCTCGCGAAGATGGTCGGGGCCCGTGCGGTCTTCTGCGATGTGTATCCCGACTTCATCATGACCGCCGAACGCGTCGAGCCGCTGATCTCGCCGAAGACCAAGATCGTCATGTTCAACTCGCCCGCCAACCCCACCGGGGCCGTCGCGACGCGAGCGCAGTGCCGGGATCTGCTGGATCTCTGCCGAGCGAGGAACGTGCTGCTCATCAGCGACGAGATCTACGACGAGTTCACCTATCGCGAGGCCCGCACGGACGAGTTCAACGGGCGCGGGCGCTGCCCGAGCCCGGCACGCTTCGAGAACGCCCGGGACGACGTGCTGCTCGTCCGCGGCTTCGGCAAGACCTACGGCGTGACCGGCTGGCGGATGGGGTACTGCGCCGGGCCGCGCGATCTCATCAACGAGTTGGGCAAGCTCCAACAGTTCACGTTCACCTGCGCACCGTCGATGTCCCAGCACGGCTGCATCGCGGCGTTGGGTGTGGACATGAGCGATCACATCGAGGACTATCAGAGCCGGCGGGGTCTCGTGCTCCGGCGCCTCCGCGAGGTCACCGAGGTCTCCACCCCCGGCGGCGCGTTCTACGTCTTCGCCAAGATCCCCGACCGCCTCCATCTCACCGGCGCCGAGTTCGTCGAACGCTGCATCGAACGCAATGTGCTCATCATCCCCGGCAACGTCTTCAGCCGCCGGGACACGCACTTCCGCCTGAGCTTCGCCACCAAACGCGATAGCCTCGAACGAGGCCTAGATGTCCTGGTCGAACTCATGCGCTGAGGATCATCCTTCGGCCAGTGTCGCTCGCGGCGTGACGGCCCAGAGGTGCATCGCGGCGAGGTTGGTGAGCATCGCGGCGATGGCGGTGCGCCAGAAGATGATGTCGAGGTCGCTGCCGACGAGCGCGCCCGCGGCGAGGAATGCGAGCAGGCCGATGGCGAAGACGAGAACGTGGAAGGCGCACGTTGGGATTCTCCGTGTTGGCTTTGGCCGGGGGGCGCTCTATTGGGCAAGAGGATCGCGAGGCTTTGGGGTTCGTGCTTTGGTATCGCCTTTGGTGATCGGCGGCGGGATGGTGCAGGTGCGTGGGGAGAGGTGGGGGAAGGGGTAGGGTTGGTAGGCGCCCGCCCTGACGGTTGGACCTGTGATGGTGCGGAGTGCCACGCGCGCGATTGAGCGTTTGCGTGGCCTTCTCTCGCAGACTCGCTCAGACCACGGCACCGAAGAATCTGAGCGGCGCATTTGCGGGCGGTTTCGTGGGATGTGCGGTGTTTGGGATCGATGCGGTCGGGGTCGCGGGCGGCGAGCTGTTGGAGGCGGTAGGCCGCGATGGGGCGAGCCTGGGCGAGGATGGCGCGTTCACGCTGGTGGGCGATCTGTTCGAGGGTCTCGAGGGCCTGTTTGATGTGGGGCGCGTTGAGCCAGGCGTTGAGCTGGGCGATGGTGATGTCGTGGTTGTCGCAGATATTGAGGATGTCGATGTCGGCGGTGAGGTAGTCGCGGAGGAGTTCGTTTTCGTTGAGGGAGTCGGGGAGTCGTAGGGTCTGGGGTCTGGGGATTCGGAGCGGGTGGTGAGTCATCGGTCGAGGATTCGGTGATGCGGTCAGTGAGTTCGGTTTGGGTGTGCATTGCGATCATGGGGGTAGTGTACTTGAGCGGCGAGCGGTCGCGAAGAGTAATGTTGGCAAGTCCATGATTCAGCGGACGATGGACGGATGTAGTGCGAAGAAAAGGGAGGTAGATGGGGAGGGATCTCAGATTTGAGATTTGAGAAGGGGATTCTGGGCTCGCGCCAGTGGACTGTTGTTGGCGTCTGAGAGGGCCGTGAGATTTTGACGAGTTCTGGGGGTCGCGCGGTGATTCGACATAGCCACTCAAAGCAGTGGCCATGCCACCCGTTCTATACTTCGGGCTTGCATGTTTTCACATTGGGACAGAGCACCGTGATCAGTTCGCGGTCCAATGCGATTCGATTTCGGCGCCTCCTGAGCGCAGCAGGCTCAGGATCGGGCAGCGTGCATCGACGCGTGCGCCCAACTGCGACGCCTGTTCGGCGTTCAAGCCCGCGACAGCCGCGTCGATGCGGACGCGCTGGAAGCAGCCCTCGGAGTTGTCGGCGGCGCCCATGAAGCCGTCGAGGTTGAGCGCGACCTCGAGGGTGATGTCGATCTTCTTGGCCTCGAAGCCGAGTTCCTCGGCGACGACCTGGGCCTGCTCGTTTTGGCAGCCGGCGAGCGAGGCGACGAAGTGATGCATGGGGTTTGGGCCGCTGTTGGAGCCGCCGTCGTCCTCGGGCTCATCGACCTGGAATGTCCAGTCGGCATCGGTGATGGCGACGGCGGTGGGCCAGCCGCTGCCGCGGGCGGTGGCTTGGAAGAGTTCGATGTGCGTGTTTTCGGTCAAGTTGATGGTCGCTTTCTTGTTGTGGTCGTGACGGCGTGTCACGGGTTCCGATCCCCGATAGATCGAGCGGTATGGATCACATACTTCGTCGTGGCGCGGAGTATTCCGGGTGATTGAGGGAACCTGGATGAAATCGTTCGTAGCACTTGAGGTGAAGAGCGGAGGTTGAGGGATGGGATCTCAGATTTGAGATTTGAGAAGGGGAGGCGAGGGTTGCGTTGGAGCCACTGTTGTGGGCGGAGAGAGCCCGGCCCATGTAAGTACTCAGGCCGGGCATCGAGTGTAGGGCAGCGAGGTTTCGTCGAGAATGGGGCCTACTGTGATTCGGCATAGCCACGCAGAGCCGTGGCAATGGCACCGGGCGCCTACCCCAACTGACTCGGAACATCGTCCCAGGAACTGGTTGGGGAGCTTGAAAATGACCCAGGCCTCCCGAGTCCTTGGATGAAAGAACACTCTGGCTCCATATCCCCTACCGGACAGTTCAAAGCCGCCCCACCCACCTGTATCAGCTTGCATGCCTACACTAAGAACCCCTAAAAGAACATTGATCGACAATGGTCTGTGGCGCCGATGAATCTTTGATCGCAGGACGCGATCTGGACTGTCAAGGAGGAGATCATGGCCAGACTCATCGTCGGCGACGACCTTTGGAACCTCATCGAGCCATTGTT
>JAJDDM010000048.1 GCA_029260315.1 Phycisphaerales bacterium | reverse complement strand
TGTAGAGCCACGCATTGGCAGTATTCGGCTGGGTGACACTCGGATCGCTCGGATTCGGTTCACGAAACGGGTGGCCACCTTCACCGTAGGCTTGTTGGTACTGATCTTGATCAGCACAGTTGTGTTTGATGCTCCGTGGCGAGATTTCCTGCACGCCCAGAAAGCCCTCTTGCTCGCTGCAGTATTTTCGATCCCGCTGGTTGCCGCTGGCTTGGCGTTGCGGTCCCCCCGATTCGTCGGGCACGCGGGCATCCTGCTTGCTGCCGCCGGCCTGTCACTCGCGGGCGTGTTCTCGCTCGGCGTGGCTCTCATGATCTCAGGACTTCTGATCGGCTCTTGGGGTGGCGCACAACTCATCCTGTTGATACGGCGGCATCCCATCGGCCCGCTGGAGGTCGATACGGATGACGAATGAATCGGATGACATCCAGTTCCAGGTGCCCGACATCGACAGGGTGGTGCACGAGCCGGCACGGCTTGTGATTCTCAGCCACCTCTACGTCGTGAACCATGCTGACTTTCTCTTCCTCATGCAGCAGACAGGCCTGACGCAGGGGAATCTCTCGTCTCACCTGAACAAACTTGAGAAGGCCGGGTATGTGGATATGAAAAAGGGGTTTGTCGGAAAGCGACCGCGGACCGTGCTCAGGCTCACCGCGTCTGGACGAAAGGCGATCAACGAGTACACCGACAACATGCAGCATCTGCTCAACGGCATCGATCACAAGAAAAGGAAGTAGCACGATGAGATTGCGCGCAGCCATCCAGACGACCATCACAGTTGCCCTGCTCTGCTCTGTGGCTCAAGGGAGCCTCGCGCAGGACACAGAGGCGTTTATCGGAAACTGGTCAGGCACACTCCATGCGGGCCAACAGGGCGTCGGCTTCGTATTCCATATCACCCCGAACGAAGAGGGCGCCCTCTCGGCCTCGATGGATGTGCCGGCGCAGGGCGGGTTCGGCATTCAGATCGAGGATATCGAAACCGAGGACACTTCCATCACGCTGAAGTTGCCCCTGCCCGGCGGCGCTTCGTACACCGGGGTATTGAATCAGCAGAAGGACGTGATAAGCGGGACTTTCTCGCAGGGAAATATGTCGCTGCCCCTCGATCTCGCTCGAGATGACGCCGCCGTGTCCCCCCAACGCCCCCAAGAGCCAACCCCACCTTTCCCATACCTCTCTGAAAATATCACATTCGAAAACAGTGACGCCGGGATCACACTCGCGGGCACCATGACGATCCCCACCGGTCCCGGCCCGTACCCGGGTGTTGTGCTCATCAGCGGCTCGGGGCCGCATGACAGAGACTCCTCAATGATGGGACACAAGCCGTTCCTTGTGCTCGCTGATTCTCTGACGCGCCAGGGAATCGCCGTCCTCCGGTACGATGACCGTGGAACGAGTGAGTCCGGTGGCGACCACGCCTCGGCGACGCCGGAGGATTTCGCAAGTGATGCGCTTGCGGCCGTGGCGTTTCTCTCAGGCCACGCAGGCGTCGATACCGACCGAGTAGGCCTCCTCGGCCATTCAGAGGGCGCCCTCGCCGCGATCATCGCGACGGATCGATCAGACGATGTCGCGTTTCTCATCTCGCTCGTGGGCTCGGCGCTGCCGGGTTCTGATGCTCTCCAGGCGTCAGCCGCCGCGATGGCGCGTGCCAACGGCGCTTCGAAGGCGGCTGTTGACATGAACGTCAGGATACTGTCCGCTCTGATCAGGGCATTGGAGGATACAGAGGCGGGTGAATCAGCGGTCCCGCAGATGCGGAAGAGTGCTCTCGGGTTGATCGACTCCGTCGACCCGGCCACGCTTGCCTCCGCCGGCATAAGCAAAGCAGTCATCAGCCAGATGATCCAGCAGTTCGATCTGCCCAACTCACGCTTCGTGATGCGCTACGACCCCCGCCCAGCGCTGCGACGATCGACGACGCCCACGCTCGCGGTGCTCGGCGGTCGTGATCCGGTGATGCCGGCTGACGATCACGCGCCATCGTTCACCGCGGCCTTCGCGGACTCGCCGGGCGATGACCACACGGTCACGGTCCTTCCTGGCCTGAACCACCTGCTGCAGAACGCCGAGAGCGGAGCACCCGCAGAGTTTGGCCGCATCACGGAAACGATGTCACCGGACGCGATGCGTCTGGTGAGTGAATGGATCCTGGCGCGATTTGGTGGCAAGTAATGGACAGCCGCAAGATCAACCTCGCTGATAAACTCGGAAGATTTCAGGAAGAGTGGACCCCGCACATCATCGCCGCCCTGAACGGTCAGCACGTCAAACTCGCGAAACTGAAAGGCGAACTCACCTGGCACAGCCATGCAGATGAAGACGAGCTATTCCTCGTGCTTGACGGCTCCCTCACAATACAGTTCCGAGATCGCGATGTCCGCCTTGAGAAGGGCGAGATGTTTGTCGTTCCGCGTGGTGTCGAGCACAACCCGGTGGCGCCATACGGGGCATCCGTGCTTCTCTTCGAACCCCAGAGCACGAAACACACGGGTGATGTCGTCGTTCAACGCACGGTCACGCGGCAGAAATGGATCGGAACGATGCCCACGACTCCCCTGTCAAGCATCGATCTTCATCGTGTCATCCGATCCACACACATGTGCATCGCTTCCGAGCGGTTCGCGTACCTTCGAGTCAAGAGACTCCCCGACCCGGTCGATCACCTGATGTGCTTTTCGTGCGGCGACGACAAGACCGTCGTGACACGAGAGAGCCGCATCCATGACTCGGACCACTCGGCGATCGAAGCCTGGTTCCGCCTCATCGAGTTCCGGATACCAACACCATTTGAAACGCCGGGCTTTCTTGCCGCGATTGCGTCTGCCCTCGCTGGCGAGGGCATCAATCTCTTGATCATCTCAACGTTCCCACATGACTATGTGTTGGTGAGAGACAGAGAACTGAAGCGGGCAACCGCTGCTCTTCAGAGCCTTGGATTCCAGATTCCAAACCCGACATAGGCAAGCCGGTATCGTTTGCTTCCTCTTTGGAATCCAGTCACGCCGGTGTTTGTCGAACAGTTCAAGGCATTCGAAGGCGAGGCAACTTCAGACTCTCGTCCGGGCTCTCCTGCGGCGCCATCTCGCAATCATCGATGCAACAGACACAGCCTAATGCCTCAGCTAGCGGATTACGGCCAGTCCAAACTCTTGAACGACAGACATTTGCTAGCCAATCGGGGCGAGAGGATTCGAACCTCCGACCTTCTGACCCCCAGTCAGACGCGCTAACCAAGCTGCGCTACGCCCCGGCCTTGGGGGGAGGGTATGCGGGATCCGGGAGGGAGACGAGCGGTCGCAACGCCTTTGGCGATCAGGCACGCGACCTCGGTCTGGGATCGAGGAACCGGGAGAGAACACCGACCTCGCAAAGCCGAGGTCGGTGGCACGGGGGACGGGTTGATTGGATAGTCTTGGGGCGATGAGCGAGCGAACGTTGATCGTCGGCGGGCGGGTGATCGACCCGGTTTCGGAGCGGGACGAGGTCTGCGATGTGGCCCTGCTTGATGGGGAGGTCGCGGAGATCGGGTCCGGGCTGAGCCGGGCGGGGGCGGATTCGGTGTTGGAGGCCGAGGGGTGCATCGTGTGCCCGGGGCTGATCGATCCGCATGTGCATCTGCGCGAGCCGGGGGGCGAGCACAAGGAGACGATCCGGTCTGGGTCGCTGGCGGCGGTCGAGGGCGGGTTCACGACGGTGTGTTGCATGCCGAACACGACGCCGGCGCTGGATTCGCCGGCGGTGCTCGCCCTGGTCCGCGAGCGGGGGCGTTCGGCGGCGTGCCGGGTGTTCGCGGTCGCGGCGGCGACGAGGGGGCGGCTGGGCGAGAGCCCGTGCGATATCGCGCTGCTGGCACAGGAAGGAGCCGTCGGGTTCAGCGACGACGGGGACGTGATCGCCTCGGCGGGCGTGATGCGCCAGGTGCTGACGATGGTCGCGCCGACGGACCGGGCGTTCATGCAGCACTGCCAGGAGCCGACGCTGACGAGCGGGGCGTCGATGCACGCGGGGGCGGTGTCGACGCGCCTGGGGCTGGGCGGTTGGGCGAGGGTCGCCGAGGAGGTGATCATCGAGCGGGACGTGCGGCTGAATCGGGATATCGGCTGCCGATACCATGTGCAACATGTGAGTAGCGCCGGATCGGTTGAGATCGTGCGCCGGGCGCGAGGCGAGGGCCTGCCGGTGACGTGCGAGGCGAGCCCGCACCATCTGACGCTGACCGATGAGGCGTGCGAGGGGTTTGATACGAACGCGAAGATGAACCCGCCGGTGCGGGAGTGGGCGGATGTGGAGGCGCTGCGGGCGGGGGTCGCCGACGGGACGATCACGGTGCTGGCGACCGATCATGCGCCGCACGCCAAGCACGAGAAGGACACGGACTTCGAGAGCGCGGCGTTCGGGATCGTGGGGCTGGAGACGGCGCTGGGGCTGTATGTCGAGGCGCTGGTCGCGAGCGGGGCGGTGAATTGGGGGCGGCTGATCGAGCTGATGACGGTGGAGCCGGCGCGGCTGTGCAATCTGGAGCCGCTGGGGTCGCTGCGGGTTGGCGGGCCGGCGGACGTGACGGTGATCGATCCGGAGATGACCTGGACGGTCGGCGAGGACGATCTCAAGGGCAAGAGCGCGAACAGCCCGTTCCTGGGGCGGTCGCTGACCGGGCGGGCGGTGGCGACGATCGTGGGCGGGCAGGTGCGGATGCGCCGGAAGCGGGTCGGGATGGCCGGGAGCACATCGGCGTGAGCCCAACCGACAGGCTTGGCCGAACGTGGGCGGGCGGATCCCGATGGAAACCTGGGAATAAGCCCGGCAACCGAAGCATTGGCCTTGGGCTATAGTATTTACTAACATAATGTGAGCCAGAGAGCGTCAGCGGGAATCGAGCCAAGGAGCGAGCGATGAGCAGCGTCCGAGAACTGGGCATCTGGGCAGTGGCGGGGTTTGGGGGAGCTTTGGTGCTGGCGGGTTGCGCCTCGCCGCCGGAGGGGACGAGTTCGGGGCGTGTGCCGGTGGGCTGGTCGACGCCTGCGGAATCGGGCGATGCGCGGGTGTTGCCGGATGATCTGGTGGGGTTCAGCGACTTCTGGGCGCAGGCGCTGATGCGGGACTTGCCGGAGGTGCCGAGGCTGCGGCCGGGGCCCGAGCGGACGACGATCGTGTTCGGCGACATCCGCAACCGGACGGACTACATGTCCAGCGAGGAGTTCGAGTTCGTGCGCGAGCGGATCAAGGACAACCTGGTCAAGAGCCGCACGTTCACGGAGAACTATCGGGTGCTGATCGACAAGCAGCAGCTCGAGGCGCTGCGGGCGCGCGAGGTGAACAACCCGAACGTCGGCGAGCGGATAGACCCCAACAACACGTTCCTGATGAACGGCTCGATGTTCCGGACGGGGCGCGGCGATACGCACCTGTACTACTTCAACTTCGAGCTCGTGGATTTCTCGACCGGCGAGATCATCTGGTCCGAGCGGTACGAGGGCAAGCGGTATGGGAGATAGCGTGCCCCGACGCGTTTTTAATTCTGGGTCCGCGTGCGCACTGATGTTGGTTGTTGGCGGTGTCGGCGTGCTCGGGGCGTGCTCGGGATCGGGCGGCGGAAGCTCGCGGCTGAGCAATGAGGACTTCGTCGAGTTCGCGGCAGCCGCCGGGGAGAGCCTGCGGGCGAGTTATCAGGTGCGCGAACGCGACGGCGAGTCGGCGGACTGGCTCGTGGCGTTGACCGATCCGGTGAACCTGTCGAGCGACGTGATCAGCGAGGCGGAGCGCTGGTCGATCATGGAGCGGCTGAAGGGCTCGATGCCGCTGGCGTCGCTGCGTGAGGAGCGGAACATCCGCTTCGTGATCCCGCGCGAGGTCGCGGATCGCGTGGAGGGGATCGAGAGCGACTGGCAGCTTGCGATGCAGGGGCGCGAGCCGACGCATGCGCTGGAGGCGACGATTCGCAGCGTGACGCGCCGGGCCGACGAGCAGCGGGCGGATTTCTACGCGTTCCAGATGTCGATCGTGGACGCAGCGAGCGGGGAGGTCGTGTGGTCCGATGACCTGCTGCTCAAGCGGGCGGCGGTCGGGCGGGCTTGGGATTAGCGATGGGCGAGCGGGACTCCAGCTTGGGGCGGGCGGTCTGGGGCGCGGCGGTCGCGATCGCGCTGGGAGGCTGCGCGGCGAGCGGGCCGGACGAGCGGCTGATCGCGGATGTCTCGGCGGGGCAGTACGGCTTCGCGCGCACGCACTTGCTGGAGAGCGAGCCGCGGGGAGAGTTCACGGACCTGATGCACCTGGGGATGGTGAATCTCGCCGACGGGCTTGCGCCCGAGAGCGAGGTGGTGTTCAACCGCCTATACGAGCTGCTGCGGATGCGCGGCGTGAACAAGGACACGCGCCTGGCGGCGACCGTCACGCACGAGGGCGTGAAGGTCTTCCGTGGCGAGCCGTTCGAGCAGGCGATGGCGTACCACTACGTCGCGGTGCAGAAGGCGATCGTCGGGGATTGGGGCAATGTGCGGGCCGCGGCGATCGGCGGGCTGGAACTGCTCGATGAGTTCGACGACCTGCGGTATTCGCGCGGCGGGGGAAGCGGTGGTCACGAGTATGCCGTGCAGGACGCGGACTTTGCGCTGGGCTATCTGATGGCGGGGCTGGGTAGCGTGGGGCTCGGGCGGATAGAGGAGGCGGCGGACTATTTTTCACGCGCGAATGAGCTGTCTCCCGGGCTGGAACAGACCACGGAGCCCGTGCTCGACGGCAGCGCGAACGCGGTGATGATCGTCGACTACGGCCTGGGGCCGATCAAGCTGGGCGAAGGAGCGAGCGGGTCGGCGGAGGTGTTTCGCCCGCGATTCAGCAGCGATTCACGCCCGCTTGTGGTTTTTCAGGAGGGCCTGCGGGTCGCCTTCGCGCCGGTGCAGGACTTGAACCGGATGGCGTGGGACTACGCGTGGGACGACCTGCGGGACGTGCGGGCCGCGAAGGCGGTGCTTGGCGACGGATTGCTCGTGGGCGGTGCGGTGGTCGCCGCGTCGAGCGAGAACACCGAGGGTGCGCTGGTGGGGCTCGGATTGATCGGGCTGGGACTGATCGCCAAGGCGACCTCGCACGCCGACACACGCCAGATCGACACGCTGTCTCAGCGGACATATTTCGTGCCGGTGCGGCTGCCGGAGCGGGCGGGCCCCCTGTCGATCGCGGTCGAGGGGGATAGCGGCTCGCGGTTGACGCTGCCGTGGGTGCGCCCCGCGCGCGAGGGAGAGCGGCTGCGTGTGATGTACGTCCGCCTGGATAGCGGCTCGCAGCGTCGGGGCTGGGCGGCGGCGGGCCCGCCGAAGTACTTCTCGGATGCCAACCCGCCGGCGATTCCCATGCTGCCCTACATCCTCGGCGGGCGGGACGTGCGGACGCCGAGCGCCGATGTCGTTCGCGACTATCACGCGGCGGGGCTGCCCGCGAGCATGACCAGCGAGGACGTGCGCGAGCTGTACCGGATGGAGGGGATCCGGATCGGGACCGACGCGAGCCGGGGGCTGGTCGGTCGGCATGTCTTAGAGGGCGGGTCGTGGCTGTTCACGCCGACGCCGGAATCAACGGGGTTCGCTCGCCTGTTCGCGAGCGAGCACCCGGCGTATCGAGCGCGGACCGAGCGGGTGGGCGAGCTTGCGCGAGAGATCGGCGAGCGGCGGACGGCGCTGCTGGGCCAACCAGAACCATGACAAACAGAAGGAGACGGACGATGAACCGAACAGCGAGAGGGTTTCTTTGGACGGGGCTCTTGGGCGCGGCGGTCGCGGCCGGCGGGTGCCGGACCAGCACGCTGCCGCCGGCGGCGCAGCGGGATCCCCTGCCGAGCGAGAACTATCCGCGGGTGGTGATCCTCGACGGCTTGCAGCGCTGGGTCGTGGTGGATGCGCCGGTGGTGACCAAGAGCGAGCGTGATCCGTTGCGGGTGACGGTGCCGGTGCGCGCGGTAACGCAGAACGAGGAGCTGAACGTGCAGTATCGGTTCGCGTTCTTCGACGCGGACGGTCGGCCCTTGGAGCCGGAGCCGTCGTGGCGGTACGAGCGCCTGCCGAGCAAGGCCCAGCGGCACATCGAGGCCAATGCGCTGGATCAGCGCGCGGTGGATTGGCGGGTGGATATCCGCCCGGCACGGTAGAGCGAAGTTCGTGAGATTCGCGTGCGTTGGGCCTGCGTTGCCTGCGTCGGGTTTTCGCAGGCTGCTCAGCCGCCCGCCGAGCCCGTGCTTGCCGCGCCGTCTTGCGGCGTGAAGTCCCGCATGTGCTCGACCTTGAACGCCTCGGGGCTCAACCGCCCGCCGAGGTGCGCCCCGCCGGGCAGCGGCTGGAAGAGCTCGATCGAGATTTGGCTGATCGGCATCCGGATGGCCTCGAACTTCGGCGTCTCGCTGAAGGTGATGGTCGCGATGACCATGATTGGCCCCGTGCCGTCGGCGACGTGCGCCAGCGGCTCGCCACCGCCGAGCCCGCCGGCGACGCCCCGCATGATGCCCTGGTGGGTCATGCTGTTGTACCAGCGGACCACGGCCTCCTTATTCTCGAACCAGCCGATGATACAGTTCCGCCCGCTCTGGGTCTGTGCTGCGTCTGCGCCCAGGCAGCCTTCGGTCTGCGTGAGGCCCTTCATGAGCACCCCGGCCATCCCCGCCGCGGGGTTGGGCTGAGCCCCATCGCCGCCCGTCTGGGCACCGCTCGGCTGAGCGACCGCCAGCGCTGCGGCCAGGGTTGCTCCCGCTGCGCTGACGGCAAGGGCCGCCCCGATCGAGTACTTCTTCATGCTCAGTCTCCGCCATGCCTTCGAGGTCGCCGACGCCCAAGCGCCCGCGGGTGATATTCTCTTCGGATCAGACGCCGTGTCATTTCGCCGACGTGAAGCATCCTCGCGGGAGCCCCTGCCATGTCGCATCATCGCGTTCTCGGTTTCTCGGTCGCTGTCGCCTTGGGCGCACTCGCGTGCCGGTCGTACGCCCAGCCCGCCAGCGCCGAGCGTAGCGCAACCGCCGGCGACGTCGACGCCGACTGGCTCAGCGAGCACTACACCAAGCGCGAGGTCACGATCCCCATGCGCGACGGCGTCGAGCTCTTCACCAGCATCTACATCCCCAAGGACAGCCCCGGCCCGCACCCGATCATCATGAAGCGGACGCCGTATTCCTGTCGCCCCTACGGCGAGGACGCCTTCCCCACCCGCCTCGGCCCCAGCCCCGAGTTCGCACTCGATCACTACATCGTCGTCCACCAGGACGTCCGCGGCTGCTGGATGTCCGAAGGCGAGTTCGTCAACATGACCCCCCACGTCCCCCACAAATCCGGCCCATCCGACATCGACGAGTCCACCGATTGCTACGACACGATCGAATGGCTCATGGAAAACGTCGAGAACAACAACGGCAACGTCGGCCTCTGGGGCATCAGCTACCCCGGCTTCTACGCCACGTCCAGCATGATCGATCACCACCCGGCCCTCAAGGCATCGAGCCCGCAGGCCCCCATCGCCGACTGGTGGTACGACGACTTCCATCACCACGGCGCGTTCTTCCTTCCCCACACCTTCGGTTTCATCTCCAGCTTCGGCCTGCCCCGCCCCGAGCCGACGACCACCCGCCCCCGGCGCTCCTTCGAGTTTGGCACCCCCGACGGGTACGACTTCTACCTCAACAAGATGGGCCCGCTCAAGAACGCCGACGAGAAGTTCCTCAAGGGCCAGGTCGCGTTCTGGACCGAAGCCGCGGCCCACCCCAACCGCGACGAGTTCTGGCAATCCCGCGACATCCTCCCCCACCTCCACGACGTCGCCCCCGCGGTCATGGTCGTCGGCGGCTGGTTCGACGCCGAAGACCTCTACGGCCCGCTCAACATCTACCGCTCCATCGAGGAGATGAACCCCGGCGTCTTCAACATCCTCGTCATGGGCCCCTGGGTCCACGGCGGCTGGGCACGCTCACAGGGCGATCGCATCGGCAACGCCTGGTTCGGCGGACCCACCAGCCCCTGGTACCGCGACGCCATCCAAAAACCCTTCTTCGATTTCTACCTGCGCGGCATCGGCCCCGATGAGGACGGCGATGGCGAGATCGACCTCGCCGAGGCCATCGTCTTCGAGACCGGCGCAAACCAGTGGCGCACCTTCGACCAATGGCCCCCCGCGAGCGTCAACAAGCGCAGCCTCTACCTCCACGCCGGCGGCGCTCTCAAGCTCGACGACAAGCCCCGCATCGCCCACGGCGGCGGACACAACGCCTTCGACTCGTTCATCTCCGACCCCAACAAACCCGTCCCCTTCACCCAGGAAATAGCCCTCGGCATGACCCGCGCGTACATGACCGACGACCAACGCTTCGCCTCGCGCCGCCCCGATGTCCTGAGCTATCAGACCGAGGCGCTGGATGAGGCCGTCACCCTCGCCGGCCCGCTCACCGCCGAGCTCTGGGTCTCGACCGACCAGGCCGACGCCGACTGGGTCGTCAAGCTCATCGACGTCTACCCCGACGACCACGAGGACTACCCCGGCATCGCCGACGGCCACCGCACCGCCGGCTCACAGATGATGGTCCGCTCCGAGGTCGTCCGAGGGCGCTTCCGCAACGACCCGGCAAGCCCCGAGCCGTTCACGCCGAACGAGCCCACCCTCGTTCGCCTGCCCCTCCAGGACATCCTCCACACCTTCAAGCCCGACCACAAGATCATGATCCAGATCCAGAGCACCTGGTTCCCCCTCGTCGATCGCAACCCGCAGAAGTGGGTCGACAACATCTTCACCGACGCCGAGGAGGATCACTTCGTCAAGGCGACCCACACCGTCCACCGCTCGGCGGCGTATCCGACGCGGATCGTCGTCGGCGTCCTCGACGAATGACGACCGCTCATCCCAAGACACGGAGCCGCGTGCGCAAGCACGCGATTGGGCTTCCAAGTTCAAATGAACTCCGGCATCGCCAGTGCCATTGAACCGGCACGCACAACCCCGTTGATACAGCGCGGAATGCCATCATCGCACGGTCCAGGTTCTTGTACACCCAATCGCAAGCTTGCGAGCGCTTTGCGTCAACTGGCGGAGAACTCAATCGAATGAGTATGACCGAGTAACGTGCCACTAACCGTGGCTTTGCACGGTTGGTGCTTCCGGGATAATGCTGCGTGCCACCAA
>JAJDDM010000047.1 GCA_029260315.1 Phycisphaerales bacterium | reverse complement strand
TCGATGAGGTTCCAAAGGTCGTCGCCGACGATGAGTCTGGCCATGATCTCCTCCTTGACAGTCCAGATCGCGTCCTGCGATCAAAGATTCATCGGCGCCACAGACCATTGTCGATCAATGTTCTTTTAGGGGCTCTTAGTCGAGCGGGCAAGCAGGGGCAGCACGAGCAGAAGTTCTTGGATGAGAGCCGGGTGTACTTGACGTGGAAGGGTCTTGACCACGACTTGTCGGCATTCGATTCTCGGAAGGAACTTGCGGACGTGTTGAGACAGGTCTATCCCGAAGCCAGCGATGGCCGCATACGTCAGCACAGCGGTCAGATTTGGTCATTCGCGAAACGAATCGATGTCGGTGATTGGTTCGTGGTTCCGAGTAAGCAGGGGCCCACGGTCCACATCGGAGAGATTACCAGCGAGTATCGATTCCTCGCGGACGCGCCGGAACCATATTGGCACCAGCGTGCGGTCAAGTGGATGGCACAGGACGTGCCTCGCTCCAGCTTTGACCAGGACATTCTCTATTCGCTGGGGGCGTTTACGTCCATTTGTCAGGTAAAGCGGAACAACGCCGAGGAGCGAGTTCGAGCGATGTCGCAGAATGGCTGGAAAGCACAGCCATTGCGTGCCACGACGCCTCCACACACGAAGGCGGATGATGACGATACCGATTCCGACGACAGCTCTCAGGATCGGAGCCTGCGGCTCGATCTCGATGAGGTCGCCCGTGAGGAGATCGCCGCGCACGTTCTCGCGAAGTTCAAGGGGTATGAGATGGCCCGTCTGGTCGAGGCGATCCTCCGGGCACAGGGCTACACCGTGCACCGTCCGTCTGAGGGGCCGGATCACGGAATCGATCTGCTCGCAGCGCCGGACAATCTCGGATTCGGCGGCCCTCGCATCTGCGTGCAGGTCAAGAGTCAGGAAACGCCGCTGGATCGTCCCACGTTGGATCAACTCATTGGAACGATGTCCAACGTCCAGGCGGATCGAGGGCTTCTTGTTTGTTGGGGCGGATTCAAGAGCTCGGTACTGAGGGAGAAGTCGCGTCTGTTCTTCAAGGTTCGGTTTTGGGATCGCGATGGACTCCTCATGGAGATCTTCCGCCACTATGACAAACTTCCCGAAGAGATACGAGCGGAGATACCGCTCAAGAGGACCTGGATGCTTGCCTTACCAGAGGATGAGGCGGATGGGTGATGGCGGGCTCATCGATCCGTTCAGGGGGGTTACCGGGCACGGATAGTGATTGACGGGTGGCTGCGGCATGGTATCATTTTGATATCACTGACGGAGGCTTGGTCGTGCCCGACTTTCTTATCCGCAATCTGCACAAGGCGACCGTCGAGCGTCTTCGGGCTCGGGCCAAGCGAGCGGGGCGGTCGTTGCAGCGCGAGGCGAAGCGGATTCTGGAGGATGCGGTGGCGATGCCGCGGGACGAGTTGCGTGAGCGGCTCGCGTTCTGGCAGGACCGGCTGCGCGAGAGAGAGCTCGACTCCAGCGCGGAGTTGCTGAAAGAGGATCGCTCGCGGTGAGGGTTGTGCCCGATGCGAGCGTCGTGGATCGGATCGCATGAAATGTAGTCCTCGGCCCATCGCGGGAGGCCGGTCGGTGTCGCTCTTGTCTGATGCGGGCAGGAGATGGAGTTTCGATCCGTGGCCTCGGCGGGTGCTCGGTTTGCTGTGCGCTCTGATCGCGATATTGACGGCGACGCCGTTGGCCCGCGCCCAGGGCGGGTTCGGCGAGCTGCCGAGCGTGAGCCGGGACAACGTCGAGAGCTATGCGCGGATGCTCGGGTTGCGTGAGGATCAGCAGGAGGCCGTCTTCCTGTTGCACGAGGGATACGAGCAGGCGATCGCGCGGGCACGCGGCGAGTGGCGCGATCGCAGCAACGAGATCGTGCGCCAGTTCGAGAACACGGATTCGGACCATATGGATCCGCGGTTCATGCAGGAGCGGGTCGAGAAGATGGCGACGCTCGGCGTCGAGTATTTCCATCGCCTGCTCGACCTCCAGGAGGGGCTCTTTGGCGACATGCGGGCCATGCTGGACGAGGAGCAGGCGGCGCATTGGGCGAGGGTGGAGCGCAAGCGGCGTCGGGACCTGGTGCTCGAGGAGTTCATGGACCTGAGCTGGTCGCAGGTCGATCTGGTGGATTCTCTGGAATCGATCGGGATCGAGGACGACGGGTTGATGGAGGCGGTGACGCGGTATGAGATCGACGCGGATCGCCCGCTGCGGCGCATCTATGCGCTCATCCTGGAGGGGATCGACGAGATGCCCGAGCTCATGGCTCGGCGGGACGAGGCCCGGATCAGAGAGATCCAGGGCAAGGCGTCCGAGGCCATGAAGGAGATGCGCGCGATCAACAAGCGTCACGCGCGGCTCATCGCGGTGCTGCTCGCGCCCGCCGATCGTGCGAGGTTCGAGGCCGAGGTCCGAGATCGGGCGTTCCCGATGGTGTTTGGTCCAATGATGTCTCAGCCCGCCTTCGAGGTCGCCTTCGGGCTGGATGATCTGACGACCGAGCAGCGGGAGGCGATCGACGCGCTGCGGGGGCGGTATCGCGAGGAGCTTGCGCGGGTGAACGCCGCGTGGGCGGCGGCGATCGACGAGCGCGACGAGACCTTCGATTTCAGCACCGGCGAGCGACGGTTCGAGTCTCCGGGCACGCCGGTGTTCGAGGCCCGCGAGGCTCGTATGGCGGTCGATCGGGATTTCGATGGTCGGCTGAGGGCGATCCTGACGGGTGAGCAGATCGAGCGGCTGCGCGATCGCCCGGCCAATCCCGGCGGGTAGGGCGGGCCATCGGATGGGGGCGGCAGCCGAGTCATCTCGCTGCAATTCCCGTGGTTGACGCCCAAGAAGGCAGAGAGTGGGGGCGGCGACCTGCTGTAGACTGGAGTACCAGACGATTGAGCGGCTTGAGATTGCGGAGGAACGCCATGAAACGACTCACGCTGATGCTTTTGTGGCTGGTTGTCTGCGCGTCGGGCGCATCGGCCCAGGACGAGAACATGATCCGCCCGATCAGCCGGGCGCATGTGCGGGAGTATGCGCGGCTGCTGGATCTGGACGACGAGCAGGTGCAGGTCGTCGAGATGCTGCACGAGGGGTACATGCAGGCGATCCAGCGGGAGAACGCGCGGATGCGCGAGATGATGGAGGAGGCGACCAAGGCGTGGAATCCCGAGTCGGGGGAGGAGTTCGATCAGGCCGCGCTGATGGAGGCTCAGGAGACGATGGCCGAGGCGTCGATCAATCACATCCGGACGAACCTCGAGTTGCAGGACCAGTTCTTCGCGGACATGAAGGCGATGCTCGGGGCGGGGCAGGCCGAGGACTTCCCGCGGATCGAGCGGATGCGCCGGCGGCAGATGCTGCTCCAGGAGATGGATATCGCGTGGGCGCAGGTGGATCTGGTGGCGTGCCTGCAGGAGCTGAAGCTTTCTTCGGAGTCGGGCGAGGAGTTCGACGAGACGGTGATCCGCTACGAGATCGCAATGGATCGCGAGCTGTCGCAGGTGTTTGCATTTCTCTTGGAGATGATCGATCGCGGGCCCGAGATCATGATGGGCCAGGACGAAGACGAGATGATGGAGATGATGGAGAAGTTCTTCGGCTGGGTCCATGCGATGCGGGCGATCAACAAGGAGCACGCCCGCAAGCTCGGCTCGCTGCTCAGCGGGCCGGATCGCGAGCGGTTCGAGGACGAGGCTCGGCGGCGGGCGTTTCCGAGGGTCTACGCCGAGAGCGATGCGGCGCGGGCGATCGGCGTCGCGCGCAGGTTCGCCGACCTGAGCGATGAGCAGGGCGAGCGGATCGAGGAGCTGCGAGTTCGGCACGCGGCGCAGCTCGCGGCCGCGAATCAACGTTGGGCGTCGGCGATCGACGAGGAGGCCGAGGACATGGACTTCGAGTCCATGATGATGGAGTTCATGGATGGCGGGGAAAGCGAGTCGGCCAAGGCCGAGCGGGCGCGCGATGAGCTGGATGAGAGATTCCGCAAGCGGCTGGAGGCTATTCTGACGCCCGAACAGATCGAGCGGCTGCCGATGTCGAGGCGGGATGAGCAGCGGCGGATCGAGGAGGAGTTTCGCAAGCAGATGGAACTGCAGGCAGAGCTTGAGGAAGCGGGAGAGATCGTGATTGATGGGGGCGGCTGAGAGTCTGGTAGCAGGGGGTGCCGTGGTGTGAGGAGGCTTTGCGACGAACGCCACGCGATCGGTCGCGCGCCGTACGGATCTGGAGCCGCTCGGGGTGTTTGGCGTGGCCTTCGCTCGAAGACTCGCTCAGATTACGGCACCGGATGCTCGGGCATGAGCACCAACCGCTCAGAGCAGCGGTCGGTGGCACGGGTGGCACGCCGGGACGGCGAATCCCAAATAGACTCTTGCCATGCCCGCTCTGCGTGCCTGTTCCTGCTGCGGCCTGGTGCATCGCCTGCCCGCGATCGCCAAGCGCCATGAGGCCCGATGCACGCGATGTGATACCGTCATCCGGCACGTCAGCCATCCCAAGAGCGCCAGTCGCGCCGCGGCGATCAGCCTGGCGGCGCTCATTCTGTACCCCTTGGCGTTGAGTCTGCCGGTGATGCGGATCGAGCGGCTGGGGCACGAGCACGCGAGCAGTATCTGGGGCGGGATGATCGATCTGCTCGCCGAGGGGCATTTGTTTGTCGGGTTGGCGATCCTCTTGTTCAGCGTGGTGACGCCGATCGGCAAGCTGGGAGCGTTGTTCGTGCTGTGCGCGGGGGATCGGCTGATGCACGCGAGCCACCGGGCGGTGACGTACCGGGCGGTGGAGTTTCTGGGGCGATGGGGCATGGTGGATGTTCTGCTGGTGGCGCTGGTGGTCGCGATGGTCAAGCTGGGGGATCTGGTCGAGGTCACGCCCGGCGTCGGCGTCGTGGCGTTCGGGTCGGTGGTGCTGCTGAGCCTGCTGGCGTCGGCGGCGTTCGATCCGCACGCGATCTGGGAGGGGGACGTTGAGGAGGTTGGCCGGCGATGAGCGGCGCGTCGAGCGAGAAGTCTGTGTCATCTGGGGCGGGCGCGTCGGGCGAGAAAGGGGCGGTCGTGCCGGAGTCGAAGCCGATGCGGACGGACGGAGAGATCCCGGTTGCGCGCGTGCGCAAGGCGAGACGGTTCTCGCTGGCGTGGCTGATCCCGATGGGGGCGTTGGCGCTGGTCGTGGCGATTGTCTGGGCGCAGGTGAGCAAGGAGCGTGGGCCGCTGATCTCGATCCGGTTCACGGATGCCGCGGGGTTGGAGCCCGAGGCGCGGATCGTGTACCGCGGACTGCGCGTGGGCGTGGTGCGGGATGTGGAGTTGTCGAGCGACATGAGCGAGGTTGTGGTGACGGCGGAGCTCACGCCTTCGTCGGCGGGGATCGCGCGCGAGGGGACGGAGTTCTGGATCGTGCAGCCCGAGGTGAGCTTGCAGCGGGTGGCGGGGCTGGAGACGATCCTTGGGCCGCGGTATCTGGCGGTGCGCCCGGGGGCCGCAGATGCGCCGCGCAAGCGGGCGTTCGATGGGCTGGAACGAGCGCCGCGTCTGAATCCGTCGGCGGTGGACGCGCTGACGGTCGAGCTGATCGCGACGCGGGCGGGGGCGTTGAGCGCGGGAGCGCCGGTGCTGTATCGCGACGTGCCCGTTGGGACGGTGCGGGGGTTCGTGCTTGCGCCGGACGCCGAGAGCGTGCTGGTTCGTGTCGAGATCGATCCGGCGTACGCGGGGCTGGTGCGTGAGAAGACGCGGTTCTGGTACGCGGGGGGCGTGGGGGTTGATTGGGGGTTGTTTCGCGGATTGAGCGTGCAGGCCGAGTCGCTGGACGCGTTGATCGAGGGGGCGATCGCGTTCGCGACGCCGCGCAAGCCTGGGGAGCGGGTGGAGCAGGGGGCGCGGTTCGATCTGGAATCGGCGGCGCCGGAGGGGTGGACGAAGTGGCGTCCGGAGATTGATTGGAGCGCGCCGGATGACGCGGCGAGTCCGAGCGGCGGGTAGTCAAACAGACGAGCCCGACGCGCGAGCGAGGAGGTTCCCGCCTCAAGCGAGAGTCGTGATTCCCACCTCGCTCGCGCGTCGGGCTCGTCGGAGCGGGTTGCTCGCGATCGCTCGGCGTTCGTTTTGAGCGATTCTGCTCGCGGGTCGAAGGTCGGGCCGGCTCGTTCTACCATCGCGGCATGTCATTGGTTGTCACCGGGACTGTGAGCATCGATTCTGTGTACACGCCGCACGCGGGGCACCGCGAGACGGTTTTGGGCGGGTCGTGCACATATTTCGCCGCCGCGGCGAGCTTCTATGCCCCCGTCCGCGTCGTCGGTGTCGTGGGGGATGATTTTCCCGAGGAGTTCCGATCGACGCTTGCGAGCTTTGACGGCGTCGACCTGGCGGGGCTGGAGACGCGGGCGGGGTCCAAGACGTTCCGCTGGGGCGGGAAGTATCTGGACAACATGGACCATCGCGAGACGCTGTTCACGGAGTTGAATGTGCTGATGGAGGACCCGCCGAGGGTGCCGGCGGGGTATCGCGACGCAAAGGTCGTGTTCCTGGCCAATACGCACCCGGCGGTGCAACTGGGGTTGCTCAAGCAGTTCCCGAAACCTGCGTTGTCGGTCGCGGACACGATGGACCTGTGGATCGAGAGCGAGCGTGAGGCGCTGGTTGCGTTGCTCGAGCGCGTGGACGGGCTGGTGTTGAACTACGACGAGGCCGAGCAGTTGACGGGCAAGAAGAACACGGTCGCGGCGGCTCGTCATATTCTGGAGATGGGGCCGCGGTTCGTCGTGGTCAAGAAGGGCGAGCACGGGTGCATCCTGGCCCATCGCGAGGGGCTGGCGGCGCTGCCGGCGTACCCGGCCGAGGAGGTTATCGACCCGACCGGGGCCGGCGACAGCTTCGCGGGGGGGATGATGGGGTCGCTGGCGCGCGGGCTGGCAAGCGGCGAGGTTGACGACCCGCTCGGGTTCGACGCGATCCGGCGATCGCTCGCCCACGGCACGGTCATCGCCAGCTTCAACATCGAGTCGTTCGGGCTGGAGCGGCTCTCGGCGCTGTCGCGAGAGGACGTGGGCGGGCGGTTCGATGCGTTCGCGAGGATGATGCGTTTGCACTGAGACTGAGTTGAACCACGGAGTTGCACGGAGTGGCACGGAGTCGGAATGCAGAGAGCGTGGAGCGAAGGGCGTGCCGCCAAGGCAGGCGATTTCCGATACGCACAGCGCTTTTCTCCAAGCTCATGGTTTTCACTCCGTGGAACTCCGTGCAACTCCGTGGTGAGATGCTTCCGCTGCAACTGTCCGCGGTCCTCTACGGCGCCGACTGAATGGCCAAGTACCTCAAGCCATACCAGCAGG
Organism: Phycisphaerales bacterium; assembly: GCA_029260315.1. Classification (GTDB taxonomy): domain Bacteria; phylum Planctomycetota; class Phycisphaerae; order Phycisphaerales; family UBA1924; genus S146-42. The sequence goes on along the minus strand of JAJDDM010000047.1, from coordinate 4,076 downwards.
CCGTCAAGAGCTTCGGCACCGAGTTCGAGGCGCTGCTGTGGAACAGCGAGCAGATGCAGACGCGCCGGTTTGAGGCGATGGCCGAGACCGTGGATCTGGCGGGTCGGCGGATCGCGGATCTGGGGGCCGGGCGGGCGGATTTTCTGGCGTTCCTGGTCGCGCGGGGGATCGACTACGGTCGGTTCGTGGGCGTCGAGGGCGTCGCGGAGCTGAACGCCTTTTGCGAAAAGCGGGCGGCGAAGGAGAGCTGGCGCGAGGCGTCGTTCCTGCATGGCGATTTCGTTGATGACGAACTGCTCTTTCAGCGCCTCGTCCGCGAGCGGGGGATCGACACGTTCACCTTCAGCGGCTCGCTCAACACCTTCGGCGAGAAGCTGGCCAAGAAGACGCTCCATCGGGCGTGGTCGGCGATCGAACGCACGAAGGACGGATGTGTGCTGTTCAACTTCCTCAGCGACCAACGCCGGGCGAGGGCGGAATCGACCGGGCCGGCGACGCGGTTCAACACGCTTGAAATGGTCCGCTGGGCGTTTGAGCGGACGCCGCTGGTGGCGGTGCGGCACGATTATCTGGGCGATCACGACTGCCTGATCGCGATGCGGAGCGGATAACTGTCGCCTCGGCAAGCGTCGGGATGCGCGCGCGCGAATAATCGCCCATGGCCAACATCATCGTCTTTCAGCACAGCGACATCGGGCCCGGACGCCTGGGACGGACACTGCGGGATCACGGGTTCCATCTGGATATCCGAAGGCCGGATCTGGATGATGGCGTGCCGGGGGATCTGGACAACGTCGCGGGCGTCATCGCGCTGGGCGGGGCGCACTCGGCGAACGATTCTCAGGCGTGGATCCGTGAGGAGCAGCGGTTTCTGCGCAAGGCGCACGAGGCGGGGCTCGCGGTCGTGGGGATCTGCTTCGGCAGCCAGATGCTCGCCAGGGCCCTCGGCGGGTCGGTGGAGCGGATGGCGACGCCCGAGGTCGGGTTTGAGGAGGTCCACCTGAGCGTGCCGGCGCAGACCGAGACGATCACGGCGGGGATTCCCTGGACGCACTGCCCGTTCAGCATCCACGGCGAGATGGTCAGCGAGCCGCCCGAGGGGGCGATGGTGCTGGCGGGGTCCGACGCGTGCAAGGTGCAGGCGTTCAAGGTCGGGCATCGGACGTTCGGGTTCCAGTTCCACTTCGAGGCGGATCGGGAGATGATCGGGCGGCTTCTGGACGCCGAGCCCGAGATGATCGAGCGGAGCGGCGTGACGCGCGAGGAGATCGAGGCGCAGATCGAGGAGCACGAAGGGCGCAGCGCGACGATCGCCGATCGCTTGTGCGTGAACATCGCGAGCTTCGGCTTCGCGTACACCGATCTGCTGGGTGTCTGATGGCGGGGACGCGTCTGACGATCCGCGTGCCGGCGGACTTTGTGTTGGCGCGCGACGCGTGCAGCTATGGGTACTTCCTGCTCGCGCCGAATCACTGGGAGGCGGATACCTGGACGTTCTCGCGGCTGCTCGAACTCGAGGGCGGGCCGGCGCGGGTGGCGATTCGCCAGCCGGAGGAGAATGGCGCGTCGGCTCGGCGGGTGACGCTGGCGTCGCGTCGGAGGGCGGCGCGGGGCCGGCCGCTGCGGGTCGCTTGCGATCGGACCTTGAACGCGAGCGAGCGTGCGAGCGTGCGCGGCCAGATCGCGCGGATGTTCCGGCTGGACGAGGACGAAGGAACGCTGCGGGCGTTCCACAAGCTGGATCCGCGTTGGAGGCGGAGCGGGCGGGGGCGGCTGTTCCGCTCGCCGACGCTCTTTGAGGACGTCATCAAGACGGTGACGAGCTGCAACGTGCAGTGGCCCAGCACGATGCACATGAATATCCGGTTGTGCGAGGTCGTGGGGCGCGGCGGGGCGTTCCCGAGCGCCGAGAAGCTGGCGCGGACGCGGGCGAGCACGCTGCGGGGAAGGTGCCGGGTCGGGTATCGGGACAAGCGGATCATCGAGCTCTCGCGGATGTTCGCGCGCGGCGAGATCGACGAGGCCTGGATGACAGACACCGCAACGCCCGACGACGAGTTGTTCGGGTTCCTCCAGACGCTGCCGGGGATCGGGCCGTACGCGTCGGCGAACATCATGCAGTTGCTGGGGCGGCATAGCCGTCTGCCGCTGGACACCGAGTCGGTGCGCCACGGCAAGAGCGTGCTGGGGTTCACGGGCACCGACGCGCAGATCATGAAGCGGGTGCATAAGCACTTCGAGCCGTTCGGCGAGCACGCGTTTCGGAGTTACTGGTTCGAGGTGTGGGAGTTCTATGAGCGCAAGGCCGGGGCGAGCGAGACGTGGAGGCCGAAGGAGGTCGCCAGCGCGTTCACGGCGAGCAATCTGAAGTAGGATCGTGCCATTGTCAGGAAGCGCGGGTGCCGTGGTCTTCGGCGGCTCTGCGACGAAGGCCACGGCAGAGTGCGTCCGCGTGGCCTGCGCTCGAAGACTTGCTTCGACCACGGCACCCGCCGCTCAAAGCAGCGGTCGGTGGCACGGGTAGGGCTGGTTTCTCGGTCAGCGGCGGCGTCGGATCGCGAGGAGGATGCCGAGGCCGAGCAGCGATGCGCCGCTGGGGGTGGGTGTCCACGTTGCGCCGGAGATGACCTCGGTGGTCTGCATGGGGTTGGTGAGCGGTTCGAGGTATGTGCCCGAGGCGATGTCGTAGCGGTAGATCTCGCCGGGCTCGTCGGTGACGAGGTAGGCGATGCCGTCGCCGATGGCGAGGCCGTCGACGTCGATCTCGCCGTCGGGGTACTCGGCGATGAAGGTGATCTCGCCGTCGCCGAAGAGGTCGACGGTGTGCAGGCCGATGTCGGGGGTGCTGTCGTCGTCGGTGAGGTAGAACAGCCCGTCGTCGGGGTTGTAGGCGAACCCGCCGAAGTCGTAGTCGAAGTCCCAGTAGTTGAGGAGCAACTCGGCTTGCCCGGTGAGCGGGTCGATGCGGTAGAAGGCCTCGTCGATGACGTTGGTGACGCCGTAGAGCTGGCCCTCGGCCCAGGTGTAGCCGGACATGAAGAGTTCATCGCCGATGTCGTCGCGGACGGTGACGGTGTTGGAGGGTGCGCCCGAGCCGAGGGGGCCCCAGCCGAGGATCGAGTCGTGCCCGGCGAAGACGGTGTTGGTCGCGCCATCGAAGGCCATGGCCCAAACGGGGAAGTTCTGCCAGAGGACGCTGGAGGTGTCATTGCTGACGTCGACCCGCCAGGCGTTGTCGCGGACATCGCCTGTGGTGTCGTCGTTGCCGACGAGGAGCTGGGCGTTCGATACAGCGGCAAGGCAAGCAGAGCCGACGAGACAAGCGAATCGGTACATGGACCCCTCCCAGTGTTTCCCCTTGGGATGATACATGTGAAAACGCCGCCCGAGGCAAATCGGGCGGCAATTAGGGGATAACTCAACGGGGACGGGAGGTTATCGACGCCGAAGCGAGGCGGCGAGCCCGCCAAGTCCGAACAGTGCGATGGTCGCGGGCGTGGGGGACGAGGGCGATAGGAAGCGTCGAGGGCTTCGTAGATCTCACGGACTGTGCTGCCGCCGTCGGCGTCCGCGCCAGTTATCCGGACATCGATGACCGGATTGACTGAGATAAAGCGGAAGAATCTGTCCTCGGACCCGGTATGGCCTGGGACGACGTGGGTGTCGAGGCGGACGCCGGGCCTGCTGTGCGTCTGCCAGGTCTCGACTGTGCCGGTGCCGGCCGATTTTCTCCGTCGGTCGAGCGGTGGACGTGGCGGCGTTGGCGCGAGATGGCTTACGCGCTCCAGTTTGCACGAGGTGCTTGACTTCCGGCTGAACCTATGGTTGCGGTGCCTAGGGACAGATCGTGGATACCGGCGCGTCGCACGGATCGCCGTACACGCTGAGGAAGTAGTCGGAGTCAAGGATGTTGATCTGGAAGTCAGGCACGCCCGGCGCCGTGCTCGAGAGATCAACTTCGAGCTCACCTGCCGCGTACTTGTCATAGAAGTAGAAAAAATCCTCGGAGTCCACGATGCCGTCCGGGTCTCCGTAATCAGGGTCCGCTGGATCGCTGGATCCGGTAAGATCTGCGG
>JAJDDM010000046.1 GCA_029260315.1 Phycisphaerales bacterium | reverse complement strand
CTCAGAGCAGCGGTTGGTGGCACGGTGTCGGGTGGGAAGCACCAACCGCTCAGAGCAGCGGTTGGTGGCACGGTGTCGGGTGGGAAGCACCAACCGCTCAGGGCAGCGGTTGGTGGCACGGTTGTGGGGTTGATCGCGGCGTTGTTTGTGCTCGCGGCGTGTTCGGAGAAGGTGGGCGAGCGGGAGGCGGGGGCGGCGCGGGTGGTGGTGTCGGTGCCGCCGCTGGCGGGGCTGGTGCGCGGGGCGCTGCCGGAGGGGGCGGAGGTTTCGGTGCTGGTCCCGGCGGGGGTGAGCCCGCATGGGTTCGAGCCCAAGGCGAGCGATCTGGCGAGGCTTCGGCGGGCGGATCTGGTGATCGTCAACGGGCTTGGGGTGGAGGCCGGGCTGGAGACGATGCTGCGGTCGACGGATCATCCGCATCGGGAGGAGATCGTGTTTGCGGAGGTGGTGGGGATTGCGGGCGGGGAGCACGACCATGGGCACGACGAGCATGACCACGATCATGGGGGCGTGGATCCGCACCTGTGGTTGGATCCGTCGCTTGCGGTCAGGCTGGTCGGGCGCGTGGGTGAGTGGGAGTTGGTGGGTTCGGAGGTCCGTGATCTCGGCACCGCGAAGGAGCGGGCCGAGCGTGTCGTGGCGCTGAGCGGGCGGGTTCTGGCGGCGGATTCGTTGTATCGGGATCGACTTGCGCCGTTCAAGGGTGCGCGCGTGGTGACCGACCATCGCGCGTGGGATCGGTTGTTGGCGCGGTATGGGATCGAGGTCGTGGCGGTGATTCGGCCAATTGAAAGCGTCGAGCCGTCGGCGGGGGTGTTGGCGCGGGTGATCGAGACGGTGCGGGAGGCCGACGTGCGGGCGGTGTTTGTGGAGCCGCAGTTCGCGGGGGGTGCCGCGGGGCGGATCGCGGGGGCGACGGGGGTGGCGATCGGGCGTCTGGATCCCTTGGGCGAGGACTGGTTCGCGATGATGGAGGCGAATCTGGAGGAGATGGTGCGGGTGCTGGGGGGCGGGGAGTGAGCGAGCCGGTGGCGAGTTCGCGCGACGGCGAGGCGGCGATCGCGTTTCGCGGGGCGAGCTATCGGTACGACGGACAGGAGATCGACGCGGTCGAGCGGGTCGATCTGCGGGTCGAGGTGGGCGAGCGGCTGGGGGTGCTGGGGCCGAACGGCGGGGGGAAATCGACGCTGCTGCGGCTGGCGCTGGGGCTGGTGCGCCCGACGCGCGGGGAGGTTCGCGTGTTCGGGGTTGCGCCCGAGCGGGCTCGGCGGGAGGGGTTGATCGCGAGCGTGGCGCAGCGGTCGGGGGCGGAGCTGGCGTTTCCGTTGAGCGTGCGGCAGGTTGTGCTGATGGCGCGGGCGGCGCGGGTGGCGCCGTGGCGTGGGCTGCCGGCGGAGGTGCGCGAGGCGGGGGAGCGGGCGATCGACTTGGTTGGCGCGCGGGGGTATGCGGATCGGCCGATCGGGGCGCTGAGCGGCGGGCAGTTGCAGCGGGTCTTGATTGCGCGGGCGGTGGCGTGCTCGCCGCGGGTATTGGTGCTGGATGAGCCGATGGTGGGGGTGGATGTTTTGGGTCAGCAGAAGTTCGCGGACTTGCTAACGAAGCTGCACGACGAGATGGGGTTGACGATCGTGATCGTGAGCCATGATCTGCGGGCGATCGCGGCGGGGTGCGATCGGGTGGCGTGCCTGAATCGGACTTTGCACAGTCATGGTGCGCCGAAGGGGCTGACGCCGCAGGTCTTGGCGGAGGTGTTCAGTCACGATGTGGAGGCGTTCTTCGGCGAGGTGCATGTGGATGCGCACGCGGCGAGTGAGTGCGCGGATCCTGGGCATATGCACGATCACGGGCACGGGCATGCGCATGAGCGCGGCGATGAGGAGCGGGGCTCGTGAGGACGATCGAGTATCTGACTGAGCCGGGTTTGGCGGGGATCTACTGGCCGATGGTGCTGGCGGGGTTTGCGATCGCGCTGACGTGCGCGACGCTGAGCGTGGTGGTGGTGCTCAAGCGGCTGGCGTTCATCGGGCAGGGCGTGAGCCACGCGGCGTTCGGGGGCGTGGGCGTCGCGTATGTGGTCGGGGTGACGGGGGTCGGGTCGCTGGGGCAGGAGCTGGGGCTCTTGGGGATCGTGCTTGGGTTCTGTGTCGTCAGTGCGCTGACGATCGCGCACTTCGGGCGGGAGGATCGGGCGGATAGCGTGATCGCGATCGTTTTGGTGGGGGCGATGGCGCTTGGGTTCATTTTGTTTGAGGTGGCGGGGAGGTCCGCCGCGGCTGGGGGGAGGGTGAGCCCGCCGGGGGTCGAGAGCGTGCTGTTCGGGTCGTTCACGGGCGTGGGGTGGCGCAGCGCGGTGCTGGCGTGGGTGGTTGCGCTGGTGGTGATGGGCGTGACGTGGGCGCTGCGTCGGCGGGTGGTGTTCTGGGCGTTCGATGAGCCGGCGGCCGAGGCGTTCGGGCTGCGGACGCGGGTGCTTGGGGCGGTGCAGATGGTGCTGCTGGCGCTGGCGATCGTGGTGACGATGCGGCTGGCGGGAGTGATTCTGGCGACGGCGCTGCTGGTGTTGCCGGGGGCGATCGCGCTGCGGTTGAGTCGGCGGTCGGTTGTTGTGTTCGTTCTCGCGCAGATCGCGGCGGTGGTTGGCGTGTTGGGTGGATTGGTGTTGAGCTTCGAGGCGGACCTGCAGCAGGGGCCGAGCGTGGTGGGGGTGTTGCTGGGGATGCTGGTGGTGGTTGCGGTTTGGGCGAGATGGCCAAAGGGCCAGATTGTCAGATAGCCAGACTCGGATCTCACCACAGAGGGCACAGAGAAAAGAGACTCACCACGGAGTGACACGGAGTGGGGATTCGCGCTGGTCTCGTCTCTTGATTCTGACTCCGTGAAACTCCGTGTCACTCTGTGGTTCAGCTCTTTGTCGTTCATGCTTCTGTGCTCTGTGGTGAGATTCCTTCGTTGTGTGTAGGATGCGGAAGAAAGGACTTACCATGAAGATCGAGCCGCTGCTAGCGGAGTTGAATCGGTTGCGACAGGATCTGGACGCGGACCCGACGGATATCGAGTGGCTGGCGCTGCACCACGCGTTCTGTTTCATCAGCTACAAGACGGCGGAGTTTCAGAAGTATGTGGATGAGCAGGCCGCGGTGGGGGCGTTTGATGCGTTCGAGGGCGAGGGGTGAATCGGGGAAGAGGATTCACCACAGAGGCACAGAGGAAGAGAGAAAACTCACCACGGAGTTGCACGGAGTTGCACGGAGTGACACGGAGGGAGAGTTCTTTGGAAGCTGAGCGGTGTGACTTGGTTTGTTCTTTCTTGACTCCGTGAAACTCCGTGTTACTCCGTGTTACTCCGTGGTGAATCTCTTCTTCTCTGTGCTCTCTGCGCCTCTGTGGTGAGTCTTCTTTCTAGCGGAGCGTGTCGGCGATTTGCTGGATGAGTTCCCAGGCCTGTTCGACGTGGTGCATGCGGGTTGTGCTGCCGCCGATGGACATGCGGATGACGAGGGCGCTCGGGTGATCGGCGAGCGGGATGGTCGTGTGGGTGAGGTAGGCCCTCCCGCCGGTGTTTATGCGATCGAGGAGGCGTTTGTTGCGGGCGCCGGTCTGGTCGGATGATTCGTTCGGCTCGGGGCGGAGGCGGAAGCAGGTGAGGTTGAGTTTGCGCCTGACGACGATCTCGAAGCGGTCGTCGGCGCGGACGAGTTGTTCGAAGCGTTCGCTCATGGCGACGCCCTCGCGGACGTGTTCACGCAGGCCCTCGAGGCCGAAGCGGCGCATGACGAACCAGAGTTTCAGAGCGCGGAATCGGCGGCCGAGGGGGGTCTGCCAGTCGCGGTAGTCGACGACGGCGCCCGAGTCGCTTGCGCTGTTGCGGAGGTACTCGGGGGTGATGCTGAGGGCGTCGATGAGGGCGGCGCGATCGCGGGTGTAGAACAAGTCGCAGTCGAAGTTGGTGAGCAGCCACTTGTGGGGGTTGAAGCAGAGAGAGTCGAAGCGGTCGATTCCTTTGAGCATCCAGCGGTGTTCTTCGCAGACGCAGGCGCTGGCGGCGTGGGCGGCGTCGGCGTGGAGCCAGCCGGTGAAGTTGGCGCGCCGGCACGCGTCGGCGATGGGGGCGAGGGGATCGAAGGCGAGCGAGCTGGTGGTGCCGACGGTGGCGCAGACGAAGAACGGCAGATGGCCCAGGGCGAGGTCGTCGCGGATCGCCTGTTCGAGTGCATCGGGGTGCATCGCGAGGTCGGCGTCGGTGTCGATGAGGCGGACGTTGGCGAGGTCTTCCGGCCCGTCGGCGAGCCCGGCGATCATCGCAGCCTTCACGACCGAGGAGTGCGCCTGGGCCGAGGCGTACAGGATCAGCTCGGGGCGGTCGCGTCGCGGCGTGTCGAGCAGGTTCGCGCGGGCGAGCGTGCGTTTGCGCCCGGCGTGCAGGGCGATGAGCGTGGCCTCGCTGGCGGTGCCCTGGATGACGCCGCCGCCGGGGGATTCGGGGGCGAACGTGAAGGTCTCGGGCAGGTCGATCGCGCGGGCCATCCAGTCGGCCATCTTCATCTCGAGCTCGGTGCAGGCGGGGCTGGTGGCCCAGAGCATGCCCTGGAGGCCGAGGCCGGCGCTGAGAAGCTCGGCGAGGATGGCCGGGCCGCTGGCGTTGGCGGGGAAGAAGCCGAAGAACGAGGGGTGCTGCCAGTGGGTGATGGCGGGGAGGATGATGTCGTCGAGGTCGCGCTGGATGGCGTCCCAGGCCTGGGGAGTCTCGGGGGCCGCGTCGGGGAGCGCGTTGAAGACTTCGCGTGGGTTGACGCGGCTGAGGACGGGGTGGGATTCGATTCGCGTGTGGTAGCGGTGGAGCCAGGCGAGGAGGCGATCTGCGCCTTGTTGGAGGGCGTCGGGATCGAGTGGGTTTGGCATCGGGCAAGATTACGCGTGAAGGAGGCCCTGGCGCGAGCCTGGGCTTCTTGGATGTCGGGAAGCACGGTGAGCTTCGGACACTCTCGGAGCCCAGGCTTGCGAGCGCTTTGCGTCAACAGGCGGAGAACTCGAACAAATGCGGATGGCCGAGTGACGTGCCACCAGCCGTGGCTCTGCACGGCTGGTGCTTCTGGGAGAGCGCCATGAAACACCAACCGCTCAAAGCAGCGGTTGGTGGCACGACGCGAGACACGCGTGCAAGCATCCCGCCGCGAAGCACTTGTGATAAACGACGCACATGGCTCTTGCGCCAGGGCCTCTCCTGATGGCGATCTAGTCCGGCAGCTTGGCGAGCTCTTGCTGAGCGCGCTCGACGACGGAACCGATCAGGTCGGCGGAGAAATCGAAGCGGATGCCAGCGGCTTCGAAGAGCTCGGGGAGCGGGCGGGAGCCGCCGAGGCGCAGGCCGTTGAGGTAGCTGTCGATGGTGGCTTCGAGGTCCTGTTCGAGGCTCATGACCCAGAGCTGGAGCGCGCCGAGCTGGGCGATGCCGTACTCGATGTAGTAAAAGGGCGCGCCGAAGAGGTGGCCCTGCTTGTGCCAGGCGCGGGTGCGGATGGTGGGGTCGATGGCGTCCCAGCTGACTCGGGCTCTTCCCGCGAAGCCGAAGCGGTCTTCGAGATCGAGCCAGGCCTTTTCGCGTTGCTGGCGGGTGTGGGTGGGGTTGGCGTACAGCCAGTGCTGGAAGGCGTCGATGGTCGCGATCCAGGGCAGGAGCGAGACCGAGCCCTCGATCTGCTTGCGCTTGGCGCGGGCGAGGTCGGCGGGGTCGTTATAGAAGGCGTCCCAGCGGTCCATGCTGAGCAGCTCCATCGCCATCGACGCGACCTCGCAGAACTCCAGCGGCGCGTGGCGGTAGTGCAGCAGCGGCTCCTCGACGCAGACCAGCGAGTGGAAGGCGTGCCCGCCCTCGTGGATCATCGTTTCGACGTCGGAATGAAGGCCCGCGGCGTTCATGAAGATGAACGGCTCGCGGCTGCGGTCGCGCATGTACTGGTAGCCGCCGGGGGCCTTGCCGGGGCGGCTGTCGAGATCGAGGCAGCGGCTGACGGCGGGGCCCTTGTCGCTGAGGCCCTCGCCGAGGGTCTCGAAGAGCTCGCCGAGACGAGGATCGAGCTTGTCGAACATGGCGCGGCTCTTGGCGTACAACTCGCGCCCGCCCTCGAAGGGCGTCAGCGCATCGCGACCCTTGGGATCCACGGCGAGATCCCAGGGGCGGAGGCTGTCGACGGCGAGTTCTTCTGCGCGCTTCGCGGCGAGATCGTTGTTGAACGGCACGACGACGCGCTCGACCGAGTCGTGGAAGGTAGCGCAGTCCGCCGGCGTGTAGTCGAAGCGGAGCTTGCCCTTGAAGGCGTACTCGATGAACGTCGGGCAGTCGGCGTTGCGGGCCATCCGGTCGCGCTTGGCGATCATGTCGTCGAAGAGCCGGTCGAGATCGGCGACGTCTTCGAGCCTGCGCTCGGCGACGGCGCGCCAGGCCCGTTCTCGCAATGCGCGGTCGGAGCGTTCCTGGTAGGTCGCCATCTCGGGGAACGTCCGCTCTTTGCCGTCGAACTCGACGGTCTGGCTCCCGGCGATCTGGCCGAAGCGCTGCTCGAGCATCGCGAGTTCGGTCTGGATGGGGATGTTCTCATCGCGGAAGAGCTCGACGCCGGCGCGGGTGTCGCGCAGGATGACCTCGTAGCGTTCGCTGTCGAGCGGGAACCGCTCGCTGAGGGCCACGAGGCGTTTGTCGAGATCGAAGAGGATCGGCTTGAGCCTGGGCGGGATGGTCTCGACGTAGCTCGCGTAGGCGCCCTGGATCTTCTCGTCGTTGGTGTGGCGGGTCATGTCGATATAGAGATCGGCCTCGGCTTCGCCAATGGCAGATTCCAGTTCGCTGCGGTCGATGAGCCACTGCTCGAACTCCGCCGCGGAGTTGATCTCGCGGGTGCGCAGGTCGTCGAGCATCGGCTCGAGCTCGCTCCAGTCGGCGGCGTCGATGGTTGTGGGCACGAAGTCGGTGATCGCCATGGGGCCTCCTTCGGCGATGGTAGTCGGTGGCGCGTGCGGGGTGGGGCGAGATTGACGGGGCGAGGGACTGAAGAGAAAGAGGGCCCGGGCAGCGATGCCCGGGCCCTCGGTTTCCAAGAGTCTGGATGGTTCTATTTGCCGAGTTCGCGGATGATCCGCTCCTGCTCGCGGACCCACTCGTCGAACTCTTCCATGGTCTCCATGTTGAAGATAAGCAGGGCGAAGTTGGGGTTGTTCTTGACCATGCGTTGGAGGAGCTTAAGGGCCTGACGGGCCTTGTTCAGGAACGGGCCGCGCTCCTCACGGGGCACTCCCTGGGCGGTGCCGAGAGCGCTGAAGTATCGGTCGAAGTACTCGTTCGTGCGATCCTCGTCCTTCTTGACGCGGTCGCGGAAGTCTCGCATGAACTGCTCGGCCTCGGAGACGGGGTAGGGGATGCCCTGGACGTACTCGCCGACCCACTCGATCTCGGGGACGTTCATGGCGCGGGCGAGTTCGTCGATGGTGTCGGCGGTGCCCTTGGAGAAGCCGAACTTGAGGGCGTTCTGGGAGTTGAAGGTGAGGATCTTGTCGCCCTCGTTGACGAGGTGCTCGCCGTCGGTGGACTGGTCCCATGTGACGTTCCCGAACTCGTCGATCGAGCAGCTCAGGGGCTCGTTGATCTGCATGGCTCGCATGATCTCGTGGGCGTACCCGCCTCGATCGGAGATCTTCTCCATCATGAACAGGACCTCTTCGAGGCCGCGACCTTGGACAGCCTGGAGCGCGCCGCTCCAGCCGGTGCAGGCGCCGTAGTGCCCGCCGCTGGTGAAGTAGATCTCCTCGACGGCGTGGGAGGTCATGGCGGCGGCGGAGATGGCGCTGTCGATCCAGGAGACGACGCGGAAGCGTGGCTTGAGCTCGTATTCGATGACATCGCTGAGGCGTTGGATCTCCAGGAGGAGCCCGCCGCCGGAGCTGATGCGCAGGACGAGGATGCCGGTGCCGTCGGTGCCCAGCTCTTTCTCGAGCATGGGGATGGCCTGGCGGATGCTCTCTGCGGTCATGTAGATGCCGACGGTGTCCTTGCCGGCGCGGTGGTCGCCGAGGCTGAGCACGGCGGCGCGGGTGACGTTGGCGTCGCGCGCCTTGGTCTCGTTCTTGGGCTTGGAGGCGACGCGAGCGGGCTCCTTGGGTGCGTCCGTGGCGTTGCCGGCGTCGCGTTCGACCTTGAGGATGTCCTTGGGCTCGTAGATGACCTCGGTGTCGACGCCGCCGACCTTGGTGAGCACCCAGAGGTACCCGTCGAGGTCCTGTTTGATCTCACCCTCGACGACGCGGCCGTCCTTGAGGTGGATCTTGTCGATGGCCGGCGCGTCGCTCGCGGTGAGCAGTGCGCCCGCGCCGATCACGCCTGCGATGGCGAGGGTCGTGATGCTGCGTGCGATTCTGTTGATCAGTTTCATGTCGTGCTCCTGGGCGCGAAGACTCGTCGGTTCTTTAATCTGTGTGTTTCGGGGTCGGTGTGTTTCGGGATTCCTTGCTCAACGATCGCGGATCATTTCGAGGCGGATCCGCTCGATGATAATGCGCAGGTCCGCCTCGCCCGGGATGCGCAGCTCACGCGAGCTGACGGCCTCCTCGTACCGCTTGAACAGCTTGATCATGTCCTCGAGCTTGCGGATCTGGCGGCCGCGGTCGGCGTTGCGCTCGCGGGCGGTCTGGCCCTGCACCTGGACCTCGTTGTACTCGCGCCAGAGCTGGACGAGGCGGCGCTCGGCGGTCGCCAGCCCGCTCTCCCAGCGGTCCATGATCCGCTCGCTGTTGCCCTCGACCATCACCGAGTTGCGGCTGAGGCCCAGCGCGAAGATCAGGGCGTCGAGCGTGTTGACCGTGCCCTTGGAGACCTGGAGGGTCTGGGCGAGCTTTGAGTCGAGCGTCAGCGTGTCGTCGCCCTGGCTTCGGGCGAGTTGCTGGATCGTGTCCTGATTCGCGCCCTCGCCGTCATCGGTGAGCAGACGCCAGCCCTCGCTCGGGTCGGGCCAGTCGTTGCGGAACTCGACCCTGCCGCCGTTGATGCGGTAGCTGTAGACCTCGCGCCGGTCGGCCATGGCGTGGATGAGTTCGGTGGGGTAGCCGCCGATGATGGCGATGCCCTCGGCGTGCCCGAATCGCAGCGACTTCTGCTTGTCGCGAACGACCTCGTCGCCGGTGGAGCCGAACAGGTCGCCGAGATTTCCGATGCCCCCCATCTTGCCGTCTTCATGGAAGTAGATCTCCGGGCAGATCAGGGGGAGGAAGGTCGCGCCGCCCATGGCCTTCTTGACCCAGAAGACGATGGTGGGAAGCTCCTTGCCGGCGTAGATCTGCGGCAGCTCGCCGTTGGGATTCAGCAGCGGGTGCATGGACTCGGCGCGGAAGAGCTGATCGAACGCCGCGGCCTCGTCGGGCAGCTCACGCAGCGCGCTGATCTTCCACTCGTTCTCGATCTCGATGATGACGTAGTCGGCGTTGTTCTTGGCGGCGTCTTCGAGGGCGTCGCGCAGCGGGGTCTGGGTGATCTCTTTGCCGAACCTGCCGTCGAGCTTGATGTGATAGACGCGGTGGTCCGCGGCGCTCATCGGCTGCTCGCGCTTGGTCTCGGCGGCGGCGGTCTCGGTCGGCTCCTCGACGGCCTCGGTCTCGCCGGCGTCGGTGCGGGTGCCGCGCTTGATCGCGAGCACGTTGCTGCGGTTGTAGGTGGTGACGGCCTCGATGCCGTAGCTGACGACCTTGACGCGCAGGATCGTGGGGGTTTCCTCGAGGATGATGCCCTCGACGACCTTGCCGTCGCGGAAGGTGATCCTGTCCATCTCATCTTCGGCGAGATTGAACTCGTCGGCGAGATTGAACGCCGGGACGCCCGCCGAGGCTATGGGCATCGGCATGGCTGCGCCGAATCCGAGCAGCAGGCCGGTGGCGACTGCGAGCGACTTTGCGTGGAGCATCATTCGTCCTTTTCTCATTCACGTGCCCTGCCGGACCGTTCGGGATCCCCGGTAAGGGCGAGCAAAAACCCCGCTGAATCCGACCATCTGTCTGTTCGCACGCCGGGGGGGACGGTTCAACACCCGCCCCTGGGGCGTCGCGATGGGCCCGAACTTGGACCCAGTTGATTATATTGTCCCGGTGGCGTCCTGAGGCGGGCGATTTGAGATGCTGGCGCCCGTCCCACAAGACCCCTCCGGACAGCCGGTTTAGACGCCCGAGTCGCCCGCGAGTTCCCGGGCGAGGGCCAGGGCTTGTTCCTTGGTGGTGATCTTGTCCTCGAGCTGGGCATCGTAGACGCCGTCGAGGATGGGTTGGAAGGCGGGGCCGGCCCGAAACCCTGACAGAATCAGATCATCGCCGGTGAGGAGGGGAATGGGTGAGAGTCCGGACGGCGTGCCGACGAGCTGGACGACTCGGCGATGAATTCGGACCATCGACTCCGGAGATTCGGCGGCGACGAGGCGCAGGGCCTCGTGGAACCAGTCCGAGGCGGCGGCCCGTTTCTGGGCGGCGACGCCGAGGGTTGAAAACTCGCGCAGGAGCACGCCGGTGCCGATGAGCGTGCTCTTGAGCGCGTCGCGTTCTTCATTGCTCAGGCAGAGGGCGGTGCGCCAGTGGGCGACGAGCCCGGCGATCTGGGTGGCTTCGACAACCGAGCCGCGATCGATCGCCCAGGCGGCGAGGCAGGTCGGGTAGGGGGCGGCGTCGTCGAGCCGCCCGAGGTGTTTGGGAGCGCTGGTCGTCGCCTTGGCGAAGATTGGCTCGTCGAGGCCCAGGTATTGGAGCGTCCAGGCGGCGAGGGCGCGGGAGGGGTGGGTGATCATGCGCCGGATCTCGTCGCCGACACGTTCGCGGCTGACGCCCTTGAGTTCCGTTGCGTGGCGCTGGATGGCCTCGGCGGTGGCGTCGTCGATAGTGAAGCCGAGGCGGGAGGCGAAGCGGACGGCCCGCAGGGCGCGCAAGTGGTCCTCGCGCAGGCGAGCGTCGGGGTCGCCGACGGCGCGGATGGTCTTGTTTTTCAGGTCCTGTAGGCCGCCGACGTAGTCGATGACGCGCCCGGCGCTGGTTGTGAGTGTGCCCTTGCTTGCGGCGTCGTCGGGCTGCGATCCGTTGGATGTGCCGGACTGGGCGTCGAGCGGGTCGAGGAAGAGGGCGTTGATGGTGAAGTCGCGCCGGCGGGCGTCGCCCTCGGCGTCGGCAAACTCGACGTGGTCTGGTCGGCGGGCGTCGGTGTAGGGGCCGTCCCGTCGAAAAGTCGCGACCTCCACGGTGACGCCGTCCTGGTGGACGAGCATGACGCCGAAGCTCGCGCCGACGGACTGGGTTCGGCGGAAGAGGCTCTGGACGCGATCGGGGGTTGCGTCGGTGGCGACATCGTAGTCCTTGGGGTGCTCGCCGAGAAGTTCGTCGCGGACGCAGCCGCCGGCGAGATAGGCAACGTGGCCCGCGTCGCGGAGTGTCCTGATGAGGCCGACGGCGACCTCGCGGGCGTGTGCGGGAGTGACGTTCGGATCCACAGGGGTTAGGTTAGGTCCGGCGTCGGCGATGCTGGTGGAGGGGTCGGCGGGCCGCGATACCGCGCGATTTTCCGGGAGTTTCTCTTGCGGGGTGTGTGCGGTGTTCGATATACTTCCATCGCGCGACCAGCGCGGGGATGAGGCCCGGCGGAGAACCCGCTGCGGGCCGCCCGAGCGGGGGCGCGACGACCGGAGGGCCGGTCCTGCGGGATCGGCCTTGTGGGCGATGTGCCCCGGGTGACGGCCCGGGGAATGGAGCCCGGCGGCGGTGGGCAACGACCGCGACGGCTGGGCAGGGCTCTGCGTAAGGAGGTGATCTAGTGAATCAGGTTGACTGTGCACGGGGGCTGTGCCCGAGATAGGCGGCACGCCGACGGGTTTGCCGTTGGCGCAGCCCCGGTCATCACCTACGGATGACATATTCAGCGCCGCCGGCTCGCGAATCGCGGGCCGGCGGCTTTCGTTTGGGCGGTAATGAGAATGTGGTCGCGAGAGGGTGGCGGCGCGATCGAACCGATAGGTGGTTGTCTGCTCCGGATCGATTGCCCAGGCTCCTGCCGCTAGGATCGCCCCCGTTGTCCGAAACGCCCGACATGTCGCTCGCCCGTGCCGTGAGTTATCGGGAGATCCGCGTGGCGGCGGAGCGTCTGCGGGGGGTGCATCATCGCACGCCGGTGCTTGCTGAGGAGACGATCAACGAGTGGTTCGACGCCGAGGTCTTCTTCAAGTGCGAGAACTTGCAGCGGACCGGGGCGTTCAAGTTCCGAGGAGCGTTCAACGCGATGAGCCTGCTCAGCGGAGCGCAGCGCGAGGCCGGCGTGATCACCTTCAGCAGCGGGAACCACGCCCAGGCGATGGCGCTGGCGGCGGGGCTTCTCGGCGTGCGGGCGACGATCATCATGCCGAGCGATGCGCCGAGGGTGAAGCTCGAGGCGGTGCGTCGGCGGTTGGAGCGTGCGCCAGAGGGAAGCGAGGTCGTGCAGTACGAGCGCGAGCGGATCACGCGCGAGGATCTGGCCAGGCAGATTATTGAGGAGCGGGGGATGTGTCTGATCCCGCCGTACGACCATCCGAACATCATCGCCGGGCAGGGGACCGCGGCGATGGAGCTGTTCGAGGACGTCGGCGAGCTGGACTGGCTGTTCGTCTGCTGCGGCGGCGGGGGGCTGCTCAGCGGCAGCGCGATCTGCGCCGAGACGATGAGCCCGCTTTGCCGGGTGGTAGGGGTGGAGCCCGAGGCTGCCGACGATGCGTGCCGGAGCTTTGAGACTAGGACGCTGCACACGGTGGAGAATCCGGAGACGATCGCCGATGGGGCGAGGACGCCGTATCTGGGCAAGTACACGTTCCCGATGGTGTTGCAGCATGTGGACGAGATGCTGTGCGTGCCGGATGCGGCGTTGGTCGAGGCGATGCGGGTGGTGATGGGGTCGCTGAAGCAGGTGATCGAGCCGACGGGGGGGTTGGGGCTTGCGGGGTTGGAGGCGGTGGCGAGAGAGCGGGGAAATGAGATCGCGGGGACGCGGGTTGGGGTGATTTTGTCGGGGGGGAATGTGGATCTGGATCGCCTGGCTCATTTGTTGGGCGAATGAGCCGCCACGGGCACACTTTTGTGTCGAAGCTCAGAGTTCGAAGTGTTGTTGCGTTCGCTCGCACGGATGGTTAGTCTGGGGCCTTTCCATGGGAGGCGCTCGGATGCGGGTGATGAAGTTTGGTTCGTCGTTGGTGCGGTCGTGGGGAGCAATGGTCGCGGCGGCGCTGGCGCTCGGCGGTTGCGAGCCGATGGGCGGCGGCACGCAGACCTGGTGGATCGAGCACGAGGAGGTCATCGAGTCCTACGACGAGCAGTATGTGAGCCTCGATGGCGTGAACTATGAGATCGCCAGCAGCCGATTCGACTATAAGTTGACCTGGCGGACCTCCGAGGGCGACACGTTCACGGAGTCGGAGACCGACAACTCTCTGCCCGATGCGTCGGCGGGTGAGTACGACCGATTGCGCCTGCGAAAGCAGGGGGACCGGTACTTCGTGCTCATGGAGCACAACTATCTCAGCGAAGAGGGGACTCCGTTCGAGGTGAAACAGCGGATGGAACTCGAGCTGGTTTCGGGCACATGGGCGGACTTTGCGGCGGGACGGGATATCACCGCTCGGTTCACCGATCAGAGCCATGGCGAGTTGGAGTCGATGCTCGAGAATCGGATCCTGGCGGAGTACGACGCGGCGTTGCGCGCGTCGGCTGAGGAGCAGATCGAGTTCGAGGGTCTGGATCCGAACAGCATCGAGATCGAGGTGAGCGCCGAGCGGTTCGAACTGGCCAATGAGCCGTTCACGATGTCGAACGTGGCGATCAAGTGGGGGAGCAAGACGCCGCAGGTGTCGGTGTTCAGGGCGTGGTTTGAGGTCGATCAGTAGACGGTCATCGTGCGACCCGTGTCATAGACCGCCGCTTTAGGCGATCGGTGCGATCGGCCGAGGAATCTCGGGAATCGACGTGTCGTGAGAGTCTGGCACCAACCGCTCAGAGCAGCGGTTGGTGGCACGGTATTCTTGCGTGGTCGGGCGTTCGGCGTGGCATTCGCTCGATGACTCGCTCATACCACGGCACGATCGGATGGGACCGAGCCCAGGCTTGCGCCAGGGCCTCTGAGTACGACACCGCGTTGTCCCCGCGGCGGGTGGCATGGCCGCGGCTTTGCGCGGCTATGCGTTGCGGGCACGATGTTCATCTGTGCGCGGGTGTTGAAACGGCACTCGCATCACCAACCGCTCAGAGCAGCGGTTGGTGGCACGGTGTTCGGGCGCGATTGCACGCTCGGCGTGGCATGCGCTCGAAGACTCGCTCATACCACGGCACGATCGGATGGGACCGAGCCCAGGCTTGCGCCAGGGCCTCTGAGTGCGGCGCCGCGTTACTCGCGCGGCTCGGTCATTGACATCGGGTCCAGCATCTCGTCGATCATCTCTTTGGTCAGCGGCTCGCCCTTGATCGTTTTGATATCTGACTCGTTGAGGATCTCGCGGACGGTCTTGCCCTCGTCGAACGCCTGGTAGGCGATTCTTGCGCTGAGGTCGTAGCCGATCACCGGCACGAGGCTCGTGACCATCGCCAGCGAGCCCTCGATCAGGCTCTTGCAGCGCTCGGCGTCGGCCTCCAAGCCGTCGAGCAGGTTGTCCGTAAACATGTTGCTCGCGCCCGCGAGGATGTCGATCGAGTCGAGGACGGCCTCTGCCATGACGGGCATGGCGACGGCGAGGTCGAGGATGCTGCCGACGCCGCCGAGCCCAGCCGCGGCGACCGTCGCGTCGTTGCCGACGACCTTGCAGGAGACCATGATGGCGGCCTCGCAGATGACGGGGTTGACCTTGCCGGGCATGATGGAGGAGCCGGGCTGGACGGCGGGGATTTTGAGCTCGCCGATGCCGCAGCGCGGGCCGGAGCCCATCCAGCGGATGTCGTTGGCGATTTTGGAGAGGCTGATGGCGATGGTGCGCAGGTGGGCCGAGGTCTCGACGACGGCGTCCTTGGCGTGCTGGGCCTCGAAGTGGTTGTCGGCCTCGCGGAGCTCGAGGGCGGTGGTCTTGGCGAGTTCCTGGGCGACGCGGTGGCCGAAGTCGGGGCGGGTGTTGAGGCCGGTGCCGACGGCGGTGCCGCCGAGGGCGAGCTCGGCGAGCTGGGACTGGGCGCGATGGAGGCGATCGCGGGCGTGGGTGATCTGGCTTGCGTAGCCGCTGAACTCCTGGCCGAGGCGGATGGGGGTCGCGTCCTGGAGGTGGGTGCGGCCGATCTTGACGATGTCGTCGAAACTCTTGGCGAGCTCGCCGAGCTTGCTCTGGAGCCTGGCGAGGGCGGGGTCGAGGTCGTCCTTGAGGGCGAGGGCGCAGGCGAGATGCATCGCGGTGGGGAAGGTGTCGTTGGAGCTCTGGCCCATGTTGACGTGGTTGTTGGGGTGGACGCCGCCGGCGTCGAGGTAGGACTGGTTCTTGGATGAGCCGATGGGCGCGCCGCGGGCCTGGCAGACGAGGTTGGCGATGACCTCGTTGACGTTCATGTTGGTGCTGGTGC
The DNA here is from genome assembly GCA_029260315.1 of Phycisphaerales bacterium. Lineage (GTDB taxonomy): Bacteria > Planctomycetota > Phycisphaerae > Phycisphaerales > UBA1924 > S146-42. Next base: position 20,371 of record JAJDDM010000046.1, on the reverse strand, counting down.
CCGAGCCGGTCTGGAAGACGTCGACGGGAAAGTGGCGGGGGAGTCCGCCCTGGTCGGCGAGCCCGTCGAGGATCTTCTCGCAGGCGTCCTGGATTTGCTTTGCGCGTTCGTTGTTGAGGTCGCCGAGGTCCTGGTTGACCTTGGCGCAGGCGCTTTTGAGGATGGCGTAGGCGCGGATGACGGCCATCGGGACGGGGCGGCCGGAAACGGGGAAGTTCAGGACCGCCCGCTGCGTGCTCGCGCCGTAGAGCACGTCCCTGGGGACCTGCACCTCGCCCATCGAGTCCTTTTCCGTGCGTGTGTCGCTCACGATGCTCCGATCCCGGCTGCTCAAGCCGATTCTGAACCCAGCGGAACCCCCGGGGGGCGGGGGCGTCGTATAGGAGGGGGGGAGCCCGGGCGATGCCCGTGCGCGTACCCTCGTGACAGGAGAATCAAATGCCCACCATCCGCTCGCGTCACGTCCTGACCTGCCTGATCTCGACGATCGCGCTGGGGTGCGTTGCCAGCGCCCAGCGTGCCGGGCAGCCCAACACCCGCTATCTGGAGCAGAAGAACCCCAAGACGCGGATTCTCGACGGCGAGGTACGGATCCAGGCGTGGGACAACAGCCGCCAGCGCGGCCAGAAGCAGGCCCTGGAGATCGATCGCTGGAACATCAGCCAGGCGTTCATCGTCTTCCCGATGGCGATGAGAAGCTCCAGCCACGAGACGAAGAAGGCGACGGGCACGGTCGAGTTCGACGATCGCGACATCAAGACCCGGTTCAAGATGGAGGACGATTTTCCCGCGGGCGCGAGCTACGGCGTGTGGATCGTCGAGGCGCCCAAGGGCGAGAAGTACGTCGCTCGCGAGATGGAGCTGAGCACGTCCATGACCGTGACGAGCTACGAGACGATGTTCCATGAGGCCGAGGCGATGGAGGTCGAGTGGCCCCAGAAGGACTTTCCCGATGTCCTGAAGTCAACGTTCGTGCAGATCCCATATCTGGATTACGACCCCATGCAGGGGCCGTACGACATCGCGCCGATCCAGGATCTGATCAAGCGATGGACCGACGGCAACGATCCCAAGACGATCAAGCCGGTGGAGCTTGCCAAGTGGCTCGCCGGGAACGTCATGCAGCATGTGCAGGTGACCGGGCAGGGCCTTGCGTTCCCGCAGCGCGGCGGATCGTCCGAGATGTTCGAGGGCGTGCAGCTCCAGGCGCCCGTGACGACGGCCAAGCGCCGGCGCGGCTCGCAGTTCGACATGGCGATGCTGCTGTGCGCGGTCTATCGCGAGGTGGGGCTGCCGGCGCGGATCGTGTGCGGGTACGGCATCGAGGACGAGGACGAGGAGGAGCTCGAGGGCATCCTGCGCGGCAACGCCGACGAGGAGCTGCGGGCGTGGGTCGAGTTCGCGCTGTACGACGAGCGCGACGGGACGGTAACGTGGATCCCCGTCGACCCGGCGCGGATGCGCGAGGCGGGGGGCAACCGCATGCCTCGCAACTTCATGGAGCGCCCGCAGAAGTTTTTCGGGACCAACGACGAGCTGGACAGCATCGTGCCGTTCACGTTCCACTTCTTCCCGCCGACGACGGTGCGGTCGTACAGCGCGAGCAACGCGCCGGGGTTCTGGGGCTGGGCGGTGTTCCCGCAGGGGCCCGACCGCGGGGCGTTCCAGTCGATCCGGTTCAATCTCAAGAGCGCGTCGGTCAGCGGGCATCGCGGGAACTAGCCGATCGATCCGTCTCGACGACTTTGATCGATACGAGCCCGAAGCGCGAGCGAGGTAGGAGCGTGGGGCGCGCAGCGCGGGCTATCCATTCTGATCGGGCGTCGCGATTTCGTAGGAGTTCTCACCACAGAGAAACTATGAAAGAGTTTGGCGTCCGGTTCCTGGCGTGATTCGCTTTGCCGGGGCGAGTTGGGCGAGGGTGTGGATGGTGTCGGGGGCGTCGGTGAGGGCGACGAGGGAGCCGCCGAGGCCTGCGCCGGTGAGGCGGCAGCCGAGGACGCCGGGGGTGTTGCGGACGCGCTCGGCGAGGGTGTCGATGGCAGGGAGGGAGACGTTGTAGTCGTTGGCGAGCGAGGCGTGGCTCTCATTCATGATCTCGCCAGCGCGGGGGAGGTCGGCGGCGGCGAGGGCTTCGGCGAAGGCGTCGACGCGGGCGTTCTCGGTAACCACATGACGGGCGAGACGCCAGCGATGGTCGTCGTTGTGCGCGCACTCGTGGTTGATGCGATCGGGGTCGATGGCGCTGACGCTGGGGAGGTTGAGCTCGCGGGCGAGGGATTCGCAGGCCCGGCGGCGCGCGGCGTACTCGCCGGAGGCGTTGTCGTGGGTGGTGTTGGTGTCGATGAGGCAGAAGCGGGCGGCGGGGGGGATAGGGACGTGCTCGAGGGTGAGGTCGGCGAAGTTGATGCGCAGGGCGCAGTGTTCGCGGGCGTGGAGGATGGCGAGCTGGTCGAGCAGGCCGCAGGGGGTATGGGCGAACTCGTGCTCGGTTCGTTGGCAGAGGCGGGCGAGGGTGAGTGGGTCAATGGTGGTGTTGCACGCGGATTCGATGGCGGTGGCGATGCTGATGCAGATGGCGGCGCTGGAGGAGAGGCCGCTGCCTGGCGGGATATCGGAGGAGAACGCGAGATGAACGCCGCGGGATTGTTTGAGGTAATCGAGCGTGATCGCCGCGGCGCCGCACGCGAGCCTCGCCCATGGGGCGAGTTGGTTGCGCAGCTCGAGTGCGTTGGAGCGGCCTGTCGGGCAGGTGGCCGTCCCGTCCTTGTCGATCGCGAATGCGCGAATGATCGGGTCATCGGCGGTCGCGACCCAGCAGGCGCATGTGCGATCGATCGCGATGGGGATGGCGAGGCCGGCGTTGTAGTCGGTGTGGTCGCCGAGGAGGTTGACGCGGGCGGGGGCGAGGGCGCCGGCGGTGGGTTCTCGGTGGAAGGCGGCGATGAAGGCGGCGCGGGCGGTCGCGGCGGGGTCTGGCATTGGAAGACGATAGCGAGAGCGCAGAACGCAGATGGCGGATTAGAGAGAGAGCGAGCACGAACAGCGGGAGTCGTGATGGACGCGTCGTTGGACGATGGGTCATCGCTTGGGAGCAACGAGGCCTGGGAGGGCTGGGAGAACGGGTAGACGCCCTTTCTCACGGTCGGGCCTGTGATGGGCGCGGTGGGCGAACAATGGGCGGATGGATTCGGGCGCGTTGGAACAGTGGTTCGCGGAGCGGGGGTGGTCGCCGTTTGCGTTTCAGCGCGAGGCGTGGGGGGCGTATCTGGCGGGGCGGTCCGGGTTGATCCATGCGCCGACGGGGACGGGCAAGACGCTGGCGGCGTTGTTCGGGGCGGTGCTGGAGTTTTTGGGGGAGGGCGTGCCACCCACCGCTGCTTTGCGCGGTTGGTGTTCCCTGCCGGCGTCAGGCGAGGAAGCACCAACCGCGCAAAGCCGTGGTCGGTGGCACGGGAATGGGAACGTCGAGGCGGCGCGGGTGCTGTGGATCACGCCGATGCGGGCGCTGGCGAACGACACGCTGAAGTCGCTGCGCGGGCCGATCGGGGAGATGGGGCTGGGGTGGAGCGTCGAGAAGCGGACGGGGGATACGTCGAGCGCAGTGAAGGCGCGGCAGAGGACGCGGCTGCCGACGGTGCTGGTGACGACGCCGGAGAGTCTGACGATCCTGCTTTCGTTTCCGGAGAGCGCGCGGGCGATGCGGTCGCTTCGGGCGGTCGTGGTCGATGAGTGGCACGAGCTGCTCGGAACCAAGCGCGGCGTGCAGACGGAGCTGGCGCTGAGCCGGTTGCGGACGATCGCGCCGGAGGCTCGGACGTGGGGGTTGAGCGCGACGTTGGGGAATCTGGAGGAGGCGGCGCGGGCGCTGGTGGGGGTGGATGGGCCCGAGCCGGCGATGGTGCGGGGGATCGCGCCGAAGGAAATCGTTGTAGAGACGGTGCTGCCGGGGGCGATCGAGCGGTTCCCGTGGGCGGGGCATCTGGGGACGAAGCTGGTCGATCGCGTCGGCGAGTTGATCGATCGGGCGCAGACGACGCTGCTGTTCACGAACACGCGCTCGCAGGCGGAGATCTGGTTTCGGGATTTGAATCGGGCCCGGCCGGACCTGCTGGGGGCGATCGCGCTGCATCACGGGTCGCTGGATCGGGAGATCCGCCAGGAGGTTGAGCGGATGCTGCGCGAGCGAGACTCGGCGTTGCGCTGCGTGGTGTGTACGTCGAGTCTGGATCTGGGGGTGGATTTCTCGCCGGTGGATCAGGTGGTGCAGGTGGGCAGTCCGAAGGGGGTCGCGAGGCTGGTGCAGCGGGCGGGGCGGAGCGGGCACCAGCCAGGGGCGGTGAGCCGGATCGTGTGCGTGCCGGCGCACGCGCTGGAGCTGATTGAGTTCGCGTCGGCGCGCGCGGCGATCGTGGGTGGGCAGATCGAGCAGCGCCGGGTGATCGACAAGCCGCTGGATGTGTTGAGCCAGCACCTGGTGACGGCGTCGATGGGCGGGTCGGTTGGGGGCGGGGGGTTCGATGAAGCGGAGCTGGAGCGCGAGGTGCGGTCGTGCTACTGCTATCGCGAGCTGAGCGATCGTGAGTGGCGCTGGGCGATGGATTTCGTGGAGAAGGGCGGCGAGACGCTGGGGGCGTATCCGGACTATGCGCGGATCTCGGCGGACGAGGGGCGGTGGAAGGTCGCGAGCCGGCGGATCGCGACGCGGCATCGGCTTGGGATCGGGACGATCGTCTCGGACGCGATGGTGCGCGTGAAGTATGGAAACGGGCGGGTGCTGGGGTCGATTGAGGAGTCGTTCATCGGCAAGGTGCGCGTCGGCGAGCGGTTCGTGTTCGCGGGGCATGTGCTGGAGCTGGTGCGACTTCGGGAGATGACGGCGACGGTGCGGCAGGCGCGGGGGCGGAGCGCGACGGTGCCGAGGTGGCACGGGGGGAAGATGCCGCTTTCGACGCAGCTTTCCGAGGCGATGCGCGAGCGGCTGAGCGACGCCTCGGCGGGGCGGTTCGAGGGCGCGGAGATGGAGTGCGTGCGCCCGCTGCTGGAGTTGCAGGCGGAGCTGAGCCGGCTGCCGAGGGTTGGCGAACTGCTGATCGAGACGATTCGCACGAAGGACGGGCATCATGCGTTTCTGTTTCCCTTTGGCGGGCGGCTGGCGCACGAGGGGCTCGGCGCCGTGCTGTGTCTGCGGCTGAGCCGGGGGAGGGAGCGGTCGATCACGGCGGTGGTGAACGACTACGGCATCGAGCTGGTGAGTGAGGAGGATCTGGAACTGGATGAGGCGGGCTGGCGCGAGGCGCTGTCGGTCGAGGGGCTGGCGGAGGACCTGGTCGCGTCGATCGACGAGAGCCAGATCGCTCGGCGGCAGTTTCGGGAGATCGCGCGGATCGCGGGGCTGACCCACGAGGGGTTTCCGGGGCAGGCCAAACCGATGCGGCACATGCAGGCGTCGAGTGACATGTTCTACGACGTCTTCAGCGAGTTCGATCCGGGGAATCTGCTGCTGGCGCAGGCTCGGCGGGAGGTGGTGGAGGGTCAGCTCGAGTTTCGGCGGCTCTTGGAGGTGCTGGAGGGGTGCGCGGGGCGTAGGCTGGTGATGGTTCTGCCGCGGACGGTGTCGCCGCTGGCGTTCCCGCTGTTTGCTGAGAGCATGCGGGCGACGACGGTGAGCAGCGAGACGTGGGAGCAGCGGGTGAAGCGGATGCTCGTGAAGATGGAGCGGGATGTGCAGCGCGGCACGGAGGTGCGGGCGTGAGCGAGAAGGCGGTTGCGAGCGGGGCGTGTGAGATTGTGTGGTGTGGGTGCGCGTTGACGCTACTCGCCGAGCGTGCGGTGTGGTGGGAAGAGCACGGAACTTTGTTGGTCGCGGATGTGCATCTCGGGAAGCCGGCAAGTTTTCGCGCTGGGGGTTCGCCGGTGCCGGAGGCGGTGACGGGGGCGGATCTGGGGCGGTTGTCTGCGTTGATCGAGCGGTTCGGGGCGAGGCGGCTGGTCGTGCTGGGGGATCTGGCGCACGACGGCGCGGCGTGGGGGGCGACGACGCTGGCGGCGGTGCGGGTGTGGCGCGGGCGGCATGGTGGCGTGGAGATCGTGCTGGTGCGGGGGAATCACGATGTGAAGGCGTGTGATCCGCCGGGGGAGTTGGGGATTAGGGTCGTGGAGGCCGGGTGGGAGTTGGGCGGCGTGGCGATGCATCATGATCCGGCGTTGATCGAGCGCGGGCCGGCGCTGGCGGGGCATGTGCATCCGGGGGTGGCGATGCGGCGGCGCGATGGTCGGCGCGGCGGGATGCGGTCGGCGTGTTTTTTGTTTAGCGAGCGCGTGGGAGTGTTGCCGGCGTTCGGGGTGTTCACGGGGTGTGCGACGGTGCGGCCGGGGGTGGGGGGTCGGGTGTTTGCGGTGGGGGCGGATCAGGTGATCGAGGTCGGCGCGGATCACAGGCCCGACCGTGAGGGAGGGCGTTTGGAAAGAGCGGTTGTTGTTGAGGGAGCCTTGCGCGTCGGAGAACAGCGGCGGGATGAGGCGTTAGAGATTGAGTAGACGTGGTAGACGCCCTTCCTGACTGTGATTGGCTCTGACGAGCCGCGACCGTGAGGGAGTGGGTTGGACGGGCGATCGACACATGATTCTCGGCTCGGGGATCTATGGACGAATCGAGGGTTGAAGAAGCAGTAGACAAGGGAGTCCGCTTCCTGACGGGCGCGGCCCGTCGGAGCGGGTGAAGGAGTGACGATGGCCTACGAGATCGATGAGACGCATGATCCGAAGCTGGAGTCGTGGGTCGAGAGCGCGAATGACCCGGAGACGGATTTTCCGATTCAGAACTTGCCGATGTGCATTGTTCGAGTGCCCGGTGCCGATGAAGTTCTGGGCGTTCGAATTGGCGACAAAGTGCTGAATATCGCGAAGTTAATCTCAGCAGGATCTCTGCAGGGGCTACCCGGTATCGAAGAGATATTCGGCTTGACAAGCGTCGCAGTCTACGAGTTCGGACAGCTCGAGCTTGCACAACGATCTGCTTTCCGACGTCGTCTCTCGGAGTTGCTTCGCACGGGCGCAGAGCCGTTGGTTGAGCGCGATGAAGAATGGCGATTCCTATATGATCTTGGAGACATCGAGTTCGTGCGTCACGAGATCAGTGATTATACCGATTTCTACGCATCGGCATTCCACGCCACCAACGTCGGCAGCATGTTCCGGCCGGACAATCCGCTGCTGCCGAACTACAAGCACATGCCGATCGCGTATCACGGCAGGGCGTCGAGCATCGTGCCCAGCGGTGCGGAGATCGTGCGGCCTTGGGGGCAGCTTGCGCCGACGGACGGCGGTGTCGGCTCGGAGAGCCGACCTACCCATGAGCCGTGCAAGATGCTGGATTATGAGTTGGAGGTTGGTCTTGTCATCGGCCGCGGCAACGAGCTCGGCTCGCCCGTCTCAATCCAGGACGCCGAGGATCACATTCTGGGGATGTGCCTGGTCAATGACTGGTCGGCGCGGGACATGCAGAAGTGGGAGTATCAGCCGCTGGGGCCGTTTTTGGCCAAGAGCTTTGCGACGACGGTGTCGCCGTACATCGTGACGATGGAGGCGCTGGCACCGTTCCGCACGCCGGCGTATGAGCGCCCGGCGGGGGATCCGCGGCCTTTGCCCTACCTGCAATCGGACGCGAACCGCGAGCGCGGCGGCGTCGACATCACGCTCGAGGTCTACCTCACCAGCGCGGACATGCGCAAGCGGGGCTTGAGCCCGGTGCGTCTCTCCAAGGGGTCGTTCAAGGACATGTATTGGACGATCGCGCAGATGGTGGCGCACCATACTTCCAATGGGTGCAATCTCCAGCCGGGGGATCTGCTGGCGAGCGGGACGGTCAGCGGGCCGACGCGGGGGGAGCGCGGGTGTCTGCTGGAGTTGACGTGGGACGGGGATCCCTTTGCGAATCCGCCGAGGGTGGTGCCGGGGACGCAGCGGACGCCGATCGAGCTGCCGACGGGGGAGACGCGGAAGTTCCTTGCCGATGGCGATGAGGTCATCATCAAGGGGTACTGCGAGCGCGAGGGGTTTCGGCGGATCGGGTTCGGGGAGTGCCGGGGGGTTGTGAAGGCGGCGCGGGATAGCTGAGAAAAGGTTCTCATCGAAGCTTTGCACGGTGGAGCTCATTGCAGGAAATGGTTTGCTGAGCCGATGCGGCAAGTGTGCGCGCATTTCGGCAACCGGCTTGACAGGGCGGCAGTTGTTCGTATACTGTTTGGTATGGGCAGCGACTACTCGTACCGGGATGCTCTCGAGAAGGGTCCGGCCCACCGACGCGGGGCCGGGCTGAACCCGGGGAATCGCTTCGAGACGGTCCGGCTGCATGTGCTGGGTGAGGAGCTCGACCGCCAGTGGGTCGAGCGCGAGGGTGAGGACGGCTCGTTGCAGCGGGTCGAGCGGCAGGTGTTCCACGATCGGACGCGGCGGATCATCAACCGGGTCTCGCGGACCGCTGACGTGCCGTTCGATTGGACGCTGAATCCGTATCGGGGGTGCGAGCACGGGTGTATCTACTGTTTTGCGCGGCCGTATCACGAGTATCTCGGGTTCAGTTGCGGGCTGGACTTCGAGACGAAGCTGGTGGCCAAGCCCGATGCGCCGCGGCTGCTTCTGAAGGAACTGGCCTCGCCGAACTGGCGGCCCGAGCCGATCGTGATGTCGGCGAGCACGGACGTGTACCAGCACGTCGAGCACACGATGCGGATTGCTCGCGGGTGTCTGGAGGTGCTCGCCGAGTGCGGGCAGCCGGTGACGACGATGACCAAGAGCGCGATGGTATTGCGCGATATCGACCTGTGGTCGCGTCTGGCGGGGATGAACGCGGGGCGGGTGACGATCACGCTGGTGACGCTGGACGGAGAGCTTGCCCAGAAGCTGGAGCCGCGGGCGTCGGCGCCGACGGCGCGGCTGCGGGCAATTCGCGAGCTGTCGGACGCGGGTATTCCGGTCTCGGTCAACGTGGCGCCGATTATTCCGGGCTTGACGGACATGGAGATGCCTCGGATTCTGGAGGCCGTTGCGGAGGCCGGGGCGCGGCGGGCTGCGTGGGTGCTTCTGAAGCTGCCGTATCAGGTCAAGGACCTGTTTCTCGATTGGCTGGAGCGATCGGTGCATCCGGATCGGGCGCGGAAGGTCGAGTCGCTCATCCGGCAGGCGCGTGGCGGGAAGCTCTATCAGGCGAACGAGAACCGGCGTCGCGGGCGCGGGGCGATCGTCGAGCAGCTCGCGCAGACGTTCGACGTGTTTACTCGGCGGTACGGTCTGAACCGCGACGTGCGACCGCTCTCGACAGCGCATTTTCGGCGGCCGGATCAGAGCGGTCAGATGGAGTTGTTCTGACTTCTTGTTTCGAGAGGCGAGCCGCGTGCGTGGCCGCATCGGCGGCCGCGATTGCTGATCAGCGCTCTTGTGGTTTGATGTTCTTCTCTGGCGCTCGGAAGAGGGCGACGACGGCGCTCTGGCGGTGGAGGTAGCTGACGGATCGGATGGGGCCGATCTCGCCCGCGCCGGCGGGGCCGAGGATGGGGAGGGTGTGGGAGACGCCGGCGAGTTCCTGGCCGCTGCGGGAGCGGTGTGAACCGGGCTTGGCGGGGGCGAAGGCGCGGGCGAGGACGACGCCGTCGGGGATCTTGCGGAGTGAGCCGGAGAAGGCGAGTGCGGCGGCGGGGGGGCCGTCGAGCTTGTGGCCGTCGAGGAGCATGGCGAGGTCGGCCTCGCCCATGGCGCGGTCGGCGCGGTGGAAGCGAACGGTCTGGCCTGCGCGGATGAGTTCGTCGGCGGCGATGGAGCCGGATTGCTCGTCCATGCCGACGATGGTGCGCATGAGGTAGTCGCCGCGCCCGCGGGTGGGGGAGTTCTCGTCGATGAGGCGGGCGAGCAGGAGGGGGGTGTCGGTGCCGGCGACCTGGTGGGCGCGGGCGAGGGCTTCGAGGGCGGGTCGGCCCCCGAGGCCCTGGATGAGGTTTCCTTTGGCGCGGGTGACGACGAGGTTCTCGCTGACGGGGGTTGCGCCTTGGCTGGTGATGGCGTCGACGCGGAAGTCGCCCGAGAGGGTGACGCCGACGAGGCCCTGGTGGATGGTGTCGTCGTTGAGCAGGAGGGTGGCGTCTTCGATGGTGGTGCCGAGGATGGGGTGGGTGCGGCCGAGGCCTCGCGAGGCGTTGAGGCGGGGGAGCATGGCCTGGATCGCCATGCCCTTGGGGTTCGCGAGGACGATGGTGGCGCGGGTGTCGTCGGCGGTGCCGGTGATCTGGGCGAGGTGGTCGATCGAGGCGGGGAAGGTCTCGCCGGGCTGTTCGAGGGCGTCGAGGGTGAAGGGATGGGCGTGGACGCCGATGAGGGCGAGGACGGCGATGGCGGGGGTTTCGGTGAGGGTTCCCTCGGCGGCGATGAGGGCGGGGGCGGTGGTGCCGAGGAGGGTCTTTGGGTTGAGTTCGGCGCGGATCTGGTCGCGGGCCTGGCGGAGGTCGGTGGAGGAGAGCTCGGTGGCGATGACCAGGGCGAGGTCGGGAGTGGTGTCGAGCTGGGCGTTGATGGAGCTGGTGACGCGGGCGGTGGCGTCGGTGATGGAGCGGGCGCTGGACCAGGCGGAGGCGGCTTGGAGGGGGGTTGGGGAGGTGGGCGGCACGGGTTATTGTGGCGCGCGGATCGGGGGAGTCGATCTTGCGGTTCTGAGAGCGCAGTCGCCACCATACGAACGTGGCCTTCGCTCGAAGACTCGCTCAGACCACGGCACCGACTATTTGTCGTCGATGGTTTCGACGCGGATGGGGGTGACGATTTTTGTGCCGCCGGGGCCGGATTCGACCTTGCCGGAGATGCCGACGACCTTGTTGAGGTATGGCGTGAGGTCGGTCTTGGCGGGTCGGACGTAGCCGAGGGTTCTGCCGAGGGCGTCGGGGGAGCGCAGGCGGTAGAGCTTGGGGAGGTTGGTGCCGTCGTAAATGCGGCTGGGGACGAGTTTGCCGACGAGGGCGTAGCCGCGCCCGGCGGTGTATTCCTCGAGCTTTTTGGCCATGCGTTCTGCGACGCTGGCCTCGCCGTCGCGCTCGGCGGCGACGCGGGCCGGGCCGTCGCGGAAGGCGATGCGCATCTCGAGATAGGCGATGCGCTGGTCGAGTTGCTGGCGGATGCGCTGGTTGAACGGGTCGCCGGGGAGCGCGGCGAGGGTGCGCCGGTGCTCGCTGAGCAGGGCGTCGAGCTCCTGCTCGAAGTCTTCGCTTGCGCGGGCGGTCTGGTAGAGCGCTTCGAGTTGGGCGGGGGTGAGGGATCCGTCGGGGTTGGCGGTGCGGTCTGCGCCCTGGTCGATGACGACCGGCTGCTGGTTGGTCGCGAGGGCGACGGGGTCTCTGCGGGGTGTCGCCGGGGCCTGCTCGAGGGGTGTCGGCGTCTCGTTCGCGGCGAGGTCGCGCTGCGGCGTGCCCTCGGCGGGCGTGGGCGGGACCATGGGGTCGATCAGGTTTGCGCTGGCCTCGGCGATGGATTCGTTGGAGGTGTCGGTTTCGGGCGTGGCGGGCGCGTTGGCCGCGCTGACGGCGGATTGGGGGATGTAGGCGATGGCGCCGGTCGGGGGCTGGACCATGTAGCCGAGGATCTGGCCGCTGTTGCTCTGGTCGTCGGCGCGGACGATGGCGGTGATGGTCAGTTCGCTGCCCGGGCGCATGGGGCGTTGGAGGGCCGAGCGCCAGCTTGCCTCAATGCCCTCGGAGGCGTGGGGGGCGATGAGGCGGGTGGCGCGGGTGACCCGCAGGCGGGTGTCGTCGATGGGCTCGACGGCGGACGCCGGGACGTAGGCAGAGAGGTTCTTGGGATAGGCGACCGGGAGCATGCCGGAGACGGGATCGCCGATGGGCTGGAGGCGCACGCCCTGCTCGAGCTGGCGGATGGTGTAGAGGCGTTCGCTGGGCCCGGCGTGGAGGCGAGCCCCGGCCTGGGTGACGGTAAGCTGCTGGGCGCTCGCCGAGGCGGCAAGTGCGGCGCATCCGAGGGTCGCGCAGATTTTTGAAAGATTCGTCGGGCTCTTGCCCGAGAAACGACCGAGTGGCATCCTGCCCATGGCCCAACCTCCGTGCTTTTTTCTCGCGGGAGCCTCCCAACGGGCGGATCCCGGACTCCCTAGCATGGGGAGTGTAGCGGTTTGCCCGCGATGGCGCGAACCGACATCCGCCGAAAGCGGACAGGAGCCTGCGCCGCAGGGACCGAACGGGCGTGGCGTGGCTCGACGAGCCAAGGTTTCAGGGAGCGTTTGATGAACCAAACACGAGGTTTGGCCCTCTTGTCGGCCCCGCTTGGCGTGCTGCTCGTCGTCCTGGGCGGGTGTCAGGTGAGCCCGCTGAATACGTCGGCAGAGCCGGCGTTGCGCAGATCACTCGCGGACATGATTCGGCGGGAGCTGCTGGAGCCGACCGAGCGGCCACAGCGGCAGATCACGGTGCAGGAGACGACCCAAGAGGACTTCATCGCGGAGTTCGATCTCGGGGAGTTCGAGGACAAGATCATGTCGATGGCGGGCCCGGACTCGTACGCCGAGGCGTTCGGGTCGCTGTCGATGGCGGGCAACTTCTTCGGCGAGGCGCACGAGGTCGTGGGGCTGGGGCTGGAGGAGGCGGTGGGGCTGGCGCTGGATCAGAATCTCCAGGTGCAGTTTGCGCGGGTGTCGCCCTCGATCAACGCGGCGGAGGTTGCCGAGGCGGAGGCGGCGTTCGACTGGGTCTTCTTCACAAGCATCCAGTACCAGGACAGCGAGACGCCGATCGTGGACCGCTCGACGGCTGGGTTCGGGCTGGGCGGGGATTTTCGTCGGACGACGGACGTGGCGTGGACGGCGGGGATCCGTCGGCTGACGACCGCGGGCGGGCAGCTCACGCTCCAGCAGGAGCTGGGGTACAACGACGCGGACGAGCGGGGCTTGTCCTTGACGCCCAACCCGGCGAATCGCGCGGCGCTGACGGCGCAGTATGACCAGCCGCTGCTGCGGAACTTCGGATCGAACGTGGCGCTGGCGCAGGTGCGGATCGCGCGCAACGCCGAGCGCGCGGCGGTGGCGAACCTGAAGAGCGAGCTGAACCGGATCGTGACCGATACCGAGCGGGCGTACTGGAACCTCGTGCGGGCGTACTACGACCTGATGATCCTCGAGCGGCTGACGCAGCGCGGGCGGACGGTGCTGGGACAGGTGGAGGCTCGGCGGGACTTCGACGTGAATCGGGCGCAGATCGCCAACGCCGCGGCCCGCGTGCGGGATCGCCAGTCGGATCTTTGGCGGGCGCGCAACGCGGTGCGGGTAGCCAGCGATCGGCTGAAGACGCTGATCAATCGCCCGGATCTGCCGGTGACCTCGGAGGTGCTGATTCTACCGATGGATTTGCCGCTGGCCGAGCCGATCGAGTTCTCGCTCGCCGACGCGGTGATCTCGGCGCTGGACGAGCGGCCGGAGATTACTCAGGCGATTCTGTCGATCGACGACACGACGATCCGCCAGGTGGTGGCGGAGAACGCGCGGCTGGCGCAGCTCGATCTGCGGGTGCAGGCGCGATTCCAGTCTTTGGAGGACGACTTTCGCACGGCGGAAGCGACGGTGCTGGACCGGACGTTCTTCGACGCGAGCATCGGGCTGTTTTATGAGATCCCGATCGGGTATCGCGCGGGCGAGGCGGTGTTCCGCCGGCGGACGCTGGAGCGGATGCAGTCGGTGCTCAGCTTCGAGAACACGACCCAGCAGGTGCTGCTGGAAGTGAAGAACTCGTTGAACAATCTGGAGACGAACTTCAAGCTGATCGAGCAGGAGAAGCTGAATCGGATCGCCCAGGCGGAGAACCTTCGAGTGCTGGAGGTGCGCAAGGAGAATCTGCAGGGCGGGTACTCGATCGAGCAGTTGGAGACGGAGTTGAACCAGCAGGAGCGGCTGTCGAACGCCGAGCGCGACGAGATCCAGGCGCTGGTGGATTACGCGGTGTCGCTCGCTGAGAGCCACCAGGCGATGGGGACGACGCTGAAGCGGAATCGGGTGGAGTTTGTGGTGCCGGCGGTGGAGAAGTAGGCAGTTGGCAGCGGGCAGAAGGCAGTGGGCAGCGGGCTAAGCGAGTTGTGGACGCTGTCGCGGAATGAGGCTTGGGGAGACTAAGGATAGGAGCGGTAGACGCCCTTCCTGACTGCGATGTGTTCGTGAGGGAGCGCCGGCGGATTCGCCCATGATGGCCGACCAGATCGAGATCGCGGCGGGGCGGCTGCGCGAGGGCGGGCTCGTTGGGTTTCCGACCGAGACGGTGTATGGGCTTGGGGCCGATGCGCTCAATGCCGATGCGGTCGCGAAGGTCTACGCGATCAAGGATCGTCCTTCGAACAACCCGCTGATTGTTCACGTCGCGGATGTGGAGATGGCGCGGGCGTGTGCGTCTGTGTGGCCCCCGGCGGGCGAGGTGCTGGCGGGGGCATTTTGGCCGGGGCCGATCACGATCGTGGTGGGGCGGGCGGAGTCGATCCCGGCGGTGGTGGCGGGTGGCGGGGCGACGGTAGCGATCCGGGTGCCGGGGCATCCGATGGCGCTGGCGCTGATCGAGCGGTTCGGCGGTCCGATCGTGGGGCCGAGCGCGAATCGGTCGGGGATGGTCTCGCCGACGACCGCCGAGCATGTGCGGGCGCAGTGGGGTGATGAGGTTTTGGTGCTCGATGGGGGTGCGTGCCAGCGGGGGATCGAATCGACGGTGGTGGATCTGACGGGCGATCGTGTGCGGGTGCTTCGCCGGGGTATGGTCGGGGCGGAGCAGATCGCGCGGGTGCTGGGCTGTGAGGTCGAGGTCGTCGACGGCATCGCGGATGCGGATGGCGGGGCGCTGGCGAGCCCGGGGTTGATGGCGCGGCATTACGCGCCCGGCACGCCGGCGCGATTGATCGACGACGAGTCAGAGATCGGCGAGGGCGCAGTGTTGCTTGCGATCTCCAGGGTCCCGGAAGGAGTCCGGGGGATCGCGATGTCGCAGGACGCGCCGGAATATGCCCGGCGGCTCTACGCGGCGCTGCGCGAGGCCGACGCGATGGGGGCTAAGGAGATCCTGATCGAGCGCCCGCCGAGCGAGGGGTCTACGCCCGAGAACACGGCGATCTGGCGTGCGATCCACGACCGGCTGCGACGGGCGACGGGATAAGGCGGCTCCGGCGAGCAAGGGCCGTCGGAAGCGGTCTATGGTTCGCCTGCGGGTGGGATAGAGACGATTGTGGTGGACGGGAGCCTTCTGAAAGGACGCTGATCGTGTCGAAGCTTCGCATAGCCCTTGCGCCCGGCGACGGGATCGGCCCCGAGGTCACGCGCGCGTGCATGGACGTGCTGGACGCCGCGGGCGTGCTGGACCACCTGGAGTTCTTTGAGGTCGAGATGGGCGAGCGGGTGTTCGCGGCGGGCGACAGCCGGGGAATGAGCGACGAGGCGATCGCGACGATCGAAGAGACGGGGCTGCTGTACAAGGGCCCGATGGGGACGCCGATCGGCGGGGGCGGCAAGAGCATCAACGTGAGTTTGCGGAAGATGTACGGCGCGTTCGCGAACGTGCGGCATTTTCAGAGCCTGCCGGGGGTGGAGACGGTGTACTCCAAGGCGGGGGTGCCGGTCGATTTCTATGTGATTCGCGAGAACATCGAGGACACTTATGGGGGGATCGAGCACCGGCTGACCAACGACGTCGTCGAGTGCAAGCGGCTGATCAGCGCGCCGGGCAGCGACCAGGTGCATCGCGCGGCGTTCAGGCTGGCGCGCCGGCTGGGGATTGAGAAGGTCCACTGCGGTCACAAGGCCAACATCATGAAGATGAGCGATGGCCTGTTCCTGGATCGGTTCCACGTCATCGCCAAGGACTTCCCGGATATCGCGACCGAGGACGTGATCATCGATGCGCTGTGCATGAAGCTCGTGCTCGCGCCGCAGGATTATCAGATGGTCGTACTGACCAATCTGCAGGGCGACATCGTGAGCGATCTCGCGGCGGGGCTGGTCGGCGGGCTCGGGTTCGCGCCCAGCGCGAACATCGGCAATCACATCTCGATCTTCGAGGCCGTGCACGGGACCGCGCCGGATATCGCCGGGCAGGACAAGGCGAACCCGACGAGTCTGCTGCTGAGCGGGCTGATGATGCTGCGCCATGTGGGGATGCTCAAGCAGGCGGGGACGATCGAGAACGCGCTCTTGAAGACGCTCGAGGACGGGGTGCATACAGGCGACTTCGGGGACCGTGCGACGGCGAGCGGCACGTCGGCGTTCGCGAAGGCGATCATCGAACGGCTGGGGCAGTGGCTCGGCGAGCACCCCGGCGTCGCGGTGCCCGAGGAAGATTCGCCGAGCGTGGAGCGCCCCGAGCGACCGACGACGAACACGCTGATACGGACGTTCACGCAGGTCCGCAGCCGCCCGGTCGGGGCCGACCTGTACCTCGAGTCGACGCTGGCGGCGACGGAGCTCGCCCAGCACATGAAGCGGCTGAGCGAGGACACGCCGTTCGAGCTGACGATGATGTCGAATCGCGGCACGCAGCTCTGGCCGAGCGGGTCGATCTACACCGAGTGCGTGGATTACTGGCGGGTGCGGTTCGAGCTGCGGGATCGGAGCCGGGAGATGGGCCAGGGGCCGGTGGTGGCGCTGATGAACAAGATCGCCGAGAAGTTCCCGGTGGTGGATTTCCAGCCGCTGAAGGAGTTCGACGGGCGGCGGGGGTATTCGCTGGCGCAGGGGCAGTAGGGAGTCGGGAGCCCGGCGGGTCGGTGAGTTGTTGCACGGTTGCACTGGTGGGCGAGCCACCAGTGGCACGCAACGCCGTGAACTTTCCCGGCCTTTCGCGCGCAACGGGAGTTGCTGGGGATCGCTGCGGGGTGGAGGAGCACCGAGAAGGCCGCAGAGCCGGCCATCTCGGTGGCACGGTTCTGGGAGTTCGCGGCGTTGAGTGGCGTGGTCGTGGTTAGTCGTCGGACTGGCGGACGAGGCGTTCGACGGTGTCGCCTCTGCCGACGAGGATCTCGTCGGCCTCGGTGAGGAACAGGCCGTGGTCGATGACGCCGGGGATGTGGTGGAGTTCCTCGTTGAGCTTCTCGAGGTTCTCGTCGTCGGCGAGGCCGACGTCGAGGATGAGGTTGCCGTTGTCGGTGATGAAGAGGTCGCCGTTGATGGTGCGTCGGCAGACGCCGCAGAGGCCGAGCGAGCGGAGCTTTGCGCGGATGGAGGCGAGGCCGAAGGCCATGACGGCGATGCCGAGGGTGTTGTTCTGGCCCAGGTGGTCGACGAGCTTGTTGTCATCGACCATGTAGACGACGCGGTCGGCGGTCCAGGCGACGATGCGCTCGCGGGTCATGGCGCCGCCGGAGCCCTTGAGGACGCGCAGCTCGCGGTCGACCTCGTCAGCGCCGTCGAAGAGATAGTCGACGGACTCCACGACGGCGAAGTCTTCGAGGCGCAGGCCGAGCTCGCGTGCCAGGGACTCTGAGCCCTCGGAGGTGCTGACGCAGCGGATCTCGAGGTTTTCTTCGCGGACGCGGTCGGCGAGGGCGCGGATGCCTCGCTTGGCGGTGCTGCCGGTGCCGAGACCGACGGTCATGCCGCTGGTGATATCGGCGACGGCGGCGACGGCGAGCGCATCGACATCCTGCTGGCCGCCCGGACCTCTTTGGGCCTTGGGTTGGACGCCGGGTTCACTGGTCAAAGCGGATCCCCTGTGCCAGTTGGATGGTGCTGCCGGAGTGTATGGAGACGGTCTGGCGGCGCATGTAGGCCTTCCATGCGTCGGAGCCGGACTCCCTGCCGCCGCCGGTGTCTTTCTCGCCGCCGAATGCGCCGCCTATTTCCGCGCCGCTGGTGCCGAGGTTGACATACGCCAGGCCGCAGTCGCTGCCGGACTCGCTGGTGAAGCGCTCGGCGGCGCGCATGGACTCACTGAAGATCGCGCTGGAAAGGCCCTGGTCGACGCCGTTGTGCATCTCGATCGCCTCGTCGAGATCCTTGTAGGTGAAGACATACAGGATCGGCGCGAAGGTTTCTTCTAGAGCAATGGGCAGGTTGTTGTCCGCGGGTGCGCGGATGATGGTGGGTTGGACGAAGTGGCCCTTGAGGCCTTCGACCTCGGCCCGCCCGCCGCCGACGATCAGCTCGCCGCCCTGGTCCTGGGCCTCGGTCATGGCGCTGAGGAACTGCTCGACGGCGTGCTCGTGGATGAGCGGGCCGACGTGGGTGCTGGCGTCGAGCGGGTCGCCGAGGCGGATCTGCTCGTAGGCCTTGGCGAACTTTTCGACGACCTCGTCGGCGATGGACTCGTGGCAGAGCAGGCGGCGCGTGGACGTGCAGCGCTGGCCGGCGGTGCCGACGGCGCCGAAGACGGTGCTGGGGATCGCCAGCGAGAGGTTGGCGTCGGGCTCGAAGATGACGGCGTTGTTGCCGCCGAGCTCGAGCAGGCACTTGCCGAGGCGTGCGGCGACCTTCTGGCTGACGATCCGTCCCATGCGGCAGGAGCCGGTGGCGCTGATGAGCGGGACGCGTTTGTCAGCGACGAGGCGCTCGCCGACGGCGTCGTCGGTGCCGATGACGAGCTGGAAGATGTCGGGATGGTCCAGCTCTTTGAGGACGCGGGCGCAGATGGCGTTGGTGGCGATGGCGGTGAGCGGTGCGTAGAGGCTGGGCTTCCAGATGATGCTGTCGCCGCAGACGGCGCCGATCATGGCGTTCCAGCCCCAGACGGCGTTGGGGAAGTTGAATGCGGTGATGACGCCGACGGGCCCGAGCGGGTGCCAGCGCTCTTCGATGCGGTGGTCTGCGCGCTCGGAGGGCATGGTCAGGCCGTAGAGCTGGCGGCTGAGGCCGACGGCGAAGTCGGCGATGTCGATGGTCTCCTGGACCTCGCCCTCGCCCTCGGAGCGGATCTTGCCGACTTCCATCGTCACCAGTGCGCCGAGGTCTTGTTTGTGCTTGCGGAGCTCATCGGCGATGGCGCGGACGGCCTGGCCTCGGACGGGTCCGGGGACGCGTCGCCAGGCGCGGAAGGCCTTGCTCGCAGTTTCCGCGATCCGTTCGTAATCCTCGGCGGTGTCGAGGCGGACGCTGGCGAGCGGTTCGGCGGTTGTCGGGTTTGAGCTGATGACCTCGCCGGGGCGTTCGGCGGCGTCGGCGATGGAGGCGATGCGTGGGTCGTCGGCGACGTGGAGGCGTTCGAGAATATCCGCGAGCATGGGGGGACTCTAGGCGAGAACGCCGCGATCGAGCATCGCGTGAGGAGCGAGCGCCGCGAAATGGCGGGCGACAGAACGCCATCGTGCGCACGCGGGCCCGCTTCTAGAGTGGTCAATGGACGAGCTGGTGATCGCGACGGGCAACCCGCACAAGGTGGCGGAGCTGCGCGCGATCCTGGGGGGTTTGGGCCTTCGGGTGGTCGGGCTCAAGGATCTGCAGGGCGCGGGAGAGGGGCCGTTCCAAGAGCCGGACGAGACCGGCGACACGTTCGAGGCCAACGCGACGATCAAGGCGCTGTCGTATGCGAGGCAGACCGGGCGGATGTGCCTGGCCGATGACTCGGGGCTGGAGATTGACGCATTGGGCGGGCGGCCGGGGGTGATCAGTAGTCACTATTGCACGGATGGCGATGAGACGGGGATGGCGCGCGACGAGCGTGATCGGTTGAACAACGAGCGGATGCTTCGGGAGCTGGAGGGAGTTTCGCCGGAGGAGCGGGGGGCGCGGTTTGTGTGTGTGATGGTGTTGGCGGCAGGGCACGCTGTTCAATTCGAGCGGGGCGGCGGCAGCATCCTGCCGCCGTTCGGCCCGGCAGGGCCGAAGCGAACCGGCGACCTGCCCCATTGGGAGGTCCCCAACGCGACGTACTTCGTGACGTTTCGGGTGCATGAGGGCTCGCTCACTCCCGCAGAGCGGCAGGTCGTTCTGGATGCGTGCAAGCACTGGCACGAGGATCGCATCTGGTTGCACCTGTGTGTGGTCATGCCGGATCATGTGCATATGGTCTTTCGTTTCGTTGAGGGCGATTGTCCCGGCTCCCTATCCAGGCTCTTGCACAGCATCAAGTCGTACTCAGCGATGCAGATCAATGCAAAGCGCCGCTCGCACGGGCGTATCTGGCAGCGGGAGTACTTCGATCGGGTCATGCGTTCGGACAGAGAGACCCGTGAGACCATCACATATGTGGAGCTAAACTCTGTTCGGCGGGGCCTTGCTGAGAAGGCGTACGACTATCCGTTCTTGTGGCGTCAAGAACTCGGGCTACGCCCGAGTCGGCGGCAGGATGCCGCCGCCCCGCGGGGCGAGATGCGGGGAATCCTCGCCGTTGCTCGGGGCGAGTTCGAGGGGCGGATCGGGGTGGCGGGG